>NZ_JBHZBX010000004.1:286023-315942 GCF_042755165.1 Nocardia sp. NPDC059177 | reverse complement strand
GGCCCCCTTTTTTTTGTTGCTGCCGCCGGGGTTCTCCTGGGCCTTGTGGGTGACGGGGGTGACGGGGCCCGGGTCGCGCTGGTGGGCCCCGGGCCGGGGGGGGGGGGGGGCGCCGCCCCCCCCGGCCAGGATGTAGGCGCCGACAATGGCCATGGCGGTGCCCATGCCGGTCAGCGGTGACCCGCAGTAGCCGGCGTCGCCGATCAGGGTGACCCGGCCCTGCGACAGCGTCGGCACGTCGACCCGCGCGATCTCGTCGAAGTAGAAGTCGGTCGCGGAGTCCATGGCCGCGAGGATCTCCGGCGCGCGCCAGCCCGCACCGGTCAGCTTGGCGCGGATGAGGGCCTTCTGCGCCTCGGTGTCGCGGCGCAGCGCCGGGTCGACTTCGGCGCGCAGGGTCATGATCGCCTTGCTGGTGGCCGGGTCGGCGTCGGGACGGATACCGAACATGGTGCCGGGGATCATCCGCATGTGGAACCAGCCCGGTTCGGCGTCGGCCGGGCTCGGCATGGTGAAGAAGGCGCCGTAGCCGCCCAGATTGGTGCTGAACTGCTCCTCGGGGCCGAAGACGAGGCGGCGGGTGGCCGAGTGCACGCCGTCGGCGCCGATCACCAGGTCGAAGCGTTCGGTGCCGCCACCGGCGAAGGTGACGGTGACGCCGGCGTCGTCCTGGTCGATCCGCTCGATCCACTCGCCGTAGCGGTAGTCCAGCAGGCCGGTGTCGGCGGCGGCCACCGCGTCCAGCAGGACCTGGTTGAGATCGCCGCGGGTGATCTCGATGTCGGCGACGATGCCTGCGCCGTCGAAGTCCTCCATGGCCATCCGCGCGTAGGCCGTGCCGTCGGCGTCGACGTAGTACATGCCGCGCTCGTCGAGCTGGTGCTTCGCGATACCGGGCATCAGGCCCATCCGTTCGGCGGCCGCCTTGCTCGGGCCACGCAGGTCGACGGCCTGGCCACCGGGGCGCGGCGCCGTGGCCCGCTCGACCACCGTGGTGCGGATACCGCTGCGCAGCAACTGGAGTGCGGCCGCGTTGCCCGCGATGCCGCCGCCGGAGATCAGGACGTGGAGGGGGCTGCTGGTGGTCATGGCGTGGGTCCCATCTGATGAACGAATGTCTTAGACAAATGTCTAACACAGGACTTGCACGTATGTCTAGAACAAATGTCTAAGACGTCGGGTACGCTGGTGACCATGGGTAATCGAGAAGATCTGCTGGCGGGCGCCCGCAAGGTGATCCTGGAGCGCGGCGTCGCCAAAGCGACCGCCCGGGACATCGCCTCCGCGGCGGGGGTGAGTCTGGCCGCCATCGGCTATCACTTCGGGTCCAAGGACCGCCTCGTCACCGAGGCGCTCGCGGATGCCCTCGGCACGGCCATGGGCGACGCGATGGAGGACCTGATCGGCGCGGGTGCCGGGCAGTCACCGCTGGCAGGGGCGGCCCTGCTGTGGAACGGGATGCCGGAGGTGTACGCGGCCAATCACGAGGCGATGCTGGCCAGCATGGAGAACATCGTCCGGATCGTGCGCTCGGCGGAGGCCAGAGCCCAGCTGGGTGATCAGCTCGGCAACGCGGTCGCCGATCTCGCCGGCTCGGTCCGCGCGGCCCATCCCGAACTCGACGACGCGCAGGCCACGGCCATCGGCAAACTGTATTTCGCGCTGGTCCAGGGGCTCGGCGTGCTCGCCCTGCTGCGACCGGGGGAGCCTGCGCTCGACGGTGACGAACTGGCGCTGGCGGTGCGGGCGCTCGCGGGGACCTGACGGGTCAGTTCCTGGGGTCCGCGGCGTCGAGCCAGAACGGCTGCGCCGAACCGTAGGGCGGTGCGGGCCATCGGTAGTCGTCGTAGCCGGCCAGTACCGGTGCGGCGGTGCAGGTGTCGCCGTGAGTGACCGTCGCGGTGGGGTCGGGCGCGGCCGCGTCGGGGTGGTCGAGGTGGCGGTCGCCGGCGGCGAGCAACCAGGACGCGGTGCGCGCCAGCGACACGCGCACCGAACTGCCGATGCCGTCCTCGGCGCGGCGGGCCAGCGCGTCCAGCACACCCGCGGCGAGCAGATGGCCCGAACCGTGATCGAGGGCTTGGGCCGGTAGCGCACCCGGCCGCTCCGGCGAACCCTCGATGAGCGAAATCCCGGCGGCGGCTTGGACGATACTGTCGAATCCGCGCCGGTCACCCCAGGGTCCCGCGGTTCCCCACGCCGACACGGTGGCATCGATCAGACCGGGCCGACCGGCCGCGCGGACACCGGCCGCGGCCAGCGCGCCCGGCCGGTAGCCGGTGACCAGCACGTCGGCAGCGTCGAGCAACTCCTCGAAGGTCGCCAGATCGGTGCGCAGATCCAGCAGTGTCGACCGTTTGCCCTGACAGGTGTCGAGGAACTGCCAGTCGATTTCGGGCAGCTGCGGGGTGTCGACACGCAGCACGTCGGCGCCGAGCAGGGCGAGGGTGCGGGTGGCGACCGGGCCCGCGAGCACCCGGGTCAGATCGAGCACCCGGATACCGCGCAGCGGCTGCCGGGAGGTCAGCAGTGCGCGCGTGCCGCCCGCGTTTGTGCTGCGGGAGCGGGGATTCGCCTCCTCGCGCCGCTCGACGGTGACCAGTGGGCCCGCGGCGGCCGCCCGGCCCATCGGGCTCGCCGCCCATTCCGCTTCCGTGCGGACCCGTACCGCGATCGCCCCCGCGGCGGCCGCGGCCGCTTCGATCTCGGCGGCGTTCATCGTGCTCAGCTGCGCGCGTGCCTTCTCGGGGTCGGTGTCGGCGGCCAGCCCGAGGACCTCGGCGAGGCGCTCGCGGTGGTGGGAGTAGTTGGCGTGGGTGCGAATCCAGCCGTCGCGGGTGCGGAAGAAGCCGGACAGCTCGCCGAAGATCGCGGGCGCGGCGCCGCCGTGGCGGAACAACCGCTCGCTCGAGAAGGCCGCGGTGATCCGGTCGGGATCCAGCAGCGGCGCCACCTCGGCCAGGCCCCGGACCGCGCGCCACCGATTCGCGGCGGCGTTCACCGCGCCGATCGAGCCCGCCGCCAGCGCCCACACCGGTAGCGTGGCGGCGAGCCGGGCACCGGGATCGGGTTCGCCGGGCGGATCCGAGGCGGGCAGTCCCAGCCCGGCCTCGTAGGCGTGCAGCAGGTGTCGCGCGGAGCTCACCTCGGCTAGCCTAGCGATCGTGAACACCGCTGCCACGGAATGGGTTCGGGTCGTCCGTCCGGAGCCGTCGCCGCACCGGCGGCTGGTCTGTTTCCCGCCGGGCGGCGGATCGGCCCCGTACTACCGCACGCTCGGGCGTCACCTCGGGGCCGGTGTCGAGGTGACCGCCGTGCAATACCCCGGGCGCCAGGATCGCCTCGACGATCCGGTCGTCACCGATCTGCACGTGCTCGCCGACCGGATCGCGGCGGATCTGCTCGGTCAGCCTGGCCCGGCCCGCGTCCTGTTCGGGCACAGCATGGGCGCCACCGTGGCCTACGAGACCGCGCGCAGGCTCACCGCCGCCGGGCAGCCGGTGAGCGCGCTGATCGTCTCCGGGCGACCCGCGCCCTCGTTCGTCGAGACCGGCCTGCTGCACCAGGCCACCGATGCCGCCCTCATCGACGATCTGGAACGCCTGGCCGCCGATCCGGCCTCGGTGGGTGTGCTGCGCACCGAACCCGGACTCGCCGAGCTGGTCCTGCCCGCGCTGCGGGCCGACTATCAAGCGGTCGAGACCTACCGGCAGCAGCCAGGACCGGCGCTGAGCTGCCCGGTCGTCGCGCTGGTCGGCACCGAGGATCCGACGACCACCCGCGCCCAGGCCGAGCAGTGGCACACCGTCACCGACGGCGCCTTCGCGATCCGGACGTTCCCGGGTGGCCATTTCTACCTCGACGAGCAGCCCGCCGCGATCGCGCGGGAGATCACGCGGCACCTGAACTGATGCGATGGCGCGGGTGCAGGCGCAGGTACCCGATCCAGGACACCAGCACCGCGATCGCGGCCAGCACCTGCACCAGGACCAGCGCGCTGTCGGGATAGATCACCCCGGTCAGGTAGTAGTCGATGAAGCCGGCCTCGGGCAGTTCCGCGACGCCCGCCTGTCTGCGCGCCCAGTTCTCGGCGTAGGTCAGCGGGCAGTCGAAGCCGATCAGGATCGTCCCGAAACCCCAGGACGCGGCCAGCAGATGGGCCATGATCGTGCGCGGCCACCGCCACGCGAGGAAACCGCCGGCGACCACGTACGCGACGAAGGCGACGTGGGTGACGGCGATCAGATCGGCCAACACCCGGAACGGCACCTGTTCAGAATATGTGCCAGCCCGCCGACCGGATTCATGATCAACATTCCGGTTCGGCATCGCTTGGATCGCGATCACCAGGGGGAGGGTCGATAATCCTTGAGGAAGCAGCCGTACAGGTCGACACCGCTCTCACCCTGCACGATCGGGTCGTAGACGCGGGCGGCGCCGTCGACCAGGTCCAGCGGCGCGTGGAAGCCCTCCTCGGCCAGGCGGACCTTGGTGTAGTGCGGGCGTTCGTCGGTGATCCAGCCGGTGTCGACCGCGGTCATCAGGATCGAATCGGCCTCGAACATCTCCAGGGCGCTGGTGCGGGTCAGCATGTTCAGCGCGGCCTTGGCCATATTGGTGTGCGGATGGCCGGGGCCCTTGTAGCCGCGGCCGAACTGGCCTTCCATCGCCGAGACATTGACCACGTATTTGCGTCGCCCCGCCGCGGCGGCCATCGCCGGGCGCAGCCGCGAGACCAGGATGAACGGCGCGACCGAGTTGCACAGCTGCACCTCGAGCAGTTCGGTGGCCTCCACCTCGCCGACGGTCTGCACCCAGCTGTTGGTGTGCGCGAGGTCGGGGACCAGGCCGCCGGCGTCGATCGCCACGCCGCGGGCGATGCGCTCCGGGGTCGCCGAGCCGGCGACCAGCGCCAGTCCGGCGACGTCGTCGGCCGACAGCGACGGGGTGAGCGAGGCGGTCAGCGCGGTCGGATGGGCCTGCATGGTCTTGCCGAAGCTGACCATCTCCGGCAGTACACCGGCGGGCAGCGGCGCGGTCTCGGCCTCGACCAGGGCGCTGTAGGCGCCCGCCGAGCGGCGCACGGTCTGGGCGGCGTTGTTGATCAGGATGTCCAGGGGGCCCTGCGCGGCGACATCGTCGGCCAGGGCGACCACCTGCGCGGGATCACGCAGGTCGATGCCGACGATGCGCAGCCGGTGCAGCCAGTCGGCGCTGTCCTCCATGGCGGCGAAACGGCGGATCGCGTCGTTGGGGAAGCGGGTGGTGATGGTGGTGTGCGCGCCGTCGCGCAGCAGGCGCAACGCGATGTACATGCCGATCTTGGCGCGGCCACCGGTGAGCAGGGCGCGCTTGCCGGTCAGATCGGTGCGGGCGTCGCGTTTGGCGTGGCTCGCCGCCGCGCAGTCCGGGCACAACTGGTGGTAGAAGGCGTCGACCTGGGTGTAGCGCTGCTTGCAGATGTAGCAGGGACGCGCCTTGAGCAGCGTGCCCGCGCTCGCACCGGTGGTCGAGGTGCTGATCGGGATGCCGGCGGTCTCGTCGTCGATACGCTGGGGCGAGCCGGTCGCGGTGGCCGCGATCACCGCCCGGTCGGCGTCGGCGACCTGCGTGCGCGCCTCGATCCGGCGCCGCTGCTTGAGCTTTTTGAACATGTGCCCGACCGCGCGCTGCACCGCGATCGAGTCGGGATGCTCCTTGGCCAGCTGCCCGGCTTGTTCGAGCACCCGCAAACAGGTCGCCAACTCGTCCGGATCGATCGTCTTCTCGGTCATCGGGGAGTGCGGCATTCCTTCGTGCGGGGGCGTGGGCGTCGTCTATTGTCGCATTGGCCGCGCGCCGGACCCGCTGGGTATCGTGATGGGCCGTTGCCGCAACCGTGCGGCACCCCACCGAACGCGACGGAGCAGCCCGATTTCCCCGCTGGACACCGACACCGCAGACGCGCCGCGCAGGCGCAGGCTCGAACCCGACGAGCGCCGCGCGCAGATCCTGGCCTGTGCCATCGACATGTTCGGTGAGCGGCCCTACGCGGCGGTGTCGACCGCGGAACTGGCTCAGCGCGCCGGCGTCGCCCGCGGCCTGATCAACCACTACTTCGGCAACAAACGCGACCTCTACCTGGCTGTCGTCCGCCGGATGGTGACGCTGCCCCGCGCGGAGAAGGTCACCATCCCGCAGGGCACGCCGCGCGAGCGGGTCGACTCCATCGTGGGCTGGCTGCTCGACACCATCGTCGAACACGGCACCACCTGGGTGAAGGTCACCAGCCACGAGGGCGTCGGCGACGACCCGGAGGTCCAGCAGATCCTCGACCAGGCCGACGACGCCGCCGCCGAACGGATGCTGGTGATGATCGGGCGCGCCGATATGGCAGACGATGCACAATTGCGCGCACTGGTGCTGGCCTACGCGGGCATGGTCAAGGTGGCAGGCCGGGAATGGATCACCCGCGGCACGCTGACCAGGGACCAGGTGCACCGCCTGCTGACCGACACCCTGCTGACGGTGATCACCGAGACGATGCCGAACGTGGAACCCGGCGTCCGCGGTTAGGCGTCGATGCCACGCATCCGTACGCGCGGCATGGTGATCTCGCGCGCGCTGTAGCGCTGTGGTCCGAGGTGGCCCGGCGCGTGTCCGCTGCGGCCGTAGGCGAGCTCGATCTGTTCCTCGCGACGATGCTCGAACAGCAACGCGCCCGCGCCGCCGAGCAGGAACACCGCCGTCGCGATCGCCCCGAGAACTGTCCAGCCGATGTGCCCGGAGCCCGCGGCGACCAGGGTGCAGGCCAGGCCGACGATGCCGATCCCGCACGCGATGATGCCGGGAACGTTGTAGTCGTCGGCGAGCAGATCGCCGGCCTGGGCATGCCAGACCCGCCGGTCTGCCGAAGTGGTGCTACCAGGCATGGGGTCCTCCTCGCGAGCTCGATCCGCGCGCTCTGGTCCCCCTGATGACCAGCATGGACCCGGACCGGCAGGACAGGCAAAGGTGTTTGCCGGTTCGTTACCGATGTCGATACCCCTGGATTCGGGGGCGGGCCTGCGCGAACGCATTTGGCGGTTGTGCTGAACTGCCGGTCGGGAGTCCTTATCCTCGTCGCGTAACCCGGCATCGCCCGCGTGGCTTTCGCGTGCGCGGCCGGGGACAGATTTCGACACGAGGGACCCGGGGTTGATGGCACGGTACGAGCAATGGGACGACGACCCCGAGGAGGATGTGGACGATCGCCGGTGGAACGGCCAGCGCTGGCCGCAGGTGAGCACCGACGACGGCCACGGCAGGCAGTCCGAACTGCCGCGGGTGAACCCGTACGCGATGGTCGCGCTCGCCGCGGCCCTGGTGTTGCTGTTCCCGATCGCGATCGTGTTCGGGCTGCTGTCGTTCGGGCATCCGCGCGGGCGCGGGATCGCCGTGCTGGCGTTGCTGCTCGGGGTCACCGAGGTCGCCGCGGCGGCCGCGATCGGGCTGACTGTGTTCGGTGGGTTCGAGATGTCGCTGCCGAATCTGGCGCAGAACACCTCCGCCACCGTCACCACCACGCCGGTGGCGGTGGTGTCGGCGCACGGCACGCCGAGTGCGACCGGTGCGGTGCCGGTGGTGAGCTCGACGCCGGGCACGCCCACCGTGGTGGAGAAGAGCACTCCCTGCACGGTCGAGCAGGCCGGACTGCTCGGCGTCACGGCCGACGGCGCCACCCTGTTGTGCCTGCGCGCGGGCGGCGCCTACACCTGGTCGGGGCCGCACCGGGTGTCGGGCTCCCATTACACCGAGGGCGCGCCCTGCGACCCGTCGATCGACAAATCGGGGCGGACCTCGGACAACTACGCGCTGGTGTGCGAGACCATCGGCGGCACCAGCGGCTGGGTGCTCTGGACCGAATAGTTCACTCGGGCTTCTTCGCCCGGCTCGGCTGCACCCGCGGCGGTTCGTTGGGCATCTTCGGGTACTGCGGCGGCCACGGCGCGTCCATCAGCCCGGCGGCCATGTCCTGATCGGACATGGCCAGCAGCGGCTCGATCGATTGCGGGACCGGGTCGGCCCACGGATTGCCGCGCTCGGCCAGCCGCGCCGGCACGGTGGCGAGGGTGAGCTCGTCGGGGACGACGGTGCCGAGTTCGGTCCAGGCGATCGGCGTGGACACCTGACCGCCCACCTTCGGCCGCACCGACCACGCGCCGAACACGGTCTTGTGCGGTGCGTTCTGGTTGAAGTCGACGAACACCCGGGATCCGCGTTCTTCCTTCCACCACTGCGCGGTGATCTCCTCGGGGTAGCGGCGCTCGAGTTCGCGGGCCATGGCCACGGCCGCGGCGCGGACCTGGTAGCCGTCCCAGCGGGGTTCGAGTACGGCGTAGATGTGCAGGCCGCGCGAGCCCGAGGTCTTGATCCGGCAGTCGATGCCGAGTTCGCCCAGCAGCTCGCGGGTGCGCACCGCGGCCCGGCGCAGATCGTCGAAACCGATGCCGGGCGAGGGGTCGAGGTCGACCCGCAGTTCATCGGCGATGCGCAGGTCGGGCACGTGATTGGGCCAGACGTGGAACCCGAGGCAGCCCTGGTTGACCGCCCACAGGATGTGCGCCAGATCGTGGGCGACGAGGGCGTCGCTGGTGGTGCCGTTCGGCGTGGACACCTCCACCGTGCGCAGCCAGTCCGGCGCCGATTTCGGCACCCGCTTCTGGAACCAGGACTTGCCCGACGCGCCGTCGGGATAGCGTTCGAGCAGCAGCGGCCTGCCACCGATCACCCCGAGCAGCGGCTCGGCGACGGCCTGGTAGTAGCGGACCAGGTCGAGCTTGGTCTCCCCGCGCTTGCTGAAGTACACCTTGTCCGGATTGCTGATCGCGAGGGTGCGTCCGTCGACGTCGAGCTCGACCGCGGCGCTCATCGGTGTGCTCCGAAGATCGCGTCGAGTTCTGCGGGGGCGACTTCGTCGAGCTGGGCGTAGGTACAGGAGTCCGGGGTGCGGTCGGAGCGGAAACGCACCAGCCTGCCGCCGTGGCGGAATCGGCCCGACTGCACGTGCTCGTAGCGCACCTCGGCGACCAGTTCCGCGCGCAACGGTTCCCACGACAGATCCTTGCCGCCGGACCAGCGGCTCACCCCGCCGGGCATCCTGCCCTCGGCATTCTGCTGGGCGACGGCATCGGCCCAGTCGCGCCACGGGTGGTCGGCCAGGGCGTTCTCGCGCAGCGGCGCGAGTTCGCCGAGCAGTTCGCGCCTGCGGGCCGCGGTGAAACTCGAGGCGACGCCGACGTGGTTGAGGTTGCCGTTGTCGTCGTAGAGCCCCAGCAGCAGCGAGCCGACCCCTTCGCCGTCCTTGTGCATGCGGTATCCGGCCACCACACAGTCGGCCGTGCGCTCGTGCTTGATCTTGAGCATCACCCGTTTGTCCTGCAGATACGGCAGGTCGTCGGCCTTGGCCATCACGCCGTCGAAACCCGCGCCCTCGAACCGGGTGAACCAGTCCTGCGCGATATCGGGATCGTGGGTGATCGGGGTCAGATGGATCCGGCCGGGCGCGGCCTCGAGCAGCGATTCCAGGGCGCGCCTGCGTTCGGTGAACGGTGCGGTGGTCAGGTCGCGATCGTCGAGGGCGAGCAGATCGAAGGCGACGAAACTGGCCGGTGTCTCCACGGCCAGCTTGTTCACCCGCGACGCCGCCGGATGCAACCGCTGCTGCAGGGTGTCGAAGTCCAGGCCCTGGTCGGTGACGACAACGATCTCCCCGTCGACGACACAGCGTTGCGGCAGTGCGGTTTTCAGCAAGTCGGCCAGTTCGGGAAAGTACCGGGTGAGTGGGCGGTCGTTGCGCGAACCGAGCTCGATCTCGGCGCCGTCGCGGAAGACGATGCAGCGGAACCCGTCCCATTTCGGCTCGTAGCTCAGCCCGGGTTCGCGCGGCAGCGACGGCGTGGATTTGGCCAGCATGGGGCGTACTGGCGGCAGCACCGGTAGATCCATCCGATCCTCCTCGCGGGTGTGTGTCACCCGTGTCGACGATGCGAGCACGCCCGATTCATCGGTGTGTGTCCGATCGTAGGTCGGGGGACCGACAACCTCGGGGATCGCTCAGCTGTCGAGCCAGCCGTGTTCGTCGGCGAAGGTGGTGAACCGCTCGCGGATGGTGATGATCTCGGCGGCGGTGAGCGCCGGGGACGCCTCCAGCAGCAGTTCGGTGATCTGGCGGCGCATCTCCTCGGTGCCGAGCCGCTGACCGCCGGAGCGATCCTTGCGCGACTTCGGCGCCGACGGCGCCTGGCCGACGGCGGTCAGGTTGACCGCCTTGGGTCCCCGATCACCTTCGGTGACATCGAATTCGAACAACCGGCCCTGCCGCAGCTCGTCCTCGTCGAGGCCGATGTCGTTGACATGGACGAACACATCCGGCCCACCGTCCTCGGGCCGGATGAACCCGAACCCCCGTGAACCGTCGAACGACACCAATTTTCCGACCGACACCCGACCAGCTCCTCGACTCCGCTTCCCGCAGCCACTCTAACGCGGCATTTGGGCGTTTTACCCGAAAAGTGGTCAGCCGGTGGCCGCCGACGCCCGCGGTATGTGTCCGCGAAGGAGCACAGTCACAATCGGGTAACTTTGCGTTAATGTCCACTCGTTAGCGTTCCAAATCTGTTCGGTGCGGTGTGGAGGTTGCAAGCGAGTGTTCGACCCCGGTGCGGGGATGAGATCGGGGGGATACGACGACGGTCGCGGCGCGCTCGTAGCGACGGCGCGACACGGAGCGGGCGCGGCCTGTTTCCGGCCGCCCGCGCCGCCGGTGGTGCCCTTGGCGCCCCAGCCGCGCCCGGCTCATGTGCCGCTGGCCCCGGCCCAGGAGCGGATGTGGCACGCCGCGCGGCTCGGCCGTTCGGCCGACTGGAATGTCGCCCGGGCCATGCGGATCCAGGGCGCCCCGGTCGACGTGGCCGCCCTGCGCGCCGCGCTGGAACACCTGGTCGCGCGGCACGAGCCGCTGCGGACCCGCTATCCGGTGACCGGCAACGGCCCGGCCCAGGTGGTCGCCGATCCCGCCGGCATCGAGCTCGACGTGGCCGAGCGTGTCGTCGACGAGGACGAACTGCCGCAGGCGGTGGCGGAGCCGGCGGCCCAGGCCTTCGACCTCACCCGCGATCTGCCGGTGCGGGCGCGAATCTTCGTGCTCGGCCCCGACGACGTGGTCCTGGTCCTGGTCGTGCACCACATCTCCGTCGACGGCCGGTCGATGGGCCCGCTGATCCGCGATCTGATCACCGCCTACCTCGCCTGCCGTACCGGGACCGCGCCGCAGTGGGCGCCGCTACCGGTCAGCTACACCGACTACACCCTGTGGAAGCACGCCCAGCTCGGTGAGTTCACCGACGAGTGGAGCCGGGCCACCCACCAGCTGCGCTACTGGGCCAACGCCCTGGCCGGGCGGCCCGCGCTGCTCGATCTGCCCGCGCGCGAACCGCAGTCGCCACCGGTCGATCCGGCGGCGGGCGTGCTGCTGCCGGTCGGGTTCGACGCGCGGACCCACGCGGGTCTGCTGCGCCTGGCCCAGGACGGGCGGGCGAGCCTGTTCATGGTGTTGCAGGCGGCCTTCGCGGTGACGGTCGGCGCGTTCGCGCGCAGCGGCGATGTCACTGTGGCGACAGCGGTGTCGGGCCGTGACCACCGGCTGCTCGACGACCTGGTGGGCAACTTCTCCGACGACGTGCTGATGCGCGTGCGCCTGGACCGCGCCGGCGATGTCGGCGAACTCATCGATCAGGTGCGCCGGGTGGCGCTGGCGGCCTACGCCCACCCCGACACCCCGAACCCCCGGCTCAAACGCTGCCTGCTCCAGGACGCCGCGCTCCCGCTGTTCCAGGCGACGCTCATCCTGCAACGCGCCGAGTCTCCACGCGCCACGGGCACCGAACCCGCACCGGCGCAGGGACTCTCGATCACCGAACTGCCCACCGGGGTGGTTCGCGCCAAGCACGACCTGGAGTTCGCCCTCACCGACCACTACGACCAGCACGGTGCCCCCGCCGGGATCGACGGCTCGTTCCTGTATCCGCTCGCCCGTTTCGACGAGGAGACCGCCGCCCGGTTCGTGGCCCATTTCCATGCTGTCGCGGGGCTGCTCGCCGACGGCTATCGGGGTCCGTTGAGCGCCCTGCTGGCCACCGCGGGCCGGCGCCGCTCGGTGAGTGCGGCGCGGCGGGCGGCGCGGGTCCTGGTGTGAGTCAGCCGCGTTCGAGCGGCAGGCCGGCGTCGCGCCAGGCGACGATCCCGCCGGCGAGGCTGAACGCGTCGTATCCGGCGCGGCGGGCGAGCGCGGCGAACCGCAGCGAGGTCTCACCGACCGGGCACACGAACACCACCGGCCGCGACCGCGAGAACGGCATGCCCTGGGCGAGCAGTTCGTCGAGGTGGTCGTCGCGGATGTTCACCGCGCCCGGTACGTGCCCGACGCGATAGGCCATCGCGCCGCGGGTGTCGACGACCGTCGGCCTGCCGGTGCGGTCCAGTTCGGCCAGTTCGTCCGGAGCGAGCACCGGCGCGGCCTCCTCGGGACCGGGTGGGTCCGGGGCGGCGGGTTTGCCGAACAGGTCGGGCCTGCGTTTGGCGACATAGGACAGATAGGGTTCGAGCCGGTCGCACACGATCAGCACCGCCACCAGCGGCCGGTCGACGGGCCGTGGCGCCGCGGCGAGGGTGCGCAGCGCGGCGGCGTAGCCCGCGCCGCTGGTCGGCCCGGCCAGCACGCCGTACCCGCGGACCAGATCCAGGGTGGCCTCGATCGCGGTCGCCGAGTCGACGGTGACGATCTCGTCGTAGAAGCCGGGCCGGAACAATCCGACATCCCACATCTCGCGTTCGGATCGGATGCCGGGGATGAAGTCGAACCGGTCCGAGACCACGCCGACGGTGCGCAGGTCGGGGTGCTGTGCGCGCAGCGCGGTCGCGGTGCCGCGGGTGGATCCGGTGGTGCCGAGACCGCCGATCAGATAGTCCAGCCGCGCGATTCCGGCCGCGGCGAGGTCGGCCGCGATCTCGGTCCCGGTGCCGTCGTGATGCGCCGCGATATTGCGCTCGTTGGTGTACTGCGAGGGATGGAACCAGCGCTCGGGGGCCTGGCCGGTGGTCTGCTCGATCACCGCCGAGACGTCGTCGGCCGCGTGCGGATCGGGGCATTCCGACAAGCCGGGCAGCTCGACGATCTCGGTGCCGAGCAACTGCAGCAGCTGACGCACCTCGGTCACCCGGATGCGGTTGGTGACCGCGCGCAACGGAATCCCGTGCAGCGCGCCCAGCACCCGCAGCGCCTTGGCGGTATTGCCGCTGGACGCCTCGATGAACGACTGGCCGCGTCCGGCGATCCGGTCGAGATCGTCGCGGATCATCGCCCAGGCGACCCGGTCCTTGACCGACCCGAACGGGTTGTGTGATTCGAGCTTCGCGTAGAGCTCGACGCCGGGCAGTCCGTGGACGGCGGGGTCGAGGCGCAGCAGGGGAGTGTCGCCGATGAGTTCGGTGATGTGGGAGTAGATCATCACCGCGCCCCGGGCCGGTAGTCCGCGTCGGGGCACAGCACGAACCGGCCGTCGTGCCACACCGCGGCGATCTTGGCCGGGGCCGGGTGCATGCTGGCCCCGGCCGCGGACAGATCGGTGTGATAGGCGGCGGTATTGGCGAACACCACCGGGTCGCCGGGAACCGGCATCCGCTCGACCCGCACCTGACGCTGGGTCACCAGATCCCGCTCCAGGCACAGGTGCCCGGCGAAATACACTCCGGCAGGCGCAGATTCGGCCGGTTCGGTGAGTACAAGGGGGTCGATGAGTACCTCCTGGTCGGCGGCGGTGACGGCGTCGCGGCTCAGGTTCAGATGCACCAGCCGCGCGCCGTTGCCCGCCCGCTTGACGAATTCGACCTGGGCCACGGTGATCCCGGCCTGGTCGACGAGCGCCTTGCCGGGTTCGAGCCACAGCTCGAGCAGATTGTCGGCCAGGACCTTGCCCAGCTCCCGGCCGCCGTGACCGGGCAGCGGGGCGGTGAGCAGCTCGGTGAGCAGCGCGGGCGCGGGGTCGGTATTGGCGTACTTGTGGAACACCGCGCCACCGTGGACCACGCCGTCGGCCACGTGATAGCCGAAAGTGCTGGTGCCCCAGTGCAGCACCGGGCCCTGACCGAGCAGCCCGGCGCGCAGTGCGTGATCGTAGGCGTCGTAGCCCGTGGGATCGGCGGTGAAGACCTGACGCAGCCCGCCGCCGATGTCGAGCACGGTCGGGGTCAGGCCCGCGGCGTACGCGCGTTCGATCAGCGCGAGGCATTCCTCGACGGCGCGCACCCGCTCGGCGGTCGACGCGGTGTCGAGGTGGAACGCGACACCGCGCAGCCGCACCCGGTCCCGATGCCGGACCAGCAGCGCCAGTGCGGTGCCGAACTCGGCGAGGTCGACACCGAACCGGCTCGGCGCGCTGCCCGCGAAGCCCGAGACCCGCAACAGGACTTCGGTGGCGCCGAGTCCGGCGAGGGTCTCGAGCTCCCACAGATTGTCGACGTTCACGGTGACGCCCGCGGCCCGGGCCGCCGCGAGCATCCCGGCGCCCTTGGGACCGGTCGCCTCGATCCGGTCGCCGGTGAACCCGGCATCGAGCGCCGAACGCAACTCCGGCGCCGAGGCCACATCGATGCCGATGCCGGCGTGCGCGGCGGTCCTGGCGAAAGCCGCCGAACGATTCACCTTGTGCGCGTAGCAGATTCGGTAGCCCAGCCGCGCACGATCGAGTGCCTCGCGCAGCGCGGCGAGGTTGCCGGTGAACGCCTGCGGGAACACCAGGTGCAGTGGCGACCCGAACTGCCGCAGCGCGGCGCGCACCGCGTCCGGATCCTCGACGAACAGTGCGGCGAGTGGCCCGAGCGCGGCGGGGACGGCGGGCGGGGTCATCCCACCGACGCGCCGGGTACCGGTGCGGGCGCCTCGTCGACGGGGTTGTAGCCGCCGTCGCGCAGCGCCTCGAACACCCGGACCCGATGCCGGGGGCTGCGGACCGGCGCCACCACCCGCTTGGACTCCAGGTCGATCTCGAGCACCGGGATCCGCATCGATTCCAGCAGGGCGGTGATGGTGCGCACGCAGTGCCTGCAGCTCATATCGGGCACGTAGAACACGCCGTCGTCAGCGCGCGGCGCACCGCCGGGCACGGGTTCGGTGGTGTCGGCCACCACCTCGACGGTGCCGGCCAGCGCGGCGACCGCGTCGACGAACCGGTCGACCACCGTCGCCAGCACCTGCCCGCCGCCGCTGTCCACCGCCGCCGGACACGCGGGCCGGGCACCGGGCGGCAGCAACGCGTACTGGCGGGAGATCAGATCGAGGTCGTCATGGTATTTCGCCACCGCCTCCTCGGTGTCGAGTCCCTCCTCGGAGCGTGCCCGGTGCATCACCGCGTGTGCCTCGGCGATGGTCTGCTCCTTCATCGCCCGCAGCACGGCCAGGGAATCGGCGGTGTAGCGCACCCGGCCGTCGGGCTGCGTCTCCAGGCGTACCGGGATCATGCCGCGCCGGTAGGTGGAGGCCTGCAGCTCCCAGAACCAGCGGGTCGCGACCGCGGCGAAGATCCCGGAATCGCGCAGGCCCCTGGCGAATTCGGCGCTGTCTCGATACGGGGTGCCGCCGGCGACGAGCCCGTGCTGGACCAGCGCGCGCCCGGCCGCCTCGACCCCGACCCGGAAGATCTCCAGCGGATCGTGATCGGTCGTGGTGCCGGCGAGCACGGCCTGATCGCCGGCAGGCAGCGCGGCGGCGCGTTCGGCCAGCGCCGAGGCCGCCAGTTCGCGCCAGAGGGTGAGCACGGCCTCCCGGGCGAGGACGGCGAGTTCGGGCCCGGCACCCGCGGTGTGGAAGTACCCGGTGTTCGGGATGCCCGCGGAGTCGGTCCAGGTGATGCGATGGGTCGCGCTGGTCACCTGCTCGGGCCGGCACGGCCGCATGAACCGTTCCAGATACAGCCGCTGCGACTCGGTCAGCGTCTTGCCCGCTTCCGGGCGTAATGCGGTGGCGCGCACCATGATCCGCATCGGTAACCTGGCTTCGGTGGGGGTGAACAGACCGGGGGCCGCCAGCCGGGACAGAATCCGGGAGACGGCGCGGCGGTCGTAGTGCGGCGCGGGGGACGGGCCCATCGGAACTCCTCGGCTCGGGGGACAGGTCGTAGCTCACCGCCCGTGACCGGCGATACCGGCCACGTGGGCGACGAATCGGTCGATCTCGTCGAGGGTGTTGTAGAGGTGGGTGCTCACCCGCACCGAGCCGTCCCCGTCCTCGGCCGCGGGCACACAGTGCGCCCCGGTCCGGACCAGGAACCCGGCATCGGCCAGTACGAAGCCGAGATCGGCCGCGCCGATCCCGTCGAGGGTGAACGAGACGATCCCGTAGCCGACCGCGCACCCGGCGTGTGCGGGCCCCGGCAGGAACTCCAGCCCGGGAATCGGGCGCAGACCCGCGATCAGGCGCAGTGTGAGCTCCCGGTTGTGCGCGGCGACCGCGAACAGATCCACCTCGTCGAGCAGATCGAAAGCCGGTGCGAGCGAGAGGATTCCGGGCAGATTGGGTGTGCCGCCCTCCAGCAGGGCCGGCATGCCGGAGCCGGTCAGGCCCGTCTCGGTGACCCGCACCCCCGAACCGCCGCCCGGCAGGAACGGCCGCAGCCGGTCGTGCACCCGGCGGTGGCAGTACAGCAGACCGGTGCCGGGCGCGGCGAACATCTTGTGCCCGGCGAACACCGCGAAGTCGGCGCCGAGCGCGGTGACGTCCACCGGCAGGTGCCCACCGCTCTGCGAGCAGTCGAAACACAGCAGGATCGCCGGATCGATCCGGCCGCGCAGTTCCTCGAGGGTGCTCAGCCCGCCGTAGACGTGATGCAGGTGACTGGTGGTGATGAGCCGGGTACGCGGACCCACCTGGGCGAGGATGTCGTCGGTGTCGGCCTCGCCGGCCAGGGTGCTGCGGTAGGGGCGCAGCACGATCCGGCGGCCGAACCGGGCCAGGGTGTCGCGCAGGTGATGCCAGGGCAGCACATTGGCGGCGTGATCGGCGGGGTTGTAGAGGATCTCGTCACCGTCGCCGAGCTCGGCCAGCCCCCAGCTGTGCGCGATCGTGCCCAGGCCGGCGGTCGCTCCGCCGGTGAACACGATCTCGTCCGGGTGCCGCGCCCCGAGGAAACCGGCCGCGCGGGTACGGATCGCGGCGACGCGCGCGGCCAGCGCGGTCGACCAGCCGTAGGTGCCGCGGCCCGCGTTGGCGGTGTGCGTGCGGTGGTAGCCGGTGATCGCGGCGATCACGGTCTCCGGCTTCTGGGTGGTGGCCGCGCTGTCCAGATACACCACGCCGGGCTCGGCCAGCGCGGGAAAGCGGTCGCGGATCCCGGCGGGCACCGGGGTCGGCGCGTGCCTGGTCGCGGCGACGGCGAGCTCGGGCCGGAGGGGGTGCACGCGTTCAACGATACGCGCGGACAACACGTTTCGGCCTCGACAACGGTCGAGGTGGTCAGTACCTGCCCTGCAGATAGTCGACCAGGTGCCCGCGTTCCTCGGCGAGTTCGGTGATCTCGCTCTTGACCACGTCGCCGATACTCACGATCCCGACGAGCCGGTCCTGCTGCACCACCGGCATGTGCCGGATGCGCCGCTCGGTCATCACATGCCGCAGCGAGGAGACGTGATCGTCGGGTCCGCAGGTGCGTACCTGCGCGGTCATGATGTCGGTGACCGGCCGATCCAGCAGGTCGGCGCCGTCGGCGTGCAGCCGCCGCACGACATCGCGTTCGGAGACGATCCCGTCGATCGCCGCACCGTCGGGGGACACCACCACCGCGCCGATATTGTGCTCGGCCAGCACGCCGAGCAGGGCGCGCACAGTGGTCCCGGGTGGCACCGTGGCCACCGCCGTTCCTTTGTTCCGCAGGATCTCAGCTATCCGCATGGGCCACTCACCTGGGTCGCACCGGCCGTTCGCCTACCAGCATGCCTCGCCGGCGGGGCGCTGACCAGCACGGGGACGTTACAGCCGGAGCTATTCGTCGTCCAGGCCGGCCGAGAGATAGGCCGCCGCGGCCAGCCACTGCCTGCACTGCGGTCCGTGCACATCGTGCTGACGTAACATCTCGCGGGCCTGGCGATAGGTGAGACTGTGCGGCTCGTCGTTGCAGGCGGTGGGCGGCGCGACGGCCGCACCGACGTGTCGCGGGATCTCGAGGCCGGTGGTTCCGGCCGAGATCCGGCGGGGTGTTCGAAACGGACTGCTCATCCGAGGCCCCTCGCATCCGGCGCCGGCGGGTCGGTCCGGCTGGTTCTGCCGTCGACCATCCGGTGATCTAGAGCGCCGAGTCTACGGCCGATTCCTTTGCAGATGCAAGAACATCTGGACGCCCGCTCTCGGCGTGTCGGCGGTTCGATCGGCTTGTGGCGCTTGCGAATTCAGGGGACTGGACGTCACCTCTTCGGTGACTCCGCAGGCCGTGACGCCGGGTAAGTACCGACCGGTGCGCGGTGTGGTCCGGCGTGTTAGTGTCCGCGTCGAAACATGCATATGCAAGAACGTTTGAGCGTGCATCTGCAAAGTTCGTACCGATGGGCATCATTCGAGAACGAGGAGTGTGGCGTGTCCGGAATCCACCATGATCAGCGCGAACGCCCGGGCGTCGGCGCGTGGCGAAAGAGCACCTACAGCAACCCCAGCGGAAACTGCGTCGAACTCGCCGAGGCGACCGACGGTTCGGTGGCCGTACGCAACTCGCGCGACCCCCAGGGCTCGGTGATCTACTACACCCGGCCCGAAATCGACGCGTTCATCCGCGGCGCGAAGGCCGGAGAGTTCGACTATCTGACCCAGTGATCGGTAATATCGGCGTCCATGACGGCTGAACCCGACGAGATCGGTCGCGTACAACCGGTTGTCGACCGCGGCCCCACCGTGCTGCGGATCGCACTCGGTGGCCAGTTGCGCAAGCTCCGCGAAGGCAAGGGCATCACCCGTGAGGCCGCGGGCGAGGCGATCCGCGGCTCGCACGCCAAGATCAGCCGACTCGAGCTGGGCCGCACCGGTTTCAAGGAACGCGACATCCGTGATCTGCTCACCCTCTACGGTGTGCACGACGTCGGGGAGCGTGAATCCTTCTTCGAACTGGCCAGGCAGGCAAGCGAACCCGGCTGGTGGCATCGCTACAGCGATCTGCTGCCGTCGTGGTTCAGCACCTACCTCGGTCTCGAGCAGGCCGCCAGCCAGATCCGCACCTACGAGGCCCAGCTGGTGCCCGGCCTGCTGCAGACGCCGGAGTACACCAGGGCCATCGTGACCCTCGGGTTCGACGACCCCGACACCGAACGCCGGGTGCAGGTCCGCCAGCTCCGCCAGGACGTCCTGCGCAGGGTCGACCCGCCGGTCGTGTGGGCGGTGATCGACGAGGCGGTGCTGCACCGTCCGATCGGTGGGCGCGAGGTGCACCGGGCGCAGCTGCGTTACCTGGCCGACCTGTCGCTGCTGCCGAATGTGACCGTGCAGGTGCTGCCGTACTCGGCCGGCGGGCACGCGGCGGCGGGGAGTTCGTTCTCCATCCTGCGTTTCGCCGAACCCGAGCTGCCCGACATCGTCTACCTCGAGCAGCTCACCAGTGCGCTGTACCTCGATCGCAGGCAGGACCTGGCGCTGTACCTGTCGGTGATGGACCAGCTCAGCGTGCAGGCCGCACGGCCGGACCGCTCGCGCGAGATCCTGCTGGATTACTCCGAGCGAGCGTGATCGTTCGGCAGCGCCGCTGACGCCGACCGGCCATCGTGCCGGTCGGCGTTGTCGTGCCGGTCCAGCGGGTCAGTATCGGATACAGCCTGCGGCGATCCGCCAGAAAGTATCGGGAGCCAGCGTCTGCAGGTCCCAGTCGTCGGCCATCTCGTGCGCGGTCGTCACGATCCGGTCGATATCGAAATCGTTGCGGGTCGCGGCACCGGTGGATTCCACGGCATCGATGACGAAGGCGATCGCGGTTTCTCTGGAGAATCCCGCGGCAACGGGAAAAGTGCGATCGGCGAGGCCGAACCGGCCCTTGGTGTTGTTCATATGAGCGCCCCTGTGCATTAGGCAGTGGCAAACCCAGGGCAACTAATACCCCGGGTATGCCGCTCGCGGCCTCCCCTGACTATCCCCTGAATTGTGTTGCGGCCCTGAGTTTAGGACGGGGAGACTTTCGGATGCAAGCACATCTGCACGATCGATTGCGTCTCGATGCTGCGCATTTTCAAGCTTCTGAGCGGCGAATCCCCGGTTGTGTTCCCGTGATCGGCCAGGCCTCGCGAGGCGCGGGCGTGTGACCGGCGGTTCATCGATGACAATGGCTGTCGCGACCCTGTCGACGGGGTGATGCGGGTGGCTGCGAAATGGGAATTGGATTGCGATAGTTAATTTTCGGCTATCGGCAAGGCGGCTATCGCCGTGTCGATCGGCACCGCGCCGGAGACCAGTTCGAGTGTCCGCCGAAAAGTGTTGTCCGCGACCAAGATCGACGCAAGTGTGGCGGCCACGTCGGCACGCGGGATATCGGCGCGGGGAATCGGCGGCGGTCCGAGCGTGACCATTCCGTTGCCTGCCGTATCGGTCAGCCTGCCGGGCCGCACGATCGTCCAGTCGAGTGCGCGGGCGCGCAGATCCTGCTCGGCGCGGGTCTTGGCGTCGAGGTAGGCGGCCCACACCTCGTCGGTCCCCGGCGCGGGCGCCACGCCGGCGCCCATGGTGGAGATCTGCACGAACCGGCGCACGCCGGTCCGTTCGGCGGCCGCGGCGAGCTGGACCGATCCGCCGAGATCGACGGTGTACTTGCGCTCGACGCCGCTGCCCGGCCCGGCGCCCGCGGCGAAGACCACCGCGTCCGACCCGGCGATGGCGGCGTCCAGGTCGGCGGCGGAATCGCGCTCCATGTCGTAGATGACCGGGACGCCGCCGGTCGCGACGATGTCGGGGGCCTGGGCTGGATCACGGATCAGCGCGTTGACCTGGTCGCCGCGGCGGGTCAGCCGCTGCGCCAGCAGCAGGGCGATCTTGCCGTGTCCGCCGGAGATGACGATGCGCATGCGAGGTGCTCCTTTCGGGCGGTCAGCGTTCCGGGCCGCCGGGGTTGCAATTGGCCGACACCGTGGCCGGATAGCCGACGGCCGGCCGCCACGGTTCGAGATTCCAGCTCGGCTTGTCGGGCGCGACCATCCTCGCCCACACCCAGTGGCAGCGGAACTGGTCGTACATGCCCGGTGCGTCCGCGGTGGCGTCCAGGGCCAGGATCTCCTGCCAGGCGAGTTGTTCGGCGGTGGGCGCGGTGGTCTTGCGGCCGGCGACGGTGGGGTAGACCTGCAGCCGGGCACCGTCGACGCTCTCGGTCCAGCTCACCGAGTCGATCAGTGGCAGTCCCGCATAGGGGTCCACGGTGGTGGTGGGTGGTGCGATGGTGACCGGGGTGTCGAGGGTGGTCCGGGTGGGGGACGAGGTCGTGGTGGCGGGGGCGGCGGGTTCGTCGCCGGCCGGGCCGCATGCGGTGAGAACGGTCATCGCGCACAGTGCCTGCGCGGTTCGGTGGAACCACCGTGTCACGAACGCCTCCTGGTCTCCCGCGGCGTAGACGCACACCGCCCGGCCAGCCTAGTGCGGCGGGCCGGGCGGTGCCGGTGGCTTGCGGATCAGTGCCAGAGCGAACTGCAGGGCAGGCGGCGCAGTCCGGGCCCGACGCGACCGTCGACGGTCACCAGCAGACCGGCCGCCACTGCCGCCGAGGTGAACTCCCAGGCCTCGGCCTGGGTCGCCGCGTATTGCAGCACCAGCGCGTCCTGCGGGGTGGGGCCGTCGAAGTAGACGGTGATCCGCCGCGTCGGTATCTCGTTCGGGTCGAGGTGGCGCTGGGTCGCGGCGATGTTCTCGTCGGTGCGAATCATGGCGTGCTCCTTCTGCCCCGGCGCTGGTGAGCGCCTTCCTACTCGACAGTAGGGCCTGAACCATCGAGCGGAACATGTTCTGGTTTTCGCCTGGATATCTCACAGTTCGTCCGGTGGCGCCGCGGTGCATCGACCATACGGGCACAGCGCCGCCCTGCCTCCGGTCACAGCATCGTCATACCTGATTTGTGAGCCTCGCCGATGTCTCGGCAAACCGGCGCCGACGGGCCACGGTACCGGTCACGATCGGCATCGACCGCAACGACACGGGAGGGGACAACCGGATGACCTGGATTGGCGCGAGAGGACACGCCCGGCCAGGGCGGGTCGTGCTGGGCGTGGTGGTGGCGATGCTGTCGGCACTCGTCCCGGCCACGGCGGGGCACAGCGCACCGCTCTACCCGGCCGCCGATCCCGATCCGATCTACGCCCAACCCGCCGGCCTGGCCGAGCATCGTCCCGGCGACGTGCTCGCGGTCCGGGCGATGCCGCCGCTGGCGATGTTCCCCGACACGAGCGTCACCCTGATCCAGTTCCGTTCGACCGACTCCACCGGCGACCCGATCGCCGCGACCACCACCGTCCTGCAACCGAACAACCAGCCCGCCGACGCGCCGGTGCTGTCCTATCAGCACATCATCAACGGCCTCGGCGTGCAGTGCTCGGTGTCCAAGGTGCTCTACACCGACGACCCGAATCTGATGGTGCGCGAGGCGGTCTTCTGGAATATCGCCCTGCGCCGCGGCTGGACCATGGCCTTGCCCGATCACCTCGGTCCCAACTACGCCTATGGCGCGGCCAAACTGGGTGGCCAGGTGACGCTGGACGGGATCCGGGCGATCCGGCAGGTCGAGCAGCTGCGGGTGGCGCACAGCCGGATCGCGATGGCCGGCTACTCCGGTGGCGGCATGGCGACCGCGTGGGCCGCCGCCCTGCAACCGGCCTACGCGCCCGATGTCGAGATCGCCGGCGCGGCGATGGGCGGGGTTCCGATGAACCTGGTCACCATGCTGGAGGGACTCGGGTTCGGCCCGCACCCGGTCTTCGGCTTGGCGCTGGCGGCGGGGATCGGGCTGGAACGGGAGTATCCCGAACGCTTTCCGATCAGCGAGCAGATGAACCCGCGCGGACTGGCGGCCCGTGCCGCGATCGCGAACGCCTGCACCAACGACATCCTCAGCGTGGGCGCGGGTCACGGCATCCTCGACTTCGCGGCGACGACCTCGCTGGTCGACGATCCACGCGCCCACGCGGTGGTCGAGGAGAACAGCCTCGAGCTCTACGACGGCGCGCCGACCATGCCGGTGTTCGAATGGCATTCGCCCATCGACGGTTTGATCCCCGTCGACGCGATCACCGCCACGATGCGCCGATGGTGCGCGGCAGGCGCGCCGGTGGTCACCCAATCGACCCCGACCCCCGATCACCTGACCGCCGCTGTGCTCGGACTGCCGTCCGCGGTGGGCTGGCTCGACGCGCGCTTGCGCGGCGAACCGGCACCCAGCACCTGCTGAGCGAGACCACCGCCGGCCGCGCGCGTTGTTGCGATCGGGCGGCGGTGCGCACACGACTCGGGCACGACGCCCGGACCGCACCGCCGCGCGGGCTACCGTTGGTGCACTGACGGCGGGCGTTCTTGGGGGAGGTTCGGCGGGATTCGAAGCACCGCAACACGTCACGTCTGTCGACGATTCCGTCGCCACCCGAAGGCGTGTGTGCCATGAGATCTCTGCGTGTGCTTGCCAGCTCGATCGTGTTGCTCTGTTCGTTCGCCGTCGGCACCGCCGCGGCCGAGCCGCCACCGACACCCGAATTCCCGGTGCCACAGCCCGGTTCGCCCGGCTTCCTGCCCGACCTGCAACGCTGGATCGATCGGATCATCCCCTCGCCGATCCAGACCGACGCCACCGCAGGCGATTCCGCCGCGGAGCTGGCCGCGCTGCATGCCGCGGCGCTGCCGTCACCGGTCGGTGACCCGATGTTCGACCAGTGGCCCGACGGTTTGGCCGACCGGACGCCCGGCGAACTGATCGAGGTCCGTGACATCAGGGCCACCGCGGGCCCGCTGGCGCTGGTGCCGCTGCGGTCGGCCTCGCTGCTGAAGTTCCGGACCGAGGACGCGCTGGGCCGCCCGTCCTTCGCCACCGCGACCCTGCTGGTGCCCGCCACCGACTGGACGGGCCCGGGTGACCGCCCGGTCCTGGTCAACAATCTGCCCATCGACGCCCTCGGCCGCGCCTGCACCCCGGGCTACACCCTCGCGCACGGCCTCACCTGGGACACCAATTCGACCGACTTCTTCCCGCCGACCACCCAGCTGGCAGCCCTGCGCGGATACGCGGTGCTGGTACCGGACCACGAAGGTCCGTGGATGGCCTACGCCGAGCCGTACACGGCCGGGCACGCGGTGCTCGACGCGATCCGGGCCGTGCGCGGGTCCGACCCGGCCTTCGACACGAGCCGGTTCGCGATGACCGGCTATTCCGGCGGTGCCATCGCCACCCATGGCGCGGTCAAGCTGATCGAGCCCTACGCACCGGAACTGGCCGAGGTGATCGTGGGCGCGGCCCTGGGCGGTGTGCCCGCCGATTTCGAGATCCTCTCGCGCAGTATGAACGCCAATCTCGCCTCCGGGGTATTCATGGCGGCGACCTTCGCGATCGGCCGCGAACGCCCCGAGATCCTGTCCGCGATGAACAATCTCGCGCGTTGGGTCGCGACCTCGCCGATGAAAGACCAGTGCATCGGCGTGTTCGCGATCCCCGGCGTGCTGCAACTGCCGATCGATATCGGCGCCAACATCATCGATCCGCTGCGCTCGGAACTGGCCGTCGAGATCTACGAGATCACCCGGATGGCGGGGCTGCGCTCGACGGCACCGCTCTACATCTACAACGGGGAACAGGAGTTCTGGATCCCGGCGTCCGGGGCCCGCAACCTCTACAACGAACAGTGCTCGCTGGGCGCGAACGCGGTGTACCGCAGCGTCTTCGGCGAACACGTGATCGGCGCGGTCACCGGCTATCCGGAGGCGATGCTGTGGCTGGACGAGCGGTTGCAGGGGGTCGCGGCCCGCAGCGAATGCTGAGCCGCGAGAGATAGCCGAAAAATTCCTGTGCGCGATCATGGGGTTTTCCGGGGAGTGCGGTGACCTGCCCAGAACAAAGGTGGGCGGCCCGATTTCGTGAATTCCCGGCTTTATGTTCGTTTCGGTTTCGACGAGCCATTCGTTCGCCGCTCCAGAAAAGGGCTGACGAATTATCGAATCGCACAGGAAGACAACCCAGACGATGAAATCTCCCAGTCGCAGACGCACAGTGCAGACGGCGGTGCTCACCGGCGTCAGCGCACTCGCGTTCGCCCTCGGTGGCGGGGGCGCCTCCGCGTCTCCGGCCGCCGCGCCGACCGAACACGATCTCGCCGAAGTGATGTCGGGCAGCCCGGTCGCCGGCACCGGCTCGGCCTGCACCTCCGGCAGTGGCGCCGGCTCGGGCAACGGATCGGGCAACTGCTACGGCGGTTCCGGATCCAGCTCGGGATCCTCCGGCTCCAAGGCCACCGACACCATCGGCGTCGGACCGGCCAAAACCGCGTTCCTCGACGCGTTCGCCTACGGGCTCTCCCACGGTGACGTGGCGCCCCCCGGCGCCAACGACTGGGGCTGCAAGCCCACCGCCGACAAGCCGCGCCCGGTGGTGCTGCTGCACGGCACCTGGATGAACGCCTACAACAGCTACGCGTACATGGGCCAGCCGATCAAGGACGCCGGGCTGTGTACTTTCACCTTCAACTACGGCCGCTCCGGCCTGGTCGAGGGCGGCGGCCTCGGTTCGCTGCTGCCCGGCGTGATGGGCACCGGTCTCATCCAGGATTCCGCCGACCAGCTCGCCACCTTCGTCGACCGGGTCCTCGCGGCCACCGGCGCCGGCGAGGTCGACATCGTCGCCCACTCCCAGGGCGGGTCGATGGCCAACTGGTACACCAAGTACGACGGCGGCGCGGCCAAGGTCAAGAACCTCATCACCTACGGCGCCACCCACCACGGCACCAGCCTCGACGGTATCGGCGCGCTGGGCCGGGCCATCAACAACCTCGGCATCGACGTGCTCGGCCTGGTCGAGATCTTCGTCGGGCACTCCGGCATCCAGCAGACCATCGGCTCGGACTTCGTCAACGAGCTCAACGCCAACGGTGACACCGTCGCCGGCGTCGACTACACCGTGGTCGGCACCCGCTACGACGAGGTCACCAACCCCTACGAACTGACGTTCCTGCAGGCGGGCCCCGGCGCCACCGTCGACAACATCACCCTGCAGGAAGGCTGCGAACAGGACCTCTCCGACCATCTCACGATGATGTACTCCCCGCGCGCGCTCTCGATCGCGCTGCGCGCGCTGGACCCGGCCGGCCACCCGGATCTGGTCTGCGCGAGCAACCCGTGGCTGCTCGGCGGCAGCGGCGACAGCGGAAGCAGCAGCGGCAGCAGCGGAAGCAGCAGCGGCAGCGGCGAGTGACACACGATGAAGGCGCTGCCCGCGATCGGCGGGCAGCGCCTTCATCGTCGGGATCGTCAGGCAGCGCTGCGGTAGCTGCGGGCCACCAGCGCCGAACGCAGGTACCACAGGCCGGAGGGCTGGGTCGGGTCGAAGCCGGTGAGCTGACCGATCCGCTTGAGCCGGTAGTCGACGGTATTGGTGTGCACGTGCAGCACGCGCGCGGTGCGCTGCCGGTTGAGGTTGTTGGCGATGTGGCGCTGCAGTGTTTCGAGCAGCTCGGGGTACTGATCCAGCGGATCGAGCAGCGAGCCGAGGAACTCCCGGCCCGGGCCGGGACGGGTGAGCTGGTACTCCAGCGCGAGCTCGTCGAAGCGGTACAGCCCGGAGGTGACCTCCAGGCGCTGCACCATGTCGAGCAGTTCGTGGGACTGGTCGGCGGCGTCGGGGACCCCGGTGCTCGAGGTCTCGACCATGGCCGCGGTGATCCCGACCTGGGCGGCGTGCGAGAGCTGGGCGACCAGGGCGGCGAGCCCGTCGCGATCGAAGGTCTCGGCCGGGATGAGCACGGTGCCGCCGTCGACGCTGAGCAGCGACAGTGCCGTCTCACCGCAGCGTTTGGCCAGCTCGGCCTGGACGCGGCGCAGCTTGCGGCGGGCCACCACCTTGGCGTCGAGCGCCGGGTTGGCTTCCTCGCGGTGCGGCGGGATCGCCAGGGCGAGCACCGCGTAGGTGTCGGCGATCGCGATGCCGCACTCGCGGGCCATGGTGGAGGTGCTGTGCCCACCCAGCAGCGCGGAGGTCAGCGTGTGCACCGCGGTGTGGTGTTCGCTGACGACGCCGCGCAGCTCGCGGACATAGGCCAGCGAGACCTGCGCGGTGATGGTGTCGAGCAGCTCCATCACCACCTTGATGCCGTCGACCAGGTTGTCGTAGTCCTTCACCGACGCGCTCGACACCACCAGGTCCAGGCCGATCTTGAAGCCCTCGGAAATCGAGTGGTGGATCGTGTCGATCGGCACGCCCTCCCTGGCCCAGCCGCTGGCGGCGTCCTGCAGGCGCTGCAGCGTGTTGGGGATGTCGCGGCCGTCGAGCATGCTGACCGCGAACTCGAGGCAGATGCGGGTGATGGTGGTGACGTCACCGGAGATGGCGTCGCCGGGCAACGTGCCGCAGGGGGCGACATTGGCGACGAAGTGACCGACCATCTGCCGCGACAGGGCCCGGACATCCTTGAGTGGCGAGGACATCGGCCGCCCGGAGATCGTCAGCGATTGCCGGGGTGGGTTGTCAACGGACATCTGTGGTTCCCTTCGCCTGTTTCCGGCTGTAACCCCCCCGCCGTCCAGCGCCTTCACCCTAGCCAACGGGCGCCCGAAGTGGAATGGATTGTCCGCTTATGGGTACGCCGATGACGTCCCACGGCCGCGTTGGTGACCAGTCACAAGTCTGGTCGATCGCAATCGGGGGTTGTAGAGTTCACCGCGCCGGAACGAACCGATAGGGGCACCATGATGCGACCTGCCGTCCGTTGTCTGGTCTGGGAACTGGACGAAACCCTGTGGGACGGTGTGATCCACGACGGGACCAGCACCGCGCTGCGCCCACAGGCAGTGCGGACGTTGACGAAGCTGAGCGAGCGCGGCCTGCTGCATGCCGTCGCCGCGCGCGGAGATCGTGCGCGTACCCTGCGCGCGCTCTACCGGCACGGCCTCTACGAGGTGTTCTCGGCGGTCGAGATCGGCTGGGGCCGCAAGTCCGCGTCGATCGTGCGCATCGCCGACACCCTCGGCCTCGGCCTGGACGGGTTGGCCTTCGTCGACGCCGAACCGGTGGAACGCGCCGAGGTCTCGCGGGCGCTGCCGATGGTGCGCTGCTACGCCGCACGCAATGTCGACATGCTGCCTCTGCTGCCGGATTTCCGCCACGACCTGCGGTCGGGTCCGCTCCCGACGCCGCCGCTCGGCTTCGCGCGGGTTCCCGCCCGCTGACGGCGCGAATTCGATTGCGCGCGAGGAGTTCCCGCAAGCGCTGCGGGTATGCGTCGAGTGCAATTGTGCACAGCGTGCCGAATCAGGTCCCGAGGTCAGGGCAGTAGCGCGAGAGCGAGACCGGCCAGCCGGTGCGGGTCGGCGACCACGTCGTAGGCGTCGATCCGTCCCGCCCGCACGACGAAGGTGACCACGAACAGCGGCCTGCCCGCGCGGACCACGACCAGCCCGGGCCTGCCGTCGACGAGCACCAGCGCCGCCTCACGCGAACGCTGCCGCAGCACAATCGTGCCCTCCGCCACCGCGGCGGCGCCCCTGACCAGCGCGGCCATCCCCGGCGGGAGCGCCGCCGGATCGGCCGACCGCACCACATCGGGCGCGAGCACCGCCAGCAGGCCCGCCAGATCACCCTCGCGCGCCGCCTTCAGGAAGGCGGCCACCACCGCGTGCTGCGCCGCCAGTTCGGTGGTCGCGATCCGCGCGGGCGCGTGCACCCGCAGCCTGGCCCGGCTGGCGAGCTTCTTGGTCGTGGCCGGTGTCCGCCCGAGCATCGGGGCGAGCTCGGCGAACGGCACGGCGAACAGGTCGTGCAGCACGAACGCCACCCGTTCGGCCGGGCCGAGCGCATCGAGGACGACCAGCAACGCGCGACCGACCTCGTCGGCGAGCAGCGCGTCGTCCTCGGGATCGGCGCCGGGACCGGTGGCTCGCACGTCGTCGACCTCCGGGGTCTCGCCCCGCCTGCCGCGTGCGCGCAGCAGATCCAGGCAGATCCGGGACACGACCGTGGTGAGCCAGCCGTCGAGATCGCCGATCTCGCCGGCCGCGACGCGGTCCAGCCGCAGCCACGCCTCCTGGACGACGTCGTCGGCCTCGGCGGCGGTCCCGAGCATCCGGTAGGCCAGGCCGCGCAGCCGGTGCCGACGCTGTTCGAAGGCGTGCGCGAGCGCATCCGGGTGCATCGGTCACCTTTCGGCCGGCCCGTTCGTCCTCGGATGGACGGCGGTCGCCGTCGCTCACCGTAGACCGGAGGAACCACATCGTGCACACGAGCTTTGTCGTCGTCACCGTGCTCGCCGCGCTGGCCCCGCTGATCGCTGCGGCGGTCGACGTCGTCGGCGCCGGCTGGGTCCGCGAGAACATGCGCCGCTACGGCGTCGCGCCCTGGGCGCTCACCCCGCTGGCCGTGATCAAGGCAGCCGGTGGCCTCGCGCTGCTGGCCGGGCTCGCCTGGCGGCCGCTGGCGATCGCCGCCGCGGCCGGGCTGGTGCTGTATTTCCTCGGCGCCGAACTCACCGTCTGGCGAGCGCGCTGCTACAGCCACCTCGGCTATCCGCTGCCGTATCTGCTGCTCGCCGCGGCCGCGCTGACGCTGGCCGTGGCCTGAGGCGGTGGTGGGGGGGCCCGCCCGCGCCCCCCCCCCCCCCCCGGGCCGACCCCCCCCTTACACCCCCCCCCCCCAGGCAGCCCCCCCGGTGGCAAACCCCCGT
>NZ_JBHZBX010000004.1:0-286013 GCF_042755165.1 Nocardia sp. NPDC059177 | reverse complement strand
CGAGGACGGCACCATCCCGTCCTGGGCCGCCCGCAACTCCGCCAGCGGCCTGCGCCGCCCCCCCGCCGCCCGCCCCCCCCCCCCCCCCACGCCGGGTCAGGAACCGGCCAGGATGAAGGCCGCCGCCTGCTCACCGATGAAGATCGCCGGGGCGTTGGTGTGGCCGCGGATGATCAACGGCATCACCGAGGCGTCGGCGACGCGCAGACCCTCCACCCCGCGCACCTTCAGCTCGGGGGTGACCACGCTGGCCTCGTCGGTGCCCATCCGGCAGGTACCGACCGGGTGGTACAGGGTGTGCGAGAACTTCTCGATGGTCAGCGAGATCGTCTCGTCGAGGTCCGCGGGCGCCTGCGGCGGGTAGATCAGCGGACCCAGCGCGCTCTCGAGCGCGGGCTGCTCGACGAAACCGGCGCACACCCGCAGACCCTTGCGCAGCGCTTCGCGGTCGGCGCCGTCGGCGTCGGACAGGTAGCGCGGATCGATCGTCGGCTTGGCCGTCGGATCGGGCGAGGCCAGGCTGATCTTGCCGCGGCTGCGCGGGCGCAGCAGGATCGCGCCGAGCACCACCCCGTGCTCGGTCGCCTCGACCAGACCCTCGTGATAGAACGGCGCCGGCGCGTAGATCAGTTCCAGATCGGGATGGTCGAGCTCGGGTTCGCTGCGCACGAAGCCGTAGGCCTCACCGACATTGGAGGTCAGCATGCCGCGGTGGCGGATCAGGTAGTTGAGCAGCTCGAGCGGCTTCTCCGCGGTGAACAGCGAATCGGACTCGACGCTGTAGCCCAGCGCGGCGATCAGATGGTCCTGCAGGTTCGCGCCGACCTCGGGGGAGTGCGCGACGAGCTCGATGCCGTGCTCGGCGAGCTCGTCGCGGTCGCCGATGCCCGAGAGCTGCAGCAGCTGCGGGCTGTTCACCGCGCCACCGCACAGGATCACCTCGCGCGCCGCGGTGACGGTGTGGGTCTGCCCGTCCTTCAGGTACTCCACGCCGGTCGCCCTGGTGCCCTCGAAGAGCACCTTGGTGGCCAGTGCCTCGGCGTGCACGGTCAGGTTCGGCCGCTTCATCGCCGGGCGCAGGTAGGCGTCGGCGGTGCTCCAGCGCCTGCCGTCGCGCTGGGTCACCATCGTCTGGCTGAAACCCTCCGGTGCGGGGCGGTTGGCCGATTCGAGCTCGTGACCGGCCTGGCGCACCGCCTCGAGGAACGCGTGCGTGGACGCGCGCGGGCTGCGCTGGCGCTGCACGTGCAGCGGACCCTGGGTGCCCTCGTCGGGGAACTGCGCGTCCTGGACCTTCTCGATCGCGCGGAACCGCTCGACGGCGGCGGCCCAGTTCCACTGCTCGTCGGCGAGCTCGCCCCATTCCTCGTAGTCGGCGCGGAAACCACGCACCCACATCATCGCGTTCATCGACGACGATCCGCCGAAAGTCTTGCCGCGCGGCCAGTAGATCTGCCGGTCGCCGAGCTCGGGCTGCGGCTCGGTCAGGTAGTCCCAATCACGCTCGGAACGGAACAGTTTCGAGAACGCCGCCGGAATATGGGCGAACTTGTCGTCGTCGGCCGGACCGGCCTCCAACAGCACGACCGTGGTGTCCGGGTCGGCGCTGAGCCGATTCGCGAGCACCGCCCCCGCTGATCCGGAGCCGACGATCACGTAATCCGCGGACGTCCCACCTGCTTGCACTGTCCCACTCCGATCCTGCATTGCATCTGTCGTAGCCAACACGGATGCGCCACAGCCGGACTCGTCCGCCCGTGGCACTGCAAGCAGCGTACTGACAGTGCCCGTCCGGTGGGTGGCCCGCGTCTCAGTCGGTGCCCGCGGCCGCGGCGGCCCGGCCCGCGCGCCTGCCGTAGAAGCTGCCGTCACCCAGCGACGCCCCGCTGACGTACCCGCCCGCGCACAGCCCCGAGGTGCACCGTCCCGCCGCGTACAGCCCGGCGATCGGCTCGCCGCTGACGTGCAGCACCCGCGAGTCCAGGTCGGTGCGCAGCCCGCCGAGGGTGAATCCGGCGGTCAGCCCGCGCAGGTCGAAGCCGGCCAGCGAGCCCGAGATCGGCCGCACCCACTGGGACTTCTTGCCCAGCAGCGGGTCGCTGCCGTTCTCGGCGTGCCGGTTGTAGGTCTCGACGGTGGTCTGCAGTGCCTGCTCGGGCAGGCCCATCTCGGCCTCGAGTTCGGCGACGTCCTCGGCGACCCACTTGGGCTGGAACCGGAAGAAGGGCGTGGAGCTCTCGGTGGCGAGCGCTTCCTCCAGGGATTTCTCGTCGAGGATCAGGAAGGCCTGGTTCTCCTGTTGCAGCAGCGTCGCCTGGCCGATCCGGCCCGGATAGGTGTCTTCGGGGACATAGCGCTGGCCGCGCCCGTTGACCAGGATGCCGCGCGCCATCATCTGCGGATCACCGAAGATGGCGACCTCACTGGCGTCCATGTGCGCGAGCTCGGCGCCCAGTGCCTGGGCCAGCCGGATTCCGATGCCGTCGTGTTCCTCGATCGCCGCGCCGGGGCGCCCGCTCAGCTTCGGCGTGTAGCGGTCGACCATCTCGGTGTCGTAGGCGAAGCTGCCGGTGGCCAGCACGACGCCGCGCTCGGCGCGCACGGTGACCGGCTTGCCGAAGTGGGTGGCCAGCACGCCGACCACGCGATCGTCCTCGTCGACGATCAACCTGCGGATGCGGGTGTCGTACTCGACCGGGATGGCCAGCTCGGCCACGGTGTCGGCCAGTGGCTTCATCAGCATGTAGCCGCCGCTGCGCTCACCGATCTTCTTACCTGCCAGCTCCGGCACGTGCCCGCGCGGCGCGGGTTCGGCGATATCGAGGAACGGCGCGGCGTTCTCGCCACCGGAATACATCAGACCCTCGTCGTGCGGCGGCTCCCAGCCGGGCTCGCCCCAGAACGACTCCTTGAACGGCACCCCGCACTCGACCAGCCAGTTGTAGTGTTCGACGCTGCCCGCGCAGTAGTCCTGGATTTTGTCGGTGTCCACACAGGGACCCAGGGCCGCGGTGAGGAAGGTGGCCATGTTCTCGGGTGTGTCGTCGAAGCCGAGCGCTCGCTGCAACGGCGTGCCGCCGCCCAGGTAGACGAACCCGCCCGCCAGTGCCGCCGCGCCGCCCCACCCGCCGGTGCGCTCGAGGATCAGCACCTGCGCGCCCGCCCGCGCGGCTTCGATGGCCGCGCAGACCCCGGCGATGCCGAACCCGGCGACCACGACGTCGGCCTCGAAGTCCCAGTGCGTGACGGTGTCCGCGCGCAACGGGCGGACGGTATCGATCCGGGGTGGGGTTTCGGTCACGAGTGATCCTCCGGTGCTCGGGTGTGTACCCCGAAATGGTGCCGCCTCCCCGCCGACAAAACAAGAACGTGTTTCAGAAATCCCGCCGAGCGGGACACTGGGCGGGCCGTCCCCGCTCCGGTACGGTGGCGCCGGTGAGCGCGAATATTCGAGACATTGCCGTGCAGACCCTGTCCGGTGCGGACACCACGCTGGGCGAGGTGGCGGGCGAGCGGGCGGTTCTGCTGGTCAACGTGGCCTCCAAGTGTGGCCTGACCCCGCAGTACACCGGCCTGGTCGAGCTGCAGAAGACCTACGGTGAGCGCGGTTTCACCGTGATCGGCGTGCCGTGCAACCAGTTCATGGGCCAGGAGCCGGGCACCGCCGAGGAGATCCAGGAGTTCTGCTCGGTCACCTACGGCGTGGACTTCCCGCTGCTGGCCAAGATCGACGTCAACGGCGCGGATCGCCACCCCCTCTACACCGCGCTGGTCGAGACCCCGGCCGCCGACGGCTCCGCGGGCGACATCCAGTGGAACTTCGAGAAGTTCCTGATCGGCCGCGACGGCACCGTGGCCGGGCGTTTCCGCCCGACCGTCACCCCGGAGGCCGGCGAGGTCGTGCAGGCGATCGAAGCCCAGCTCTGAGTCAGGCCGCGTTCGCCAGCAGCGCGTACTGCGCCGCGGCCTGCCTGCGGACACCGGCCGGTTCCGGCCCGCTGACGAACGCGCCGTAGTTGCGGTAGCTGACATAGCACCTGGTCAGTGCCGGTGAGCTGCCCGCGCGCCGCTCCGCGCAGTGCGCGCCGGGCAGCTGCTCGGGCGCGGTCACCGGGTGCACCGTCGTGCTCAGCGTGCGCTGCCAGGTGTCACCGAAATCGGTGGCGGCGGCCGCGTCGCGGAACCGGAACAGCGTGGTGGTATAGGAATTCGCGACGCTGTCCACCCCGCCGCGATCCCACGCGGCCGCGAGCTCGGGCTCGGCGGGCCGGTAGTGCAGGCTCGCGCGCCCGGACCAGCTCGCGAACTCCCGCGAGGAGATGGCGATCTGCTGATTGGCCGGGCCCGGAATCAACGCGCGCCGCAGCATGTCGTCGGGATCGCGGGGGAGTTCGGCGATCCGCTCCGGTGCGGTCGGGGTGAACTTCTCCAGCAGCGGCACCTGGGCGTCCAGCAGCGCCGCGGCCCGGCCGGCGAGCGCATCGATGTCCGGGGTCGGGTGCTGCAGGAACAGGCTGACCACGATCTCGCCGTGCGCGAACAGCACGCTGATCGTCTTCACCCCGGGCCGCCAATGCGCGTGGGCGCCGGCGTATCCGGGGATCGGCACCGGCTGGTTGTCCGGGCTGACCGCGAAATCGGTGGATTCCAGCTCGCGCGCGGCAGCCGCGGCCGCGGCGGCACCGGGGAATCGCAACAGCACCACGCGGCTGACGCGCGCGTCGGTCTCGATCGCCGGGGTCTTCTCGTCGAAGGCCCGATTGCCCTCGGCGATATCGAAGCCGGTGATCATCCGATGCCGTTCCAGCACCGGCAGATTCACATTCGAGATGGCCGAGACATCGGCGGTGCGGCGTGGCGTGTCGAGCACATCGGTACCCCAGTTGTGGGTGAGGTCGGGCTCCACCTCGTGCGGGAACACCACCGCGCCCGCCATCCGCAGTCCTTCCAGGATCGCACCGTCGGTGGGCTTGCGGCCGGCCTCGAGATCGGCGGGCACCGTGTTGTAACTGCCCACGTCCAGTGTCCGCACATCGATCTCACCGGGTGTCGCGGTGCCGGCCACCGTGGAGCATCCGGCGAGCAGGACCGCGAGCGCGCCCAGGGCGAGGCGCGCGGTCACAGGGGTGCGCTGGTCAGCCATTCGTCGATCATCTCCTGATGGGTGTGGCCCTTCCAGTACACCTGGAGCAGCACGGTGGAATACGGCGCGGCATCGAACTGCACGAGCAGCCACGGCCCGGTCGAGCCGTTGAAACTCCGGACGGTCAGCGGTCTGCCGTAACGGGACCGCAGCTCCTGGGTGGTGCCGGACGGCAGCGTCGCCACGAACTTCTCGACCGTGTCGGTGTCGGGATGGGCGAGCACCTGCAGTTCGAGGTGCTCGCGGTCGGTGCAGTTGAAACCGTTGTCCCACACGGCTTCCGGGTTCTTGGTGGCGAAGGAGCAGCGGAGTCCGCGATACCCTTCGCTGTCCGGTCCGGAGGGCAGCAGGTCGGGGAACAGCGCGATGGTGGGCCGGGCGGCGGCCCAGGCGTCGACGGTGGTGGTCGTCGGGGGTGCGGTGGTCGTGGTGGTGGTGGTGGTGGTGATTTCGGGATCGTTGTCGCGGGTCAGCGCGATCGTCCCGGCGACGGCGAGCACGACGGCCACGGCGAGTGCGGCCGCAATCCACCCGATCGGTGCCCTCCCCGGACCCGGCCGGGGGACGACCGGACCGACCGAGGATCCACCGCCGTCGGTGACGCCACCTGCCCCACCGCCCAGACGACCGACTTGCCCGGCGGCCTGCTGGGTGAACGGCACAGTGGGTCCGACACCGGTGGTGAGCGCCGTGGTGGCCGCCGCGACCATTTCCGCGCAGCTCGCGAACCGCTGCCCGGGTTCCTTGGCCAGCGCCCGCGCGAACACCGCGTCCATGGCGGGCGGCAGCTCCGGCCGCAGCCCGGTGATCCGCGGCACCGGCTGCATCAGATGCGCCCCGATCAGCGCCCCCGCACTGGTCGCGGTGTAGGGCGGCTGCCCCGCGAGCAGATGGAACAATGTGCACGCGAGCGAATACTGATCCGAACGCGGCCCGAGCGGCCTGCCGTCGAGTTGCTCGGGCGCGGCATAGCGCAAGGTCGCCACCAGCGACCCGGTCTGCGTCAACGCGCTCGCCTCGTCGATCGCCTTCGCGATCCCGAAGTCGGTGAGCAGCACCTGCTGGACCTGCACCCCTGGCGCCTGCTCCCGCAGGAGGATATTGGCCGGTTTCACATCCCGGTGCAGCAGCCCGGCCGCGTGCGCGTGATCGAGCGCGTCCGCCGTCGACCGCGCGATATGCATGGCCTGCTCGACCCCGAGCGCCCCCGCCCGCACCACTGTTTCGGCATCGCTGCCCGCCACATACTGCATGGCGATCCACAACCGGCCTTCGGCGCTGCCCCGATCGTGGATCGCCACGATATTCGGATGATCGAGCCGCCCCGCCAGCTCGGCCTCCCGCTCGAACCGGCCCCGGAACACCGGGTCGGCGGCATAGGAGGAATGCAGCAGTTTGAGCGCGACCAGGCGCGGCAATCGCGGATGCCTGGCCGCGTAGACGCTACCCATCCCCCCGGACCCGAGCACCCGCTCGATACGGAAACCGGCGAAGACGGCACCGGCCGGGAGCTCGTGCATGCAGTTACGGTAACTCAGGACCGGGGCAGGCCGGTCACTGCCGGGTTCGCCGCACCGCGAGCACCGCGGCTCCGGCCGCGATCAGCGATGCCGCGGCGCCACCCAGATAGACGAGTGCGACGGACTCCGCGGAGGTCATCGACTCCGACAGTTCCAGGAACACCGATCCGAAACTCGCGATCCCCGCGACGATGCCCAGCTGCACACTGGTGACGAGGATGCCGCTGGCATCGGCGGCCGAGGGCAGCGGCACCGCCGCCAGCGCGCGCGTCATCAACGGGCTGAACGCCAGCCCGTTACCCACCCCGAACAGCGCGAATGCCGTCGATGCCGCGATGCCCACCCCCGCGCCATCGCCCAGCAGGGCGGCCAGCCAGCCGAGCGCGACCCCGTCCAGGACAAGGCCGAGCGGAATCATCCGCGCGAACCACCGCTGCGGCAAACGCTGCCAATACAGTCCCGCGAGCGCGAACGCCACACCCATCGGCAGGAACTGCAGCCCCGCCCGCAACGCGCTGTACCCGAGCTCGCCCTGCAGATGGATGGTCGTCGCGAACAGCCATCCGGTGAAGATCACCATGATCAGCGCCAGGGTCGCGGCCGCGGGCAGCAGCCCGGCGGCCCCGACCACGTGCGGCGCGAACAGCGGGTCACGTCCGCGCGCCGCGACCCGCCGCTCGACGGCCACGAATACGGCGACGCCGACTACACCGGCAGCCGCGCACAGCAGCGTCCACCGCGCGAACCCGAACTCGCGGCCCACCAGCAGCGGCACCACCAGCAGCAGCACGGTCGCCGTCAATGTCACCAGCCCCGCAATGTCGATCCGCCGATCGGTCCGCCCGGCCGTCACCGGCAGGACCCGCACCGCGGTCACCCACAGTGCGAGCCCGAGCGGCACATTCACCAGAAACACCCCGCGCCAACCACTCCCGGCCAGATCGGCGTCCACGATCACCCCACCCAGGATCTGTCCCGCGACCACACCGCCGGAGACGATCGTCGCGTAGACACCCAGCGCTCGTGCCCGTGCCGGACCGGTGAAGGTGCGCTGGATCAGCGTCATCACCTGCGGCACCATCGCCGCGGCCCCCGCGCCCTGACCGAACCGGAACACGATGAGCGACAGCTCGTTCCAGGCCAGCCCACACGCCAGCGAGGCCACGGTGAACACCGCGAGCCCCACGAGGAACACCCGGCGCTGGGTGAACCGTTCGCCGAGCCGTGCCCCACCGACCAGCAGGACGGCATAGGCGATGACATACCCGGCGACGATCAATTGCAGTCCCGCGCCGCCGGTACGCAGATCGGTGCGAATGGCCGGCACCGCGACATTCACGATCGAGGCATCGAGCACCGCCATGAACTGGCCGGTCAGCAGCACGACGAGGGTGGCGATCGCGTGCCGGTTCATCGAGGTGGTGGGTGGGGGAATTGTCTGGCTCATGGCTAGATCGTGTGCGGAACCGGCCGCGCCGACCACGAGCCTGGTGATACGGGTACCGGCAGCACTCTGTTGCGATGCTGTGTCGCACCTCGAGATTGGCTCTGTGCCAACGGAACCGATGATCTAGGCTGAAATTCCACGCACGCGACCGATGCCTGGAGGCACCCGATGTCGCAGTCTTCCGCTGCCTACCCCAGCGCCGTTCCGGTCGGGGTCGACACCACGCGCGCGAGTATCGCGCGGGTCTACGATGCCGCGCTCAACGGCAAGGACAACTACGAGGTGGATCGCGAGGTGCTGGCGCAGGTGCGCACCGTCGCGCCCCAGGTGAACGACCTGGCCTGGGCCAACCGCGATTTCCTGATCCGAGCCTGCCGCTTCCTGGCCCGTGCCGGTGTCGACCAGTTCCTCGACCTGGGCTCCGGGCTGCCCACCGCGGAGAACACCCACCAGGTGGTCCAGCGGGTCAACCCGCAGTCGCGGGTGGTCTACGTCGACAACGATCCGTCGGTGCTGGTCCACGCCCAGGCCCTGCTGGCCAGCAACACCCGCACCCGCATCGCCGAGGCCGACATCTTCCGCCCGTTCGAGGTCCTCAACAACGCGACCGTGCGCAACGAACTCGACTTCAGCCGCCCCCTGGCCCTCTTCCACATCGGCACCCTGCACCACTACCTCGGCGAGGATGCCGCCGCCCTGATGCAGACCTACATCGACGCCCTCCCCGCCGGTTCCTTCGTCGCGATCGCGCACTTCCACGACCCGGAAACCGCCGAATACAGCGAACTGGCCCGCAATATGGAAGACAAGTTCATCCACAGCCCCATGGGCAGCGGCCGTTTCCGCACCCGCGCCGAAATCCAGGCCATGTTCGGCAAGCTGGAGATGGTCGAACCCGGCCTGGTCCGCTGCGACGACTGGTGGCCCGACGGCCCGCACCTGCTGCCGCTCTCCGATGTCCGCAACTGCATCATCGGCGGCATCGGCCGCAAACCCTGACGGGGCACCACCACCGAACACGCGGTTCAGAGCGTGAAATCCGATCTGTCCGGCGTGCCGGTCAGATCGGGCCGAAACGACACGACCGGGTATCCGTGCTCGGGATCGGTCGTGATCTGGGCGCGCACGCGATACACCTGCTCGACCAGTTCGGCGGTGATCACCTCGGCCGGGCTGCCCATCGCGACGACACGACCTCCGTCGAGGATCAGCAGCCGGTCGCAGAACATCGCGGCGAGGTTGAGATCGTGTAGTGCGATATAGCTGGTGACCGGCAGCGCGGCCACCAGGGCGAGAATGTCGAGCTGATGGCGGATGTCGAGATGGTTCGTCGGTTCGTCGAGCAGCAGTTCGAGCGGACGCTGCGCCAGTGCCCGCGCGATCTGGGTGCGCTGGCGTTCGCCGCCGGACAGTGTGTGCCACCGATCGCCCGCCTTGGCCGACATCCCGGTGTGAGCCAGCGCTTCCTGCACCGCGGTGGCGTCGGCTCCGGTGTCGCCGCCGAAGACGCCGCGATGGGGGATACGTCCGAGCGACACCACATCCTCGACGGTGATGTCGACCTCGGTGTCGGCGTGCTGGTCGACCACCGCGACACGACGGGCGATCCGGTTCCGGCGCAGCGTCGTGAGATCGGTGTCGTCGAGTAGCACCCGTCCGCTGTCGGGCCGGGCGATACCGCTGAGCAGCCGCAACAGTGACGATTTCCCGGAGCCGTTGGGGCCGAGCAGACCGATGGTCTCGCCCTGGCGCGGTTCGACGGTGACGCCGTCGACGACGAGATTGCCGCCGCGCGTCCAGCGCAGTTTCTCCGCGCGCAACGTCATGCCATGGCTCGATTCCGCAGCAGGAGCACGATGAACGCGGGCACGCCGATCAGCGCGGTCGCGACGCCGACGGGAATCTCGGTGGGCGCGAAGACCGTTCGGGCCACGACATCGACCCAGACGGTGAACACCGCGCCGGCGAGCACGGCAGTGGGCAGCAGTCTGCTGTGGCGCGGACCCACCACGAACCGTGCCGCGTGCGGCAGCACGAGCCCGACGAAACCGATCGCTCCCGCCGCGCTGACCAGCGCCGCGGTCGTCAACGCGGTCACCCCGAGCAACAGCCCCCTGGTCGCCCGCACCGGGATGCCGAGCGCGGCGGCCGAGGAGGCGCCGAAGGTGAACGCGTCCAGTGCCGCGGCCCGGCTCAGGCAGATCACCAGTCCGAGCCCGGTCACGGTGGCGCAGACGACGACATCGTTCCAGTCCGCGCCCGCCAGTGAGCCGAGCAACCAGAACAGCACACCACGGGTCTGTTCGGCATCGGCACTCGAGACAACGATGAAAGAGGTGAGGGCGGAGAACAACTGGGTGCCTGCCACACCGGCCAGCACGATCCGCGCGGTGCCACCACCGGATACCGCCGCCAGGATCAGCACCAGCGCGAACGCGGCGACCGCCCCACCGAACGCGCCCGCCGCCAGCGAGATCGAGCCGGCGCCGAGGCCGAGCACCGCGACCAGCACCGCACCGGTCGACGCGCCCGAGGAGATCCCGAGCACGAACGGGTCGGCGAGCGGGTTGCGCAGGACCGACTGCAGGATCGTCCCGCACATCGCCAGCCCCGCACCACACACGGCGGCGAGCAAGGTCCGGGGCAGGCGGAGCTCCCAGACGATGCCGTCCTTGATCCGGCTCACCCCGGCCTGCCCGACGCCGAGATGCTCACCGACCACGGCGTAGACCTCGCCCACCGACAGCTCGGCCGGTCCGATGGTCAGGGCCACCGCGATCGAGAACACCAGCAGGACACAGCCCGCGACGAGCCCGGCCGCCAGCACAGCGGTGCCGCGCCGGGACGCGAGCCCGGTCAGCGGACCGGTCCCCACTGCGCCAGCGCCGCGGCGAGCTTCTCCACGCCGTCCACCGTGCGCAGGGACGGATTCAGATCGGCGCCGTTGACCACGACGAACCGCTGCTCACGCACCGCGGTCAGCTGTGAGGTCACCGGATGCGACTGCAGGAAGGCGATCTTGCTGTCGAGCGCGTCGCCGTCGATGGTCCGCCTGCTCAGATCGGCCAGGACCAGCACATCGGGATCGCGGTCGGCGACGGCTTCCCAGCTGACCTGCGGCCACTCGTCGGTGGTGTCGGCGAAGATGTTCCGCGCGCCGACCGCCTCGGTGATGATGCCGGAGGACCCGCAGCATCCGGCCATGTACGGGGTGTTCAGGTCGGAGAACCAGAACGCGACGCTCGTCCCCGCGTGCTCCCCGGCGGCGGTCGCCGCGTCGAGGCGGCGCTGCAACGAGGCGATCAGGGTTTCGCCGCGGTCCTCGACATCGAAGATCGCCGCCAGCTGCCGGATCTCGGTGTACACCGAGTCGATCCGCAGCGGTTCGGTGCGCGCCCCGTCGGAGTTCACACTCACCGCCGACTTGCCGTCGCAGTCGGTCGGCGACAGATAGGTGGGCACCCCGAGCTGTTCGAAGCGATCGCGATCAGCGACACCACCGGGGCCCAGGGTGCCACCGAAGGAGGCGGAGACGAAGTCGGGTTCGGCGTCGAGTACCACTTCGAGGGAGGGCTTGTTCTCGGCCAGCCGGGGCACCTTCGCGTTCGCTTCGGCGAGGTCGGCGCGGACCGGATCGGTCCAGGTCGCGGTGCCGACGAGCCGGTCGGCCAGGCCGAGCGAGAGCAGGATCTCGGTCGACCCCTGATTGAGTGACACCGCACGCTGCGGCGGCTGCTCGACAATGACCTCTCGCCCGCAGTTCTGCACCGTGAGCGGATAACCCGCGCCGGCGTCCTGGGCGGTATCGGCACCGGAGTCGCTGGTACCGCAGCCCGCGATCGCCAGGGCAGAAGTGAGGGTCAACAAGGCACAGAGGTGCCGGGACGCCAGGCGCATCGCGCGTGAACTCCTTCGTCAGGGCTCGGTCGCGGAGCCTCGAACAGCCGTGTGACGATCATCGAGTAGTCGGGCTTCGGCCTGGTCGGGCCGTTACCGTTGCGCGTCAGCCCCGGATTCCCACCGGTGTTCCCTCGACGAACGCCGCGCTGATGCTACCCCGGACGACTGGACCGATCCGAACCGTACGGTCGGTGAGCAGCATCGGCGCACAGCTCGGTCCGCTGTCGGCTCGTGGTCAGCGCGCCGCGGCGAGACCGGCGGCCAGCTTCTCGATGGCGTCGATCTCCCGGATCCCCGGGTCGAGTTCCGAGCCGGTCATGACCACATAGCGCTTGTCCTGGACCGCGCGCATCCGGCTGGTGGCCGGATTCGACTCGAGAAAGGCGATCTTCGTCGCGAGCGCGTCGCCGTCGACGCGCTGGCGGCTCAGGTCGGCGAGCACCAGCACATCCGGGTCGGCGGCGACGACGGCCTCCCAGTTGATCTCCGGCCAGTCCTCGCGCTGCTCGGCGAAGACATTGCGCGCACCCACAGCACGGGCGTACATCCCAGGGGCAGAACAACATCCGGCCATATACGGCGCCTTGATACCGGAGAACCAGAACGCCACGGTCGGTGTGGGCTCGACGGGTGCCGTGGTGGCCGCGGCCAGCCGCCCCTTCAGCTCGTCGACGAGCTGGGCACCGCGCTCCTGGACATCGAAGATCCGGGCCAGCTCGCCGATCTCCTGAAACAACGTGTCGATCGCCAGCGGCTCGGTACGGGTGACGGTCTCACCCTCGACCTCCGCGCCCGCGCACACCGAGGGCGACTGATAGGTGGGAATCCCGAGCTGCGCGAACCGCGCTCGTTCGGCGACGACAGCCGGGGTGAAGGTGTGCGCACTCGCCGAAGTCACCAGATCGGGCTCGGTCGCCAGCACCGTCTCGAGCGACGGATCGTTGTCCGCGAGCCGAGGCACCTCGGCATTCCCGGCGGCCAGCCCGGGCAGCACCGGATCGAACCAGGTAGACGTACCGACCATCCGATCGGCGAGCCCGAGCGACAACAGAATCTCCGTCGACGCCTGATACAACGACACCGCCCTGCTGGGCGCCCTCTCGAAAGTGACCTCGACCCCACAGTTGTCGAGCGTGAACGGATAACTGGTAGCCCCGGTCCCCGTCGGCACCGCACCGACCCCGGACTCGACGTCATCGGAAGGACCGCCACACCCGACCAGCCCCACAACGAGCCCACCGACCAACCCCAGTACAGACACCATTCGCAACAATCGCGCAGTCGTGATCACCGCAGCACCGTAGCAACCACCTCAGGTCGCTCGACCACAGCTCATCAGCGGCGCGTGTCCACTTGTCCCGAGTCCACCCTTGGCTCTGCCATTCGCGCGGGCGGGGTGGCGTAACCTGATGCGCGGAGGCCGACCGAAGCCGGATCCGGCACAGCAGGTTCAGGCTTTCGACACGGGACCGGCCTTGTAGATGGAGTAGCGCAATACATGTACACATTCGGTGCTGAAGTCGGATGGGTACCGTACCGGGAAATGACGGCAGTCTTGGAACGATGGCTCGGTAGTTCCGCGAGGGTGAAGATTGGCCGTGTTGGATATGAGTTCACCTACGTCGACGGCGTCCTCGACATCTATTGTCAGGAGAATCAATCGTCAGTAAGCGGAAAACATCTATACTTGATCGAGGGTTCGTTGAGCTCGGGTGACGCCGCTGAAATTCTCGGGCGGTTGGTCGATGCTTGTGTCGCTGCCGGACTGCGGTATTCGATCTAATATAAGGCTGTCGATGACGATGGCGAGCCACTCGGTGACGAAATATTCCTGCGTGGCGGCTTGTATGCGGCGAAACCGCGAAGTCGGCAGGCAATGTCGGCGCGTTCTTCTATCCATCTGCCCTCCTGGCAGTCAGAGGTACCGGATGCAATAGGTGATCGAGTTCTGGTTGAACGATCTGGTTGCTTCGGCGCCACATGCAGAAGGTGACCTGGTGACGCGCACGACGACGAAATCTCCGCTCCGGCACGATGTCGCCATGATGAAATCATCCGCGCTGGGCGCGTAGTAGCAATAGTCCGCGAGCAGGAAGAGGTCGACACACAACCGGACACCCTGGTCGGTGATGGTGCCGGATTCGCTGCTCGGGCATTCTGGATCCGGGTCGTCTGGATATCTGATTGCCCTGACCACATAGGGAGCGCCCCCACGCTCGCAATCGGAAACAACCTTCGTCAGATTCCCGTGGGCGCTCACGGCTATGCATTCACCCACCCACGCACGCGGCAACGGCCGGACAGCCGGCCTGCTGGTCGTTCTTGCCGGTGTGCTCGATGTCGATGTCGATGTCGATGTCGTGGGGCGGGTGGTCTCCGTCGCAGCCGTACTGCTGCGATCAGCGGCTGGAAGTTCCGAACTCGAACGCACCTCAGTTCGGGTGGACGTGGTTTCCTGGCTCGACGCTTGGTGATCGGCCCGCGTGCCGCCGTACACGCCGTTAATGAAATTGGCGACCCATGCCACGAATATCATGACGGCGATGACGACCGCCACCCATTTCAATCCGACCTCGGACCGACGGACGGTCGTGATCGGCTGGGCCCGTCCACTCGGTATCCAGCGGTCGCCGGCGACCGGACCGAATCGGGGCGTGTCGACGGGCGGGCGCTGCGCTGCCACCGCGGTGGGCGCCCGCGTCGTGTCCGCAGCGCAGGACGCCGGTTCGGCGGGCGCAGGCGCATCCACGTCGGAATGGACATCGCCGGACCCGGGCGGGTCGGCCGGATCCGCGAGTGACCGTCGCGCCGCATCGACGAATTCGGTGCAGCTCACGTAACGGTCTTCGGGCCTTTTGGCCAGGACTTTCGCGATGACCTCGTCAAGTGTCGCGGGCAGGTCCGGTCGGATGCTGTGTGGTGATGGAGGATCGGCGCTCAGGTGCCCACCCATGACCGCGGCCTGGGTGTCGAACGGGAATGGAGGCTCGCCGGTGAGCAGTTCATGGAGAGTGCAGCCCAAGGAATAGATATCAGCCTGGTGATCGACGCGACCGCCCGTGAACCTTTCCGGCGCGGCGTAGGCGAAGGTCACCGCCATCGCCGAGGTCGTGGCAGTCGCGTCGAGGGCCCGCGCGATACCGAAATCGCCCAGCACAGCGCGTAACTCGCCGTCGGCCGCGGGTTCGATGAGCAGGTTCGCCGGCTTGACGTCGCGGTGCAGGACGCCATCGCGATGGGCGTAGTCCAGCGCGTCGGCGGCATCGGACAGCAACCGCATCACCAGGTCGGGCGGCAATCCCGTGGGCGAATCAGCGAGCAGTGACTTGACGTCGCCACCGCGGATGTGCCGCATGGACAGCCACGGCACCGGATCGCCGGAGGCGCTGCGGTCGTGGATGGTGACAATATTGGGATGTTCGAGTCGGGCCGCCATGGCGGCTTCGCGGTCGAAGGCGATGCGAGCACCGGCGTCGCCGGCGAGGGCATCGGCGAGCACCTTCAATGCGACACGGCGCTCCTTGATCCGGGGATGCCGAGCCAGATAGACGATGCCCATCCCGCCGGCACCCAGGGTGCCTTCGATGGTGTACCCGGCGAATTCGTCTCCCGCCTGCAATGCCATCGTCAGCCTCTGTCACACAGTCGTGCACGGATCATCGTCGAGGGTGTCGCCGAGCATCCGGAGGTCCGCGGGAGTCAGCATCGCCGATAGTAGCAATGCCTGGATGAGATTGTGGTTCAACGCATTTCCTACTGGTTCGCCGATGCCATCCTCAATCCGTAGTCCGGTGACAGGTTCGGGAGCCATCGACAGCCGCTCACGTACCACGCCGACGATGTAGGACACCGTCCTGGGTGACCACATCCTTTCGTCGGAGGAGCTGTTCAGATCTTCGGCCACCTGCCGCCACGACAGGGGCTGCGGGTAGCGCTCCTGGCGCAGATACCGTTGAGCGAGTGCGGTCAGAACCAGTTTCTCGTCAGAGCTCAAGGGATGCGCGTCCGGAGGTACGGTGCGGGTGTGTTGCTGGTCGGTGGGTTTGCCTGTGTGGACACCGACCACATGGACCTCCAGCAGATGCGGCCGGTCCTTCGAGGATCTGATAAACATCGGCGTGTAGCCGGGTTCGATGGTCCGCTGCTGGCCGGCCAACAGAAGGGCTTCTCCCGGAAACTCGATCGGCAGTTGCCCTTGGTTGCTGATCCGCCACTGTTGTCCGTCGTACTCGAAGACGCCGTGTCGACGGCTGACACGATTGTCGTCGACCCCGATGGGTACATGGACATCGTCTCGGCTCCGGCCGAAATACAGCCTGAATTCTCGCGGAGGGACGGCGTAGCCACCGTCGGCCCCGAGTGCGAAGATCGTGCCCGGCGGCGCGGGCGGAACTCCTCCTGCCAGGCTCCGCATCGAACTCTGCAACATCTGCGGCACGAAACCATCGCAGGCCATCGCACTGTCCCTTCTGTCGAATCAGCCGACCGAACGGTACCGGAGCGTTCTCGGGACCCCTCACAAAACGGACATCGCCTCGCTTCGGAATCAGTCTCGTCATGCCGGGTACCAGCAGCACCTGGATGCCGGCACCAACGTTCGCGACACTGGTCGGATGAGGGATGTGGTCGGGGTGGGTGGGGCGAAGCGGGTGCAGCTCGCGGAGTTTCTGAAGTCGCGGCGGGCCAGGATCGGTCCCGAGGATGTCGGTTTGCCGGTGGGGGTGCGGAGGCGGACGCCGGGGTTGCGGCGCGAAGAGGTCGCGGAGCTGTCCGGAATCGGGATCACCTGGTATACGTGGCTCGAGCAAGGCAGGCCGATCAAAGCCAGTGTGCAAGTGCTGGATGCGGTGTCGCGGACGTTGCGGCTCGATGCGGCGGAGCGGGCTCATCTCTACCGACTGGCGGATCTGCCGACGGTGCCGGCTGTGGCGGTCGCCGAGGTGGGGATTCCGCCGGGTGTGCCGCAGATCCTCGAACAGCTGGATCCGTTGCCCGCGGTGGTGGTGAGCCCGAAGTTCGATGTGCTGGCACGGAATCGCGCGTACCGGACGTTGTTTCCCTGCTTCACCGACAATGTGCTGCGTCGGGTGTTCACGACGCTCGATTGCTGTAATCCCTATGCGCACAATGCCGATGATCTGCGCAGGATGGTGGCCTACTTGCGCGGCGCGCACGCCAAGCATGCCGACGACCCGGCGTGGCAGCGCCTGGTGAACGGATTGTATACCGACAGCCCCGCTTTCGCGACGCTGTGGGCGAGCAACGATGTGGCGGTGCCGATAAGCTTGGTCAAAGAGGCCAGGCATGTGGCGATCGGATCGATCACGATGCATCTGACCAATCTGTCGCTGCCGCTGATCGACGGTGCCTGGATGCAGGTCTTCACCCCGGTCGACGAATCACAGCAGGCGAGACTGACCAGCCTGCCCGCGATGAGCGAAGAGGAACGCCGGGCGGCCTGGGCCGACCACGTCGCACAGTGGCACAGCGCGAGGTGAACCCCGCGCGGGCCTCGGGGTGTCCGCGCAGGTGGGGGCTGGTCTGTGGCACCGAACCGTAGGCCGGGTCGCCGGGCTTTCTGCCGGGGGTGTAACGCTATTAGTACAGGAAAGCAATGGGTCTGGTTGCACACCAAAGGGTTTCGTCGGGAGGTGGGTGAAGCTGTCGGCCCCCCTCGAAAAGGAGCATTGCCGGTGGTGGAGCACCTCGATTACCCGACTCGACTCGAACCGAAGTCGCCGCCGCACGCTGATCGGGGTGCCGGTTGCCCGGTGACGGGCCGGCTCTACGAGCCCGAGTTCGCCGCCGATCCCCACGGGAACTACCGAGCCCTGCGCGGCCGCTACGGCCCGATCGCCCCGATCGAACTGTCGCCGGACGTACCGGCCAACCTGGTGCTCGGGTATCGCGCCGCGGTGCGAATCCTCAACGACCCGCAGACCTTCCCCGCTGATCCACGGCCGTGGCAGGACGGTATCCCCGAGGACTGTCCGGTGCGGCCGATGATGCAGTGGTATCCGAACGCGCTGCGCAACTCCGGGACCGTCCACGCCCGCTATCGGCAGGCTTACGTCGCCGCCATCGACTCCATCGACCATCATGCGCTGCACGCGACCGTGGAACAGATCGCGGTGTCGCTGATCAATTCGTTCTGTAGTACCGGTTCGGCGGATGTGCTGACGCAGTACGCCTTTCCGCTGGTCTTCGAGACTCTCAACCGGGTGGTCGGCTGCACCCCGGAGCTGGGGCAGCGGGTCGCCACCGGAATGGCCGCGCTGTTCGACACCGTCAACGCGGCCTGGGGGATGGAACACTTGTCCGCCGCGTTGATCGAGCTGATCAGCATGCGCCGGACTGAACCGGGCGACGACCTGACATCGCGGCTCGCCCATCACGGCGCTCACCTCGACGACGAGGAGATGTTGTACAACCTGATCAGCTTCTACGGCGCGGGTATCGAGCCGATGCAGAACCTGATCAGCAATGCGCTGCTGCTCATCCTGACCGATGCCCGATTCGGCGGCGGGGTGATCGCGGGCAGCCTGTCCACCCGCGACGCGCTGGACGAGGTGCTGTTCCTGGACCCCCCGATGGCGAACTTCTCCATCACCTATCCCCGGCACCCGGTCATGCTCGACGAGGTCTGGCTGCCCGCCAACCAGCCGGTGGTGATCAGCCTGTCCGCGTGCAACAACGACCCGGAGATCGCCCAGGGCGAGCGCAGCGGCAATCGATCCCATCTCGCCTGGGGTGCGGGCCCACACGCCTGCCCGGCTCGCTCGGTCGCGTATCAGATCGCGCAGGATGCGCTGGACCAGCTGCTCGACGTCCTGCCCGACCTGACCCTGGCCGTGCCCGTGGACGAGATCACCTGGCGGCCGGGGCCGTTCCACCGGGCGATGACGACGCTACCGGTCAGTTTCCCGCCCTCGGCACCCCTGTTCGTTCCGTAGACCGCCCGGCCCCGGAGTAGGTTTCTTGACCAGGCGGGTGAAACTGGCTGTGGCACTGTCGATCACGGTCGGTGGAACCCCTGGTGTGATGAGGAGAACGTCATGGAACCGATCGTGCTGGATACGACCGGCGCCGACATCCAAGGTGAGTCGGCACGCATTCAGCAGCGCGGCCCGGTGGCCCTGGTCGAGCTGCCCGGCGGTGTGCCTGCCTGGTCGGTCACCGACCAGGCGGTGCTGCGCAGCCTGCTCGCCGACCCGCGGGTGTCGAAAGACCCGCGACAGCACTGGATGTCGTTCATCAACGGCGAGATCACCGAGGCGTGGCCGTTGCTGCCCTGGGTGGCGGTGGACAACATGTTCACCGCCTACGGCGCCGATCACCGCAGGCTGCGCCGTCTGGTCGCGCCGGCTTTCAGTCATCGCCGCAGCACCGCGCTGCGTCCGCGGATCGCCGAGATCACCGACAATCTGCTCGACGCGCTGGCGGCCGCCCCCGCCGGCGAACCGGTCGATCTGCGTGCCGGGTTCGCCTACCCGGTGCCGATCCGGGTCATCACCGAACTGGTCGGTGTGCCGGACGGCGTGGGTCCCGCGTTGCACAAGTGTGTGGACGGCTTCTTCGACGGGTCGTTCACCGCCGAGCAGGCCCAGGCCAACTATCTCGAAATGTACGGACTGATCGGCGAACTCGTCGCCTACCGGCGTGAACATCCCGGTGACGATGTCACCAGCGTGCTGATCACCACGCGCGACGAGGAGGACACCCGGCTGTCGGAGAAGGAACTCGTCGACACCCTGATGCTGATCATCAACGCCGGTCACGAGACCACGGTCAATCTGCTCGACCAGGCGATCGTCGCCCTGCTCACCCATCCCGGGCAGCGGGCCGCGGTGGCCGCGGGCGAGGTGTCGTGGGCGGATGTGGTGGAGGAGACGCTGCGCTATCAGGCGCCGGTGGCGCACCTGCCGCTGCGGTACGCGGTCGAGGACATCGACATCGCGGGGGAGTACCGGATCGGCAAGGGCGAAGCCATCCTGGCCTCCTACGCGGGTGCCAGCCGCGACCCGAAGGTGCACGGCGCCGACACCGCCGAGTTCGACCCCACCCGGGCCACCCGTGACCAGCACCTCTCCTTCGGGCACGGGGCGCACCACTGCATCGGCGCGTCGCTGGCACGTCTGGAAGCGGCCGTCGCGCTGCCCGCGCTGTTCGACCGGTTCCCGCAGATGCGTCTGGCCACCAGCGCTGCCGAGCTGGCACCGATGCCCAGCTTCATCTCCAACGGGCACGCCGCTGTTCCGGTGTATCTCGGCTAGTTTCCGGCAACGGACTCGAGTTCGGTGAGCGGCGGACGCTCATCGTTCTCGGTTCCCGGGGGCTCAGGAGCGGCGCGCGTTCGCCTGGCGTGCCGCCGCGATCAGCCGGGTGAGGCCGTCGTGGAGGTCTTCGAGGTCGGGCACCGTCGTGCCCAGCTGTTCGATGACGGCGGGGGGAATCTGCACTGCTCGCGCGCGCAGCTCCCGGCCTTTGCCGGTGAGATCGATGATCACCTGGCGTTCGTCGTCCACGCCGCGGGTGCGGGAGATCAACTCGGCCGCCTGTAGGCGCTTGAGCAGCGGGGACAGGGTCGGCAGGTCGAGCTGGATCGCTTCGCCGATCGCCGTCACCGACATCGGCGCCTCGCCCCACAGGGCCAGCATCACCAGATACTGCGGGTGCGTGAGGCCGAGTGGCTCGAGCAGCGGGCGGTACACCGCGAGGACCGCCCGATTGGCGACGGCCAAGGCGAAACAGACCTGACGCTCGAGAGCGAGCGGGTCCGCCTCCTCCGTACTCGGCGTGGGCGTTTCGCTACTCATGAGTCTCCTGTCCGGGGTGGTATGGATTCCGTCAGCCGCGACCGTGGCGACGTTCGTAGTCGGCGCGCTCGGCTTCCTGGGCGCGGATGTCGGCTTCGGCCAGGGCGGGGTCGAGGCCGTGGCGGCTGAGCCGGTTGCGGCGGAACACGTAGGTGAGCGCGACGGTGAAGAAGGCCAGCGGCAGAAACACCAGGGCCATCATCGACAGACCCATCCACAGGGGCGCGGGCACGAGCAGGAAGACACACAGCAGCGGAACGGTGGGCACCAGGATCCGCACGAGATAGCGGCGGGTGGCACCGGGGCCGGTGAGGTCGTGCAGCACCCAGTCGCGCATCGAGGGCGGCAGGGTGGTGCGCCCGGTGATGTAGCCGATCCGCTGGGTGATCGACGGGGTGTCGGCAGGTGGTCGAGGTGTTCCGCTGTTCGTCGGAGGCATCGCGATGTCCTAACGCAGTATCGCCGCTGGCTGTCGTTGACGGTTTCATCGTACATGAATAGTTAGTGCACGAACCAACCTGGATCCGCGACACCCGGGGGTATGGTCGAGTCGGGTGATCGAAAGGAACCGGAGAGGCTCGCCCTCGCCTGACAGATCCGCACAAGGGGGGGTGAAGGGAGCCGTATCCAATGGAACTCGCGTTGTCCACCACGCTGCAGACATCGTTCACCGATGCCGTCACCCGCACCCGGGCGGCGTTGCAGGAACAAGGATTCGGTGTGCTCACCGAGATCGACCTGCAGGCCACCCTCGCGGCCAAGCTCGGCGCGGACATGGAGCGCTACCTCATCCTCGGCGCCTGCAACCCACCGCTCGCGCACCAGGCCGTGACGGCGAACCGGCAGATCGGGCTGCTGCTGCCGTGCAATGTGATCGTTCGCGAGCACCCGACCACCGTGGGCGCGGTCCTGGTGGAGGCGATGAACCCGGAACTGATGGTGCAGGTCACCGGCGAGCCCGCACTCGTCGCGGTCGCCGCCGACGCGGGCCGACGCCTGCAGTCCGCGATCGACGCCCTCGCCGCGTCTACGCAGTGACCTGGGAACTCAGGTAGTTCAGCAGTATCTGGGCATCGGTGCCGTAGTCGATGTGGGCGGCGGAGGTGTAGAAGGTGGCCATGTCGACGCCTTGGCGGCCCAGCTGGACGAGCTCGTCGACGGTGGCTGGGTCGGTGATGCTGAGCAGGGTCCGGGTGGTCGCGCGCAGGTCGGCCCGGATGCCAACGGCGACGGGGCCGAACACCGAGCCGGTGAGATCGGCGCTGGTGGTGGCGAAGGCTGCCAGGTCGGCGGCGGCCGCGAGGGGATCGTTGCGATCGAGGGATTCGACCGCTCGCCAGAGGATTTCCTGAATGCGGCCGACCCGGTCGGCGATGCCCGCGAAGTCGATGTGCGTCAGGGCGTCGGCGATGACGCTGACGCCCGCCATCCGGCCGGACGGATCGGCGGCGGCCGCCGCACGGACGACCTGGGCGATCAGCGCCCGATCCGCACCCGCGGCGGCCTCGACCAACGGGGCCAGCGCGACATTCAGTGACCGCGCGGTCCGGTGCGCACCGCGAATGTCACCCGCCGCGAGCAACTCCGGCAGGCGGGTGAGGTCGTCGACGATGGTTGGCAGATTCGCGGCGGTGGCGGTCCAGCCCGCGCCCATGGCGACGGCTTGCGCGATCAGGTTGCCGGGATCGACGGTGGCGGGAAGGAAGTCCGCGATCGGGGTGGGATCACCGCTCAGTACCCGGCCCAGCACGGCGAGGAAGGGGGAGGTGGCGGCATCGAGGGAGCAGTACAGGTCACCGTCGGCGCACAGGGTGCGAACTCGTTCGGTCAGCGCGCCGAAGTCGCGGCTGCGCGTTCCGGCGATGCCGTAGCCGGGCTGCGGATCGCCGAGGGAGAGCGTGGTGTCCGGATCGCGATGCGGATCGGCCAGCAGCCCCACCGCGACCACGCGATCGGCACCGATGGGGCCGTCACCGTTGCCGATCTCGGTGGCGAGATCGCCGATGCCGTCCGCGCCCTGGCTGTAGCCGGCGAGGACGACCCGCGTCGACTCGCACAGGCCGCGCAGCAGCCGGCGCAGGCGGGCTTCCAGGGTGTCCAGCGACTGCGCGTAGCTCAGGCCCTGGTCGAACGCGCTGGCGGCATACGGGACGTAGAGCACGGTGATGTCATTGCCGAACTGCCGTTCCAGGCCCTCGCCGATCGGCCGGAGCATGCCGACGGGCACCTCGGGATCGGCGCCCGGCGAGGTCTCCCAGGTCCCCGGCCCGAATACCGCGGTGTACGGGGTGCAGGGCCATGCGCCGGGCGCGTCCGCCCGCGCGAGGCCGACCGCTGTGGTCCCGGCCGCGACGACCGCGGCGACCAGCGTCGCCGCGGCGGACCTCGACAACCTATTCATCGTCGGATTCCTTTGTTGCCGTAGTGGATTCGCGATGGTGCGGCAGATGCTGCGGTGCCGGACCATCGGGGGCAATTCTCGCCACTCACCGGCGGTTGCGCCCACCCTTTCAGACACAGTTTCATTTCAGAATCGTCGTCGCGCGTCGTGCCGACGCTGTCGCCCGGCCGGTCGGTACGGAGGCGAATTCGATAGTCCCCGCGTATAAGTCGCAAATCGCAATCCTCGGGTACTATCGCCGTCGGGGGAGCGCGAGATGTCCGATGGTCTGCTTAGTATGTCGCAGGCAGCGGTAGCTTCGGCTGCCTCACCACAGCGATACACGACCATCTCCAGGGGATGAAACTTGATCGACATGACACCGAACCCCACCACGCGTCGTCGCTTCACGCGACGCTCCGCCATCACTTCGGTCGTCGCGGCGGCGGCCCTGTGCGCGGCCCTCGTATCCGGCTGCAGCAGCGAGGAGTCGACTCCGGCGGCGCCCACGGGCGCGCTGCCCGATGGCGCGCAGCTGGTGAAGGAGTCCGCCAAGACCACCCAGACACTGCGCACCGTGCACCTGAACATCAATGTGACCAACCTGCCGGATCTGCCGGTGGAGACCGTCTCGGCCGATGTCACCAACGAGACCCAGGGCTCCGGCGCCGCGATGGGTGAGGCCAAGGTCAAGATCAAGCCGGAGGACCCGTTCACCGAGGCCAAGTTCCTCGTGGTGGACAAGGTGCTCTACACCGAGACCAATGGCCGCTACGTGCCCGCAGGCCCGGCCGAGAAGGTCTACGATCCGGGCGTCATCCTGGACAAGGACAAGGGCATCGCGAACGTCATCGCGAACGTGCAGAACCCGAAGGCGGAGAGCCGCGAGGTCATCGACGGCATCAACACCGTGAAGGTCACCGGCACCATCGACGCCGCCGTCATCGACCCGATCGTGCCGCGCATCGGCCAGAACGCCGGCACCATGCCGATCACGCTGTGGATCCAGGACACCGCGCCGCCGGAGTCGGATTCCACCAAGCCGTCGGAGGCCGCCTCCACCGGTGACGGCCCGAACCTGGTTCGCGCCGTGGTGAAGAAGGGTGACGGCGAGGTCACCGTCGGCCTGTCGAACTGGGCCGAGCCGGTCAACATCGTCAAGCCCGCGGGCTGATCGGAGTAGTTCCGGACCACCGAAAACACCGGTTCGGGGCATGCGGAGCCTGGCACGCAGTGCCGTCCGCGGCCCCGGGCCGGTGTGTCGTGTGGGTGTCGCTGCGGGTCCGCGAATCATGAACGCACGCAGGCGCATCCGATAAGAGAATGTTCAGCGAGATGCAAGGCGCCACAAGGACTATACGTGTCGGGACGCAGGTCGGCAGGCAACACGCATCGAACGCCGATCGACACGGAGGAAGAACTAATGACGATCGATGATCGACCTGATGAAGAGGAGCGCGAGCTCCCGCCACCGCCCGGCCCCGGCGGTCGGCCTCCCGTCAACAACGTATGGGTTTATAACGGACGAGCCTACGACCTGAGTGAGTGGATCTCCAAGCATCCGGGCGGTGAATTCTTCATCGGGCGCACGAAGAACCGCGATATCACCTCGATTATCGGTTCATACCACCGTGATCCGGAAAAAATCGCGCGCATGATCGAGCGCTACAGCCTCGACCGCCGAGCCACTCCCGAGGACATCCACCCCAAGAACAACGCGCCCGACTTCCTGTTCAAGGAGGGCTTCAACAGCTGGGACGACACTCCGAAGTACCAGTTCGACAACAAGGGCGACCTGCTGCACCAGATCAAGGCCAGGATCAAGGAGCCTGAACTGGCCGCTCGGCTCAAGCGGATGGACCGCCTGTTCGACATCGTGGTCGCGTTCCTGATCGTCGCCTACTTCGCGGTGCAGGGCCTGCGCCTGTGGGACACCAGCTGGATGCCGCTGCCGGTCTTCGTGATCGCGATGGTGCTGCTGCGCAGCTCGCTGGCCGGCTTCGGCCACTACGCGATCCATCGCGCGCAGAAGGGCTGGAACAAGTACGCGGTCAACGCTTTCGACATGAACTATGTCGCGCTCTCGTTCGTCACCGCCGACGGGCACGCGCTGCTGCACCACCCGCACACCCAGAGTGAAGTCGACATCAAGAAGAACGTCTTCACGATGATGATGCAGGTGCCGCGGCTGTACCGGGTGCCGATCCACACCGTGCACAAGTTCGGTCACCTGCTGACCGGCATGATCATCCGCCTGCTCGATGTCTGCCGGCTCACCCGCAAGGTGGGCATCAAGGACATGTACGGCACCTGGCGCGGCGCGCTGCCGCACTTCATCGGTTCCTTCGGCGTGCGTTTCCTGCTGGTCGCCGAGGTCGTCGTGTTCACCCTCGCCGGTGACTTCTGGGCCTGGGCACTGCAATTCGTGATCACCCTGTGGATCTCGACCTTCATGGTGGTGGCCAGCCACGACTTCGAGGTGCCGACCGAGGAACTGCACACCGAGACCGAGGACTGGGCGGTCAACCAGCTCGAACAGGCCTACGACCTCACCGTGGTCGGCAACAAGTACGTGGACTGCTTCCTCTCGGCCGGGCTCAGTTCGCATCGCGTCCACCATGTGCTGCCGTTCCAGCGCAGCGGGTTCGCCAATATCGCCACCGAGGACGTGGTGCGCGAAGAGGCAGCGAAGTTCGATGTGGAGTGGCTGCCCGCGAAGAGCTTCTTCGGAGATCGTTTCCCCAAGCTGTGCCGGACCTATCTGCTCGCGCCCTCCCGTGAGGCCGAGGACAACCGGTGGGGATTCGTGCGCGAACACTGTGCACCCACAGCGCTGAAGACCTGTGTCACCTACACGGTGCAGGGCTTCACCGGCATCGGAACCGTCTGATCCGCGTCCCCTGCCGGCATCTGTCTGTATTCGAAAGGAATTGTGCGCGTGTCTGTTTCCATTGATGAAGGTAAGCGTCGACCCCACGGCCCGCTGCGCACGGCCGACGTCGAGCGCGGGCACGACCTGCTACCGCCCACGCCGCCGACCACGGTCGGCGTGATCGAGGCCGTCGCCACCGGGTCCCCGGACCGCGTGGTCGAACAGTCCGTCAACGCGGGCCGGGTCGCCGAACTCTTCTCCGATCCGGTGCAGCAGCAGCGGATTCCGCGGATCTACCAGAAGACCCGGATCGACATCCGCCACCTGGCGGTCGATCCGCTCGACCCGGAGTTCCTCGAGTTCAGCCGGCGCCCGGGCACCATCCGGGAGCGGATGAACCTGTTCTTCGAGCACGCGGTGCCGCTGGCGGTGGACGTCGCCCGCCGGGCGGTGGCCGGACTGGCGAACCCGGCCGAGGACATCGGCCAGCTGATCTTCGTGACCAGCACCGGGTTCATCGCCCCCGGCGTCGATGTCGCGGTGGTCAAGCAGCTGGGTCTGTCGCCGGCGGTCGGCCGCATGGTGATCAACTTCATGGGCTGCGCCGCGGCGATGAACGGTATCCGGGCCGCTGTCGACTACGTCCGGGCGCACCCCGACAAGAAGGCGATGGTGCTGTGTATCGAGCTGAGCTCGATCAACGCCGTCTTCGACGACGACGTCAACGACGTGATCACCCACAGCCTCTTCGGTGACGGCTGCGGCGCGGTGGTGATCGGCGCCAACCAGGTGCACCAGCCGCTGTCCGCGGGCAGCGTGGTGATCCGCGACAGCTTCAGCCACCTGCTCGACGACGCCGAGGACGGCATCGTGCTCGGGGTGAAGGACGCGGGCATCACCTGCGAACTGGCGTCGAGCCTGCCCGACTACATCTACCGCGGTGTCGACCCGGTGGTGTCGGAAGTGCTGGCGCGCAACGGACTCGGCAAGGCCGACATCGACCTGTGGGCGATCCACCCCGGTGGTCCGCGCATCATCGAGGAGTCGGCGCGTTCGCTCGGGCTGCCCGCCGAGGCCGCCGGGCCGAGCTGGGCGGTGCTCGCCGAGCACGGCAACATGCTGAGTGTGTCGTTGATCTTCGTGCTGGAGCGGATGATCCGCGACGCGCAGACCTCGGCACCGATCTCGACCGGAGTGGCGTTCTCGTTCGCTCCCGGTGTCACCCTCGAGGGCATCGTCTTCGATGTCATCCGCAGCTGAGAGCGTAAGTCATGCATCTGCTCCGTTTTCTCGCCGCGCTCTCGCCGGCCAGGATCGCGGCCGTGGTGGTCGCGGGCCTGATCTGCGGTGTGGCCAACACCTATCTGGTGACGCTGATCAACGCGGTCGTCTCGCCGAAGCCGCAGCCCGATCAGCTGCTGTTGCGCTTCGCCGGTGCCGGCGCGGTGATCCTCGTCAGCGGGGTGCTCTCGCAGGTGCTGCTGATCCGGTTGTCGCAGGAAGCGATCTTCCGGCTGCGCAGTGACCTGAGCACGAGCATCGTCGCCGCGCCGCTGGAACACCTGGAACGGCTCGGCACGCACCGGCTGATCGCCACCCTCACCGAGGATGTGCGTTCGCTGTCGCAGGCGGTGACCGCGATCCCGTCGATCTGTGTCGACGTGGCGACCATTGTCGGCTGTTTCGTGTTCCTGGCCGTCGTGTCGGGGCCGATCTTCGCGGTGACCGTGGCCGGCACGCTGATCGGCATCGCGTGTGTCGAGATGGTGCTCAAGCGGGTGCGCGGCATCTACCGCGAGGCACGCGAGAACGAGGACGCGCTGCTGCGATCGTTTCAGGCCGTCACCCTCGGCATCAAGGAACTGAAGCTGCACCGTGGCCGCCGCCGTGACTTCATGGACCGGCATCTGCTCGGTTCGGCGGGCACGCTGCGCGATCAGAACACCGACGCGGGATCGAAGTTCTCCTACGCGCAGGGCTTCGGTCAGGCATTGCAGCTGGCGACGATGGCGCTGATCCTGTTCGTCATCGCCGCGGCGCTGAACCTGCCGCGCGACACCATGATCGGCTACGTGCTGGTCACCACGTTCCTGGCGATGCCGATGCAGAACTTCATGCACCGCATCCCGGATCTGCTGCGTGGTGATGTGGCGCTGGCCAAGATCCGCGGCATGAACCTGTCGATGGAGACGCTGCACAACGAGGATCTGCTGCCCTATTCGGAACGTCCAGCGGTGGGGGAGGCCAAGCTGGAATTGACCGATGTGAGCTACGTGTATCGTTCGGAGGCACCGTCGCCGGTTCCGCCGCCGCCCGGTGCGCCGCCCGGTCCGCCCGGACTCGGTGGTCCGCCGCCGCGTCCCGGTCCGCCGCCGCGCGGCAACAACGGACATCCCGGACCCGGTCATCATCCGGCACATCCGGGTGCGCGTCCGTCGGCCGGACCGGATGTGAACGGCAAGAACTGGATCGATCACGGTGCCACGGACGTGCGTCCGGTGCCGCTGGGCCCGCCGCCCGGACTCGACGAGTCCGAGGACAGCGGCTTCCGGCTCGGGCCGATCGACCTGGTCTTCGAGCCGGGCCAGATCTCGTTCATCGTCGGTGGCAACGGCAGCGGCAAGTCGACGCTGGCCAAGCTCATCACCGGTCTGTATGTGCCACGCACGGGGTCGTTGTCGCTCAACGGGGAGAGGATCGACCACGACAACATCGAGTGGTACCGGCAGAATTCGTCGGCGGTGTTCACCGATTTCCATCTGTTCGAGGACTATCTCGGGTTCGCGCGGCCGGGGATCGACTCCGAGGTCCAGCGCTACCTCGACGAGTTGCAGATCGCGCACAAGGTGACCGTGCGGGACGGGCGCCTGTCGACGGTGGATCTGTCGCAGGGGCAGCGTAAGCGGCTGGCCCTGCTCACGGCGCTGCTCGAAGACCGCCAGATCTACGTCTTCGACGAATGGGCCGCCGATCAGGAGCCGCGCTTCCGCGAGGTGTTCTACCGAGAGATCCTCACCGATCTCAAGCGCCGCGGGAAGACGGTCATCGTGATCACCCACGACGACCGCTACTTCGACTGCGCCGACCAGCTGATCAAGCTCGACTTCGGCCTGGTCGCCGCGTAGTACATCTGGGCCGAGCGCCGGTGTGGTCTGTAGACCGCACCGGCGCTCGGTGTCTGTCAGGCGATATCGCGGTGCGCGGCGGCCATCCGCGGTATCGGTGGGCGGTCGGCCAGGCTGACCTCCGACGGGGTGCGCTGCCATCCGGTCTCGCCCGGCAGGAACTGGACCAGGCCGATGCCGGAGTCACGGATGCCGAGCCGGTCCAGCAGTGTCGCCACCACCTGCCTGCTCATCACCGCCAGTTCGTGGGTCGGCCGATGACGGTGCCGCCGCACGCCGAGGTCGACCTGGGTGATCGCGGACAGGCCACGGCGCTGCCAGCAGTCGAGCAGGATGCCGATCTCGGCGCCGAACCCGCTGGCGAAGGAGATCTCGCCGAGAAACGCACGGGTGGCGGCGTATTCACCACCGAGCGGCTGCACGATCTCGGCCAGGGCGGGCGCCAGCGCGGTGAGCAGCGGCCGGGCGACCAGTTGGGTGACCCGCCCGCCGCCGTCGGCGTCCACCCCGGCACCACCGGCGAGCGGCCGCCGGTAGAAACCCTTCACCAGGGCCAGCCCCGGGTCGGCGAGCAGCGGGGCGACCAGCGTGGGCACGAACAACGGGTCCGGCTCCACCAGATCCGCGTCGAGGAAGACGATCAGGTCACCGGTGCACACCGCCATCGAGCGCCACAGCACCTCACCCTTGCCCGGGCGCGGCGGCACCTCGGGGAGCGCCTCCTCCCGGGTGTAGACGGCGGCGCCGGCCGCCCTGGCTCGCGCGATGGTGCGGTCGGCGGAGCCTGCGTCGAGCACGATCAGTTCATCGACCAGCCCGCCCAGCAGCGGGCGGACCGAGGCGACCACTCCGGCGACCGTGTCCTCGTCGTCGAGCGCGGGCACCACCACCGAGATCCGGCGACCGGACTTCCGGTCGATCAGTTCACGGACGTTCATGCCGAACAGTGAACGACACCCCGACCCCGCCCGCCAGCGAACACCACGATCCTGTGACGGGAGCCAATCAGCGCGCCGGGCGACCTGGTCGTCGGACAGGTGGTGCGGCCGCGCGCGGGCGTGGCATTGTCTGCGGAGACTGATTGCCGGCCCGCCCGCACCGGCTGCCCCGACCCGCGCTGACCGGACGTCCGACCAGGGTGCTCCCGCTACCCCGGCACCGATCTTGCTAGAGTCCAGCAGCCGTGGTGTTCGGGAAATCGGTGGGAAACCGGTGCGGCCCTCGCCACTGTGATCGGGAGCGACGAATCGTTCCGGGCAGCAGACGCTGCCCGGAGCCACTGGGGCCGATGCCCTGGGAAGGTGGATTCGGCGCACGCAATCCCGTCAGCCAGGAGACCGGCCACGGCCACGCAGTAACCGTTCCACGAGGACCTGGAAGGCCGTCACCTTGACCCCGTCTGTTTTCGCGCGCCTACGTACCGGCGCGCTGATCGCCTGCGCGATCGTCGTCACCGGTTGCGGTGTGCAACCCGCCCCCGCGACCACCGGCGCGAACGCCGTGACCCGCGCCAACTGCGGAATCGACATCACCGTCGACGCGCCACCGCAACGGATCTACGCCGCCTACCAGCCCTCGATCGAGATCGCGCACGCCCTCGGCGTCACCGACCGGCTGGTGGGCACGGCGTTCCTGGACGCCGAAGTACTGCCCGAATACCGGGACGCACAGGCGAAGTCGGCCTATGCCGAGAAGCTGCCCAGCCGTGACGAACTGCTCGCGCAGACACCCGATTTCGTGCTGTCGGGCTACAACGGCGTCTTCGCCGCCTCGGCCCAGAACAGTGTCGGCACCCGGGCGAGCCTGCACGAACTCGGCGTGCGGACCTGGGTGCTGAGCCCGCTGTGCCCGAGCGCGGACGGACTCGCCGACGAGGCGATCGACCCGAAGACCGTGCGTTTCGACAATGTCTACGCCGACCTGCGTGACCTCGGCGCGCTGTGGGGTGTTGCCGGACGGGCCGACGAGCTGGTCACACAGCTGAGTACCCGGATCGAGGCGGTGCGCGCGACGGTGGCCGGCGCGCCACGCCCGCGGGTCGCGGTCGTCACGCCCAAGGACGACGGCTCCTACACCGTCGCGGGCGGCATCGACTTCGTCACCCAGATCATCGAGGCGGCCGGCGGAGTCAACGCCTTCGCCGATCTCACCGAGCGCCGCAATGTCCCGATCGGCGCCGAAAGCCTGATCGCCCGCGATCCCGACATCATCCTGACCAGCCAGTGCTGCAAGGCCACCTACACCCGCACCGACGCGCAGCCGCAGGTCGACCGGATCGTCGGCAACCCGGCCTTCGCGAACCTCACCGCCGTGCGCAACGGCGTGGTGCATCCGTTCCTGTTCGCGGACCGGGCCGCCGGTGTGCGGATCGCGCACGCGACCGAACTGGTCGCCGAGTTGATCCACCCCGATCTGTTCGGACGGTGACCCGCACCGTTCGCGGCACCGGCCTGATGCTGGCCGGTGCCGCGCTCGCCGCTGTCTGCGTCGCCTCCGTCCTGATCGGCGCGCACCCGCTCACCCTCGACCAGGCCCTCACGGCGTTCACCGACTTCCGCGGCACCGACAGCGACCGGATCGTGCGCTATATCCGCCTGCCGAGGACCCTCGCCGGGCTGCTCGCGGGCGTGGCGCTGGCCCTGGCCGGTGTGGTGATGCAGGGCCTGACCCGCAACCCGCTCGCCGGGCCCGGCCTGCTGGGCATCAACGCGGGCGCTTCGCTGGCGATTGTGCTCGCCATGGGCGCGCTGAGCGTGACCACCCCGGCCGGCTTCGTGTGGTTCGCGTTCCTCGGTGCCGCGATCGCGGCGGCCTGCGTCTACCTGCTGGGTTCGCTGGGATTCGGGGGCGCGACACCGGTGAAGCTGGCACTGGGCGGGGCCGCGTGCACCGCGCTGTGGGCCTCGATCACCACCGCCGTCACCCTGCTGAACCGGACCACGTTCGACAACTTCCGGTTCTGGGTGGTCGGATCGCTGGCCCGCGCCGATCTCGAATCCCTCGGCGGGACAGCGCCGTTCATCGCGGTCGGCGCGGTACTGGCCCTGGTCGTCGCGCGGCCGCTGAACACGATCGCCATCGGCGACGACATGGCGCGCACCCTCGGCACCCGCCTGGTCCCGGTCCGGGCCACCGGCGCCTGCGCGGTGGTGCTGCTCGCGGGCGCGGCGGTGGCCGTCGCGGGACCGATCGGGTTCGTCGGCCTGGTGATCCCGCACATCGCCCGCGCGGTCGCCGGGCCCGACTACCGGTGGGTGCTGGTCTGGTCGGCCGTGCTCGGTCCGACCCTGCTGCTGCTCGCCGACATCGTGGGCCGGGTGGTGGCGCGGCCGCAGGAGATCCAGGTCGGCATCATCACCGCGTTCGCCGGGGCACCGTTCTTCCTGTATCTGGTGCGCGACCGGAAGGTGGCGAAGCTGTGACGGTCACCGAAGGCAGGGTGCTGCCGGTCGGCACGGTACTGCTGTGCTCGCCGGGGCGCCGCGTCGTGCTCCGGGTCCAGCGGCGATCGGTGCTCCTGACCGTGCTGCTCACCGTGGCGGCACTGACGGTGGCGGCGTGGTCGCTGACCGTCGGCCACTATCCGCTGACCACCGCCGATGTGCTGCGGGTGCTGTCCGGCGGCGGCACGCTCATCGAATACGACGTGGTCGTGAACGATCGGCTGCCGCGCGTGCTCACCGGGCTCGGCGTCGGTGCCGCCTTCGCGCTGGCCGGCGCGATCCTGCAACGCATCGCGGCGAACCCGCTGGTGAGCCCGGAGATCATCGGGATCAACGCGGGTGCCTCGCTGGGCGCGCTGGTGGTGAGCGTGCTGCTCGGCGGCGCCGGGCTCGGGCTGGTCGGTGGGGCACTGGCCGGTGCGTTCGTGGCCATGGCGCTGATCATGGTGGTGGCGACCAAGGACGGCCTCGACGGCTACCGCCTCGTGCTCGTCGGCATCGGCGTGACGGCGATGCTGTCCTCGGCCATCGCCTTCATCCTGACCAGAGCCGATGCCTACCAGGCACATACGGCCGCGCTGTGGCTCACCGGCAGCCTCGCCAACCGGGACTGGCCCCACGTCTGGTTCGCCGCCGCGGCGCTCGCGGTGACCGTACCGCCGCTGATCGCCACCGCCCGCTCGCTGCCCCTGCTCGAACTGGGCGACGAACTGGCGAATTCCCTGGCTGGGCGGCGTGGTCCGCATCGCACGGTGCTGATCGTCGTCGCGGCAGTGGCCGCCACGCTGGCCACCGCCGCGGCCGGGCCCATCGCCTTCGTGGCACTGGTGGCACCGCAGATCGTGCGGCGATTGCTCGCCGAGCGCGGTGCCGGACTCGCCCCGGCCGCCGCGGCGGGCGCGTTGCTGGTCGTGGCCGCCGACCTGGCCGCGCGCCGGCTCTTCCCGGCGGAACTGCCCGTCGGCGTGGTGACCGCGCTGCTGGGTGCCCCGGTCCTCGTCTATCTCCTCGCCCGCGCAACCCGAATCGGACACGCTGGATGACCGCACATCTCACCACCTCAGGACTCACCCTCGGCTACGGCGACGCCACGATCGTCGCCGAGGCCACCGTCGATTTCCCCGTCGGCCGGATCACCGTGGTCGTCGGCCGCAACGGCTGCGGCAAATCCACACTGCTGCGCGGGCTCGCCCGGCTGATCCCGCCGCGCGCGGGCGCGGTCCTGCTCGACGGCGCCGACATCGCGCAGCAGCCCGCCCGCACGGTGGCGCGCCGGGTCGGCATGCTGCCGCAGCAGCCCGTGGCGCCCGACGGCATCACCGTCGGCGAACTCGTCGGCCGCGGCAGGCATCCGCACCAGCGGTGGTTCCGGCAGTGGTCGGACGCCGACGAGGCCGCGGTCCGGGCCGCCCTGACCGCCACCGACACCCTCGACCTCGTCGAGCGGACCATGGATCAGCTCTCCGGCGGGCAGAAGCAGCGGGTGTGGCTGGCTCTGGCCATCGCCCAGGACCCGGAGGTCATGCTGCTCGACGAACCGACCACCTTCCTCGATCTCGCCCACCAGCTCGACATCCTCGACGTGCTGCGGAACATGTTGCCGCGCACCGTGATCGCGGTCCTGCACGATCTGAACCTCGCCGCCCGCTACGCCGACCACCTGGTCGCCATGCGCGACGGCCGGGTGGTCGCTCAGGGATCGCCCGCCGAGATCGTGCGCCCCGACCTGGTCGCCGAGGTCTTCGGCGTGGAGTCCACGGTCATCGACGACCCGATGACCGGGACGCCGCTGGTCGTTCCGGCCGGGCGGACGGTGCGTACCGCATGAGCCGCCGCCACGTCCTGGTCGCCCGGCCCACGCCGTCGGGTGTCGACCTCGGCGCCGTCGAATCGCTCGCCACGGCCTGCGGCATCGGGTACGCGCTGCTCGACCAGGGCGAACCGACGATTCACGACGCCCTCGACGCCGCCGCCCGCGATGACGCGGCCGTCACCCTGATCCCGCTGGCCGTGCCGCGTGACCGGTACCTGGAGACGTGGATCGCCCGTGCGGTCGCCAACTGGAAGGAGACCCGCGACCGCGAACTCGATGTGCGGGTCACCGAAAGTCTGGACAGCGCACCAGGGTTCGCCGAGGTGGTCCGCGCCAGAACGGCCGAGGACGGCACCCCGGTCACCGCCAGCCCGCGCGCCTTCCGCAGCCCGGCCTGGTCCCGGATCCCTGACCACACCACCCACATCCTGGTCTGCCGCGGCCCCCGCTGCACCGTCTACGGCGCGGGCGAACTGCATCGCAGCCTGCGTCGCGACAATCCCGGTGCGCTGGTCACCCCGACTGGGTGTCTCAACCCGTGCAACCTGGGTCCGCTCTACATCACCTACCCGGACGGCGAATGGCACACCCACGCGGGGGACCGAGCGGTTCCTGGCGCGGCGGGGGAAAGCGAGTCGACATCGCGGAAGTGATCGCCCACCGACGGCGACCGGTGGGCGCATGGAACCGGTAGTGCCTCGCAACATTTCGGTTCTCGTCTACGATGCGATGCTCATGCAGGGCATCACACAGCTCGACACCCAACCGCAGGCCGCCGGGTTCGGCGCGTACACCGTCGTGGACGTCGAGACCTCCGGCTTACGCCCCCACCAGCACCGCGTGTTGTCGGTGGCGGCACTGACGCTGGACAGTGCCGGGCTGGTGCGCGAAGAGTTCCACACCCTGGTCGATCCCGGCTGCGATCCGGGGCCGGTGCACATCCATGGACTGACCGCCGAGAGTCTGCGCGGCGCACCGGAATTCGCGCACATCAGTAGCCGGCTGTCGGGTCTGCTCGACGGCCGGGTGCTGGTGGCGCACAATGCCCTGTTCGACTATGGATTCCTCGCGCGCGAGTTCGCGCGCACCGGGGCCCGCCTGCCGGTGGGCCGCCGCCTGTGTACCCTGGCGCTCGCGCGCCGCGTCGCGCCACCCACCCCGGACTACAAGCTGGGCACTCTCGCGACCTATTACGGTGTGCCGCAACACAAGGCACACGACGCGCTCGACGATTCCCGCGTGCTGGTCCAGGTGCTGCGGGCCCTGGTCGCCGATGCCGCCCAGCTGGGAATCGGCGCACCCGTACTCGACTGCGGCCCCGACGCCGAACGCGACGAGTGGCAGGCCTGGCCGGTCGAACGTCGCGGCCCGAAACAGCCGTGCGCGTTCACCTATCCGGGCAAACTCACCGGAGACGGTCCCCTGCGGCAGGGCATGAAGATCGCGTTCACCGGCGAGACCCACCTCGAACGCGAGGACCTGGTGGCCCGCGCCGAGGCCGCCGGGCTCGATGTGACGGGCACGGTGAGCGGCCGGACCAGCGCGCTGGTCACCAACGACCCGGGATCGGGCACCGGCAAGGCGCGCAGAGCGGCCGAGCACCGCACACCCGTGCTCGGCGAAGCGCGGTTCCTCGAGCTGCTCACCGCCATCGAGCCAGGTCAGCCCCGTGTGCAGGCGGCGCGTGAGCAGCCGGCGCCCCGGCGCACCACCACCGCCCGCGCGAGGCCACCGTCGGGTCCGTTGTCGGGCCGCCGGGTCCTGGTGCTCGGCGGCACCCACGCGCAGGCCGCCGGTGCCCGTGCCCGGCTCGTCGAGCTGGGCGGTTCGGCCGCGGTCAATCTCTCGGCGACCGTCACCGATCTCCTGGTACTGGCCGGCGCGGAGGCCGATCGCCGGGTGCGCAAGGCGATCGAACTCGGACTGCCGGTCCACGGTCCGGAGCTACTCGCCTCCGGTGAGCCGCCGGAGCACCACCAGCCACCGCGGGTCGGCGCCGAGGATCCCGGGAACTCCGAACCGACGGTGCTGGCCCGCGGGCAGGTGATCGATCTACCGGGCACCGACACCACCTGGACACTGCGTGCCACCTGGAGCCAGGACGGCGCCGAGACGGTGGACCTGGTCGCGTTCCTGGTGGACGGCACCGAAAAGGTCGGTGATTCCATTGATTTCGTGTTCTACAACCAACCCGAGGCTCTCGGTGCGCGACTGTCCGTGGACGGCCCGAACGAGCAGGCGATCACAGTGGCACTCGACGAGCTGCCCGCCCACTGCACGCGGATCGTGTTCGCCGCCGCGCTCGACGGCGCCGATCGCCGTTTCGGTGATGTCGGCGCGATCGAACTGGACGTCGCCGCCGGCCTCGAATCGAGCGGTGCGATCCGCGCGACACTCGACGCGGCGACCGTGGAACGCACCTTGCTGCTCGCCGAGCTCTACCTGCGCGGTGACACCTGGCGACTGCGCGCGGTAGGCCAGGGCTACGAGTCGGATCTCGCGGCCCTGGCCCGGGGTTACGGGGTGGCGGTCGAGGACTGACCGCCACCGGTCACTGCGCGAAGTGTTCGGCGACGAGGTCCTCGGTGAGGCCGTAGTCGGCGAGGGAATAGCGGTGGGTGGGTTTGCGGTCGCCGGTGCGGCTTTCGTTGTCGAGGGCGGTGATGGCGGTGCGGGCCTCCTCGCTCAGGTCGGTGCCGATGGTGCGGTAGATGCCGTCGACGACGCCGAACGGGTCGGTGCGCAGATCGTCGAAGTCGATGTCGAGGAAGATGGCCTCGGGGTGGCGGGCGCGGGCCGCGGTGAACTCGCGCAGACCGCGCGACCACAACTCGAGCTGGGTGCGGCCGATGGTCTCGCCGGTGAACACCGTGGACCAGCCACGGGTGGCGTGCTCGTTGAGACTGCACACCGACGGGATGATGGTCGCCGGATCGCGGTGCGTCTGGATGACGATCGCGTCCGGATAGACCGCGAGCAGCGCGTCCAGGCAGAACAGGTGGCTGGGATTCTTGAGCACCCAGCGCCGGGTGTCGTTCATGCCGATGAGTTGCAGGTTGCGCCGGTGCCGCGCGTAGGCCGGCGTCCAGTCCTGCGTCGCGACCCACTGCGCGTAACCCGGGATGTGGGCCAGGCACGAGTAGGAATGCGACATCAGCGACTGGCGCAGCAGCTGCCAGCACTCCTCGACATCGGCGGCGCTCATGTAGTGCAGGCCCATGAACTCCGGATTCTCCACCTGATGCTGACGCAGACCCGCATCGATCTGCTGATAGGCGGGATTGTCCGGCCAGGACTCGCGCGGCGGACGCGGCTGCGGGAAGTCGGTCAACCACATCTCGAGCCCCTGGTTGGCCGGGTCGGCGGCCAGCAGGCGGTGCAGAGCGGTGGTGCCGGTGCGGGGCAGCCCGGTGACGAAAATCGGCCGGGTGACCGGGGTTTCGGCATACTCCGGGTTGGCCGCCCACGCCGCTTCGCTGAGCGCGCGGGCGATCAGGCTGCCGCGCAGGAAGAAACGCGACATCTTGGAGCCGAGTTCGGTGAAGCCGGCCTCGGTCCGGTACGAGTCGAGCAGCACCTGCAACGCCTCGGTGTAGTCGTCGGCCCCGAAATCGGTGAGGCCGGTGAGTTTGGTCGCTGAAGCGTGCAGGTCGGCTACGGTGCCGACATCGGTGCGCACGGTCATGAGCAGAGATCTCCTGGATCAGTTGTGGTATTCGCCGCAGTTGACATCGAGGGTCTGGCCGGTGATCGCGCTGGCCCAGTCCGAGGCGAGGAACACCACGGCCTTGGCGACTTCGGCGGGTTCGGGCAGCCGTGCGAGATCGGATTTCGCGGCGGTCTGGGCGTAGACCTGCTCGGCGGTGATGCCGTATTTGCCGGCGATCTCACCGAAATACCACTTCAGCTGATCGGTCCAGATATAGCCGGGCAGCACACTGTTGACGCGAACGCCCTTGCTACCGAGCTCGGTGGCCAAGGTCTGCGACATGGCCAGCAGCGCCGCCTTGGTGAGTTTGTAACTGCCGTAGCGTGGTTCGGAATGGCGCAGCACCATCGAATTGATCATCACCACCGAGCCCTTGGCCTCGGCGAGCGCGGGGGTGAACGCCTGGGTCATCCGCAGCCCACCCAGCACTGTCATGTCCAGGCTCGACCGGATCTGCTCGTAATCGGTGCGCTCGAGCGGCTTCATCGACGGCATCGAGAACGCATTGTTCACCAGCGCGTCGACCCGTCCGAAGGTTTCGACGGTCCGGGTCACCAGATTCTGCACCGCGGCCTCGTCGGTGATGTCGGCCGGCACGCACAGCGCGGTGCCACCGATCGCCTCGACCTCGGCGGCCACCTCCAGCAGTCGCGATTCGGTGCGTGCCGCCAGCACCACCGTCGCCCCTGCCGCGGCGGCCTCGAGGCAGATCGAGCGTCCCAGCCCGGGACCGACCCCGGAGACGACGACGACCTTCTTGTCCAGCAATGCCGCGCTCATCCCAGCATCCTTTCCGCGAATGCCCGCTGCCGGGCGCTGATCCGGTCGCGCCAGCCTGCGGCGTCGATCCGGTTGTGGTCGAGATGAGGCAGGTGCCCGGCGACCTCGGTGACGGGTACGAGTTCGACGGTGGGACCGTCGGCCTCGGTCATCGGCCGGTCGGTGCGCTGCCAGCGGAACTGCAGGATGCCGCGGGTGCGGCCGGTGGTCTCGATCCAGTTGGCAACACCGGGATCCTGCTTGCTCACCACCATCCGGATCATGCCGTCCGGATCCACCTGGGCCTGTGCGTGATTGAGGCTGGTCTGATGGTTGACGTAGTCCAGCGAGATGTACCAGAGACTGCCGAGCTGGAAACCCTGATACGGCGCATCGGATTTCGGCACGGTGATCACCAGCGCCTGATCGTCGGCGAGATCGAAATGCCCGACCGAGGAGTACTGGGTGCTCAGCCCGCCGGGGGTGAGCCGGGGCGCGGTGAGGGTGTTCACCGGCAGGTCCAGATAGAACCACTTCGGGAAGTTGAACCAGGTGTGCACCCGGGTCAGCAGCATCTTCGCCGCCGCGCCGTAGCGTTTGCGCAGCCGGGCGAGATCCGGTTCGGCCGGTGCCGTGCCGACGGTGTCGACGCGTTCGATCCGCACCGAGCCCTTGCGTTCGGTCCAGTCGCTGTAGACCTCACGCACCGCGAGCATCGACGCGCCCTCGCCGAGCGCGAAGTAGTCGTCGCCGGCGTCCGGCTTGGCGGGACCGAACCGGATCGCGAAGCTGCCGTCGGCTGCGATCGGGATGCGCCGATCGTCGAAGGCGTCCTCGCCGCCGGGCACCTCGGTGGCGGTGTAATCGCCTTTGAGCACCTGGAAACTCAGGTCGACGGTGCTGCCACGCACTCCGGTCACCAGATACTCGGCGTCCGGCTCGATGTTCGCGTGATAGTAGAGGGTGTCGGGATTGTCCAGGCCCATCTTGGCATAGGGCCCGGTCGAGGACACGAAATAGGGGTGCGAGGTGCCGTGCGCGCCGGACAGCCGCAAGCACGCGGCGATACTGGCCGCGAGATAGTCGTAGCCCTCGGCGAGGTCGAGCTCACTGCGGACGAATTCCGCACCGGCGACGAGCTTTTCGGCCTGGGCGACCGCGGCGAGGAACGGCGCGGTGAGCGGTTCCGCCGCGGCGGTGCTCCCGGCGTCGGTGGCGGTACTGGAGTGGGTCAACGGTCTGCGATTCCTAGCTCTCGGAGGATGTGGGCGGCGATCTCGGCGGGGGAGCCGAGATCAGGGGTGATGACGAGATCGGCGTGGGTGGGCCGTTCGTAGGGCGAGCCGACACCGGTGAAGCCGGGGAGGTCGCCCGCCCTGGCTTTGGCGTAGAGCCCCTTGGGATCTCGCCGTTCGCATTCGGCCAGGGAGGTGTCGACGAACACTTCGTGGAACGGCAGGTCCCGGTCGGCGTGGGTGGTGCGCGCCGCGCCGCGCTGGGTGGCGAACGGGCTGATCACCGACACGATGGCGATCGCCCCCGAATCGGCGAACAGGGCGGCGACTTCGGCGACCCGGCGCACGTTCTCGTCCCGGTCGGCGGGGGAGAAGCCCAGACCGGCATTGAGGCTGTGCCGCAGGTTGTCGCCGTCGAGCAGGTAGGCGGGCCTGCCCGCGGTGACCAGCTGCCGTTCGAGTTCGACGGCGATGGTCGACTTGCCCGACCCGGACAGCCCGGTCAGCCAGACGGTGGCACCGGTGTGGGTGCGGTCGGCGCGGCTCACGGCCGAACGATGCCAGGAGATCTCGGCGCGCGCGGCGGAATCGGTGTGTTCGGCGCCGGTCTCGCGCCCGGTCACGATTCCCGCCGCGACCGTCTGATCGGTGACGGGGTCGATGAGGATGAAACTGCCGGTGCGCCGGTTCTCCCGGTACGGATCGGTGAGCAGGGGCTGCCTGCTGTGCAGGCGCACCCGGGCGATGTCGTTGAGCGCGAGCGTCTCCACGTCCTCCACCCGGTGCAGGGTGTTCACATCGAGCTGATAGTCGATGGCGGTGATCTGGGCGGGCGAGGTCTGGGTGGCGGTGCGGACGAGATAGTCCCCGCCCACCCGCAGCCGGTCGGTCTCGGAGAACCAGCACACCATGGCATCGAGATCGGCGCTGAGATGCGGGCGGTTGCCGGGCCGGGCCAGCAGATCGCCGCGGCCGACGTCGAGATCGTCGTCGAGGGTCACCGACACGGCCATGCCGGTGAACGCCTCGTCGATCTTCGTGCCGCCGGGCCCCCAGATCTCGCGCACGTGCGAGGTGCGGTTACCCGGCAGCACGACCACTTCGTCGCCGGGCTTGAAGATCCCGCCCGCGACGGTGCCCGCGTAGCTGCGGTGGTCCAGGCCCTGCTGGGCCCGGATGACGTACTGGATCGGCAGCCGGGCATCGATGAGATTGCGGTCCGAGGCGATGTGCACGTCCTCGAGGTGGCGCAGCAGCGGCGGCCCCGGATACCAGTCCATGTGCTCGGAGCCCTCGACCACATTGTCGCCGAGCAGTGCTGAGACCGGCACGAAACTCAGGTCGCCGACGGTCAATTTGGCGGCGAAGGTGGCGAATTCGGTCCTGATCTCCTCGAACCGCTCCTGCGACCAGTCGACCAGGTCCATCTTGTTCACGCACACCACCAGGTGCGGCACGCCGAGCAGCGTGGCGAGGAAGGCGTGCCTGCGGGTCTGCTCGGTCACCCCGGCGCGGGCGTCGACCAGGATGAGGGCGAGGTCGGCGGTGGACGCGCCGGTGACCATGTTCCGGGTGTACTGCACATGGCCCGGGGTGTCGGCGATGACGAACTTGCGGCGCGGCGTGGTCACATAGCGGTAGGCCACATCGATGGTGATGCCCTGCTCGCGTTCGGCGCGCAGACCGTCGGTGACCAGCGCCAGATCGGCGCCGTCGCCACCGCGTTCGGTGCTGACCCGTTCGATGGCGGCGAGCTGGTCGTCGAACAGGGACTTGGAGTCGTAGAGCAGCCTGCCGATGAGGGTCGACTTGCCGTCGTCCACGCTGCCCGCGGTGGCCAGGCGCAACAGGTTGCGGCTCATCAGAAGTAGCCCTCTCGTTTGCGGTCTTCCATGCCGGTCTCGGAGATCCGGTCGTCGGCGCGGGTGGCGCCACGCTCGGTGAGCCGGGTGGCCGAGGTCTCGGCGATCACCTTCGCCGGGGTGTCGGCGGTGCTCTCCACGCAGCCGGTGCAGGTGGCGTCGCCGACCGTGCGGAACCGGACCGTGGCCTCGACGGTGTGTTCGCCGGGCCGGGGCGTGAGGAACCTGGTGGCCGACAACAGCATTCCGTCGCGTTCGACGACCTCGCGCCGGTGCGCGTAGTACAGCGCCGGAAGTTCGACGGCTTCGCGGTCGATGTACTCCCAGATGTCGAGCTCGGTCCAGTTCGACAGCGGGAACACCCGGATGTGCTCGCCGGCCTGGTGCCTGCCGTTGTAGAGGTTCCACACCTCGGGCCGCTGCGCGCGCGGATCCCATTCACCGAACCGGTTGCGGAAACTGAAGACTCGTTCCTTGGCGCGTGCCTTCTCCTCGTCGCGGCGGGCGCCGCCGAACACCGCGTCGAAACGGTGCTCGGTGAGCGCGCGCAGCAGCGTGGTGGTCTGCAACGGGTTGCGCGTGCCGCCCGGGCGTTCCACCACCCGCCCCGCGTCGATGTCGTCCTGGACGTGGGCCACCAGCAATCGTGCTCCGGTGCGTTCGGCGGTGCGATCGCGGAACTCGATCACCTCGTCGAAATTGTGCCCGGTGTCCACGTGCAGCAACGGAAACGGCAGCGGCGCGGGCCAGAAGGCCCGGCGCGCCAGGTGCAACAGCACCGCCGAATCCTTACCACCGGAGAACAGCAGCACCGGACGCTCGAAGGTGGCCGCCACCTCCCGGAAGATGTGCACCGATTCGGCCTCCAGGGCCGCCAGGTGCGACAACTCGTACCCTGTCTGCACGTTCCACCTACCTCTACTTGCATTGTCGACTATTCGACGCTATTGTTCGATATTGTGACACCGACGATAAACCGGGCCGAGCGCGCCGGTCAAGAGGTGACCCCGGATCCGGACGTGCCGGGTGCCGTCTCGCCACCGACCCAGCGGGTCGTGAAGGTCATCGAACTGCTGAGCCGGCATGCCGCCGAACGGCTGTCGCTGGCGCGGATCGTGCGCGAAGCGGGACTGTCGCGGGCCACCGCCCACGCGGTGCTCACCCAGCTCACCGCCGACGGCTGGACCGTGCGCGACGAGGACGGCTGCTACGGCATCGGCCTGCGTCTGCTCACCGTCGCCCGGCGCGCCGAGGTGGCCTTCCCGCTGCGGCACACCGCGGGCCCGCATCTGCGCGCACTGGCCGACAGTTCGGGCGTGCCGGTCTTCCTCGCCGAGCGGGACGGGCCGAGCATCGTGGTCACCGAGGTCATCGGCGATCCCTCGGCCGGCTGGGTCAGGGCGGGACGCCGGCTGCCCCTCGCGCCACCGGTCTGTCGCGAGTTCATCGCCTGGGCGCCGGAACCCGAGCGGCAGGCCTGGCTGGCTGTCGCCGACCCCGCCCATCGGGAGCGGCTCACCCGTGTCCTCGCCGAGATCCGGACCCGCGGCTACTCCGTCGAACGGCTCGTCGACGACTCGACGCCCATGCTGGAAGCTCTTGCCGGCCTGCGTGATTCGCCGATCACCGCCGCCCTGCGAGCCCAGCTGGGCTCGGTCATCACCGAGCTGATCACCATCGACTACCTGCCCGACGAACTCGGCGCCGAGAACGCCGTGGTCACCCTGGCCGCCCCGATCCGTGACGAACGCGGCACGGTCGTGGCCTCCGTCGTCGCCTGCCCGGACACCCGGCTGTCGAGCCGCGCGCTCGCCGAGCTCGGCGCGGCCACCATCGCTGCGGCCGAACGCATCTCCGCCGGCACGCCGGCTCCGGAACGGGGTCATCGGCAGTGAAAGCGGGCGCTCGGGGAAACTTCACCGACCATCCGCCATTACCCTGAGTGGGGACCCTGACCCCGACGGGTAGTCGGGCAGGTGATGAGGAGGGACAGGCCGTGGCAGACAACGTCGATCGGTGGTGGGAAGCACCCGGATTCTCGGGGCAACCACCGGAACAGCAACCGGACGCGAATCCGCCCGGCCAGCCCACCCCGCCGCCCGGCGACCAGGGAGCCAACTCGACGATGCTGTACGGCGCGGGCCAGGGACCCCAGCCCACGCCGCCGCCCGCCGGTTCGGGTCAGTTCGCCCAACCTGCCTTCCCGCCGCCCGGCGACCAGGGCGCGAATTCGACCATGGTGTACGGCGCCGGGCAGGCACCGCAGCCGACCCCGCCGCCCGGGGGCTCGGGTCAGTTCGCCCAGCCCGCCATCCCGCAGCCACCGGCCGGTTCCGGTCAGTTCGCCCAGCCGGCGATCCCGCCGCCGCCCGGTGATCAGGGTGCGAATTCGACGATGTTGTACGGCGCGGGTCAGGAACCGCAGCCCACGCCGCCGCCGGCGGGTTCGGGTCAGTTCGCCCAGCCGACGTTCCCACCGCAGGCCGGTTCCGGTCAGTTCGCTCAGCCGGCGATTCCTCAGCCGCCCGGTGATCAAGGCGCGAACTCGACGGTGCTGTACGGCGCCGGGCAGGCACCGCAGCCGGTGGCGCCGCCCGCCGGTTCTGGGCAGTACTCCCAGCCCTCGATTCCGCAGGGCTATGCGGACCCGAATGCCGCTGGGCCGTACGGTAATCCGCAAGCCGGCTACCCGGCACCGGGTGGGTACGGCCAGCAGGCGGGGCAGTTCCCGCCGCAGCAGTACGGCGCACCGCAGGCGGGCTACGGGCAGCAGCCGCCGTACGGGCAGCAGCCCTACGGATACGCCCCGCAGCAGCCGCCCGGCCCGCGCAAGGGCGGGGCCGGGGTGATCTTCGCGGTGCTTGGTGTGGTGGTCGCCTTGGCCATCACGGTCACCGTGGCGGTCCTCATCGGCACCGGTGGTGACGACGACGAGACCACCGTCGCCGCCAGCACCACCGTGAACACGACCGCGCCGCTGTCGGGAACCACCACGGCACCGGTGTCCCCGGGCGCGAAGGGCGTGCTCATCCCCGCCTATCGGGTCGCCTACGACGTGCCGTCGAACTGGTCGGTCGAAGCCGCGTACGACACGATGGGCATCACCGGTCTCAGCGGCACCATCACCGGCCGCGGCAAGGCCACCGAAGGCGAGGACTACTGCCCCGGCTCGGCCTATCGCGGACTCGTCGGCGTCACCGCGATCACCGAGTCCGACCTGGGTGCCGCCGCGACGACCGTCGCGAAAATCGCCGCGGAGGGCGGCTATTCGGACCCGACCGGTGGCACACTCACCGCGCCCACCGCGCTGACGACCGACAGCGGCCTGACCGGCCAGTTCGTCGAGGGCTCCGGCCCGTGGACACCGTCGGTCCCCGGCTGCACGGCCGACGCGTACTCCGTCTACTCCTTCGCCTTCCGCAACGCCGCGGGCACCATGCTGGCGCTCGCCTTGCTCGTGGACCGCAACGCGACCGGCGAACTGCCCGCCGAGCAGGCACGAGAGATGATCAGCACCCTGCGGCTGGTGTAGCGCAGGATCGAGCGCACCGATCGCTACGGCAGCACGGCGATCGGTGCGCTCGTGGTCGCGGGCGCCCTGCGCTAGTCGGTGGCCTTGTCCGGTAACTCGCCGTAGAACTCGCGCAGGGCGGCGGTGACGCCCAGGAAGACCCGGTGGGCTGCGGCCAGGTCGGTGTCGGGCAGTTCGGCCAGTGCCCGGCGGGTGCGTGCGCTGAGGGGGCCGAAGAATCCGGCCGCGACCGACATTCCGTGATCGGTGTAGCCGAGGTGGACCCGGCGGCGGTCCGTGTCGTCGGGTACCCGTTCGAGGTGCCCGGATTCGATCATCCGCTCGACCAGGTAGGTGACGGCCGGCGCGGAGACGCCCATGAGCTTGCTCAGCTGGCCCGCGGTCACCGGCGCGCCTTCGGCGTCGGCTGTCGCGACGTGCATGAGGGCGCGGAAGTCGTTCGGGCGCAGTCTGTTCGAGCGCGCGAAGACGTGCCCGATCTGTTCGGAGATCGCGGTGAGCGCGCGCAGATCCTTGGCGATCTCGGTTTCCAGCCCTGTCCGGTCGAGGGCCGGATCGGTGTGCGCGTTGTCCTCGTCCACGCGGTGTCTCCTCTCGGTCCGGCTGCGAGCTTAACCCCTTCGCGGGGGTCGGCATTGCCGGTTAATTAAGTTTCTGAAATAGTTTGGTCCGTGATGCGAGTGAGCGAGGGACAGGGTTGGGACCGGTTCGCCCGGTTGGTCACCGGCAGGCGATCGTGGGCGCTGCTGCTGGCGATGCTGGCGGTCGCCGTGGCCGTGATGGGGCTGGCGGGCAGCAACGACAGTGCGGGCCAGGCGCCGGTATCGCTGCCCTCGTCGGCGGAATCCGCGCGGGCGGCCGCCGCGGTGGCGGACTTCCCGGACGCGGGCGAAGCCGCCGCGATCCTGGTGGCGACCCGCACCGACGACGGCACCTTGACCGCACCGGATCTGGCGGCGGTGCACGCCGCGCTGCTGCGGGCCGGAGTGGCCGCCACCGAGGTCGTCCCGGCACCTGACGGCCGCGCCGCCATCGCCCAGATCCCGGTATCGGCCGACCTCAACGGCTTCGCGCTCACCGACCGGATCGGTGAACTGCGCGCCGCCGTCACCACCGATCTGCCGGACCCACTGCGCGCGCAGGTGACCGGCGGCCCGGCCTTCGGCGCCGATATCGCCGACTCGTTCTCCGGGGCGAACGCGCTGCTGCTGATCGTGACCGCGCTGGTGGTGATGGCATTGCTGATCCTCACCTACCGTTCGCCGATCCTGTGGCTGGTCCCGCTGCTCGTCGTCGGCCTCGCCGACCGCGTCGCCACCAGCGTCGGGACCGCGCTGGCCCAGCTCACCGGACTCACCTTCGACGGCTCCACCTCCGGCATCACCAGCGTGCTGGTCTTCGGCGCCGGCACGAACTACGCGCTGCTGCTGGTCTCGCGCTACCGCGACGAACTGCACCGGCACACCGACCACCGTGCCGCGCTGCGCGCCGCGGTGCGCCATGCCGCGCCCGCCATCGTGGCCAGCAATGTCACCGTCGTGCTTGCCCTGCTGACCTTGCTGCTGGCCGCGCTGCCCAACACCCGCAGCCTGGGCGCGTTCGCCGCGGCGGGCCTGGTCGTCGCGCTGGTCTTCGTGCTGTGCGCGCTGCCGCCCGCGCTGGCGTTGTGCGGGCGCGGGGTCTTCTGGCCGTTCGTGCCCGCCGCGGACGGCAGCGACCCGGCCGAACAGGGCCTCTGGGCCGCCGTCGCGGCACGGGTGGTGCGCCGCCCCGCCCTGGTCGCCGGTGCTGCGTCGGCGGTCCTGCTGGTCTTCGCGACCGGCCTGGCGACTACCGAGATCGGCCTCTCGCAAACCGACCAGTTCCGGGTCGAGGCCGAATCGGTCGACGGATTGCGGACCATGGCCGAGCACTTCCCGTCCGGCGCCGCCGACCCCGCCGTGGTGATCGCGCGCACCGCCACCGCCACCGAGATCCAGGCCGGACTCGAGAAGGTGGACGGTGTTTCGCGAGCCACCGAGACCGGAACCTCCGACCTCGGCACCACCCGGTGGTCGGTCGTGCTGAACGCGGAGCCGGGCTCGGCGGAGGCGTTCACCACCATCGAGGCGATCCGGGACGCGGTGGGCGCTGTTCCCGGCGCCGAGGCGCTCGTCGGTGGTTCCGATGCCGAGGCGCTCGATATCCGTGATGCCGCCCGCCGCGACCAGGCACTGGTCATCCCGTTGATCCTGGCGGTCGTCCTGCTCGTGCTGCTCGTGCTGTTGCGGGCCGTCCCGGCGGCGCTGCTGCTGGTCGGGGCGACGGTGCTCAGCGCGCTGGCGGCGCTCGGCGCGGGCAGCTGGATCAGCGACGCGGTTTTCGGCTTCCCGGCGCTGGACACCAATGTCCCGCTGTTCGGCTTCCTGTTCCTGGTCGCGCTCGGCGTGGACTACACGATCTTCCTGGTGACCAGGGCGCGCGAGGAAGCGGCCGGGCGTGGCACCACCCAGGGCATGGTCCGCGCGGTCGCCTCCACCGGCGCGGTGATCACCAGCGCCGGGGCGGTCCTGGCCGCGGTGTTCTGTGTCCTCGGCGTGCTGCCGCTGATCACGCTCACCCAACTGGGCATCGTCGTCGGCATCGGCATCCTGCTCGACACCTTCGTGGTCCGCACCCTGGTGGTGCCCGCACTGTTCGAACTCCTCGGCGACAAGATCTGGTGGCCGGCGAAACCCGCGACAACCGAAGCGGCGCAACCGGAGACGCCGGTCGCGGTATAGGGGTCGCCGTAGCACTCGCCGAAGAGCAACGGAGAGGGCGACGCCGCAGCTCAGCGTCGGCGGTCGGCACCCGGACCGTTTGTGGCGCTGCGGCCGGCGTATCCGTACAGGAAGGTGTGCACGCCGGTTGCCACGGACTCGTCGATCGACGGTTCGGGTGTGGCGGTCGCCTCGCTGTGCTGTGCCGTGGTGATCAGCGCGATGTAGTGCTGTGCGGCGAGGGCGGGGTTCTCCAGGTCCAGCATGCCGCGCTCGCCCAGCCGGGCCAGACGGTCGGCGAGTGCGCGTTGCACTCGTCGCGGGCCGGCTTCGAGCCAGGCGGCGACGAGGTCGGCCGGGAAGTCCTCGCCCCTGGCGTGAATCCGCCCGACGATCGCCTCGTGCTCGGCGAAGGCGGGATCCGGCCGACCCCACTCGGTGGCCAGCTCGGTCAATGCCGTTTCCAGATTCTCGGCCGTGACGTCGTCGTGGAGGTACCGCCCGATCATCGCCTCGTGCGCGGCAGCCACCTGCTCGGAGCTTTCGGTCAACGCGACGGCGAAGAGCTGTTCCTTGTTGGCGAAGTGGTTGTAGATCGTGCGCGTGGACACCTCGGCCTCGGCGGCGATCATGTCGATGCTCGCGCCCAGGTAGCCCACTCGCCCGAACACCCTCCGTGCGCCCGCCAGGATGGCTTCTCGCTTGCCGAGTGAGCCTTTGCGTGGCCGTCCGAGCCGCTGAGCGGTGCTGTCCATCAGTCCTCCTAGTTGAGTACAACGACCACTTTACAAGATGCAATGCACGTTGTACTTTACTTCCATGTTCATCGCATATGTGGTTCTCGCAATCCTGCTCTCGATCGTTCTCGTGGTCTCCGGTCGCGCCAAGCTCGTCGAGGACGAGGAGATCACCTCGACCATGACGCGGCTCGGCGTGCCGCTGACCTGGCTGCCCGCCCTCGCCGTGCTCGAATTCGCCGGCGCCCTGGGTCTGTTGGCCGGCATCGTCTACCGGACGTTCGGCATTGCCGCCGGAATCGGTGTGGTGCTGTACTTCGTCGGCGCGGTGCTGTCGCACGTGCGCGCCAAAGACATTGCGGGCAGCCCGGTTCCGCTGGTGTTGACCTTGGCCGCGGCGGCGCCGGTGGTCCTCGGCGTCATCACCGTGTGAGGCCTGGCAGCAGAGGTTCTCCACAGAACTCGTCGGACACCGGGATTAGCATGCGACGCATGGACATCAAACTCGAGAACATCGGCATCGCTGTTCACGACCTCGAAGCGACGATCGCGTTCTTCACCGACCTCGGCCTCACTGTCCTCGGCCGTGACACCGTCAGCGGCGAGTGGACAGACACCGCGGTCGGCCTGGACGGCAACCACACCAAGATCGCGATGCTCCAGACGCCGGACGGGCACGGCCGGCTCGAGCTCTTCGAGTACATCCATCCCGAAGCGATCGAGACCGAGCCCACCCTGCCCAACGAGATCGGCATGCACCGCATCGCGTTCTCGGTCGACGACCTCGACGAGGCTCTCACGATTGCCGCCCGGCACGGCTGCCATCCGCTGCGTGGCGTCGCGACCTATGCCGACATCTACAAGCTCACCTACCTCCGTGGTCCCAGCGGCATCCTGGTCATGCTCGCCGAGGAGCTGAAGAAGAATTAGTCCGATGCGGGCCAGGCGCGCGCGGCGAATATCCACCGACCAGCCGATCCAAGGCCGTCACGTAGGACTCACGGGTGTTGGGCACCACGGAAGGGGATCTGGCCGGCGATCGCGTCACGCATCTTCTTGATCTGCTCCGGTTCCGGTGCACCTGGCGCGCGTGCGCCGGCCCGCACAGCCCGCATCTCGTCCGCGGTGAGCTCGATGTCACCGACACCGGAGGCGATCGTGTACCAGTCCATCTCCGGCGAATACCGGGTGGCGAACAGATAGCTCGTGCCTGCCGCGATCAGCGGGTCACCGTCGACGACGACGATCTCGTTCGTCCCGGGTACATTGCCCCCCTCCTGGTTCACGGTGACGACATGTCCGAGATCGCCTTTCAACGTCGCGATCACCTCGACCCGGAACTGTGTTTCCGGCAGAGCAGTGCGCGACGCCGAGCCACTGCGTTCCAGCACGGTGCCGGCGAAGATAGCATCGGCCCAGCCTGCGAGCGCCCGCGGTTCGGATGTGTCGAAGGCGGGCGCGGTGTCGACGTGGGTGAATGTCGGTGCGGGATCGTGGAGATCAGGATTGTGCGTGCATCCGGCCGCGCCGGCGAGCACGATCGCGGCAGCCACCACGACGCCTCTGCGCATCGAGTCCATCAGAGGCCCCTGTTCCCGAACTGCCAACGGCACCATCGGCCACCTCGATGGTTGCGTACGACGGTCCCACCGGGGAAGTCGGTTCAGGGCAAAGTCTGTTCGTTGCACCACCGAGCCGTTCGGCTCGCCGTGACATCGTACAGATCCACGCGTGGTGAATGTCCCTGGAACCACCCGGTGTCGGGGGTTCCAGGGGCGGGATCAGCCCGCGGTCTGCTCGGTGCCGCGGATCTCCACAATCGGCAGCACCAGCGCGGCCGGTGACCCCGCGGGCACGACTGGCTGCTTCGGTGCGACGGGCGCGATCCGGGCGTACCCGGCGCTCTGCTCGGGGCGGGTGTCGGCCTCGCCCTTGTTGGGCCAGTAGGCGGCGGCCCGTTCGGCTTGCGCGGTGATGGTCAGCGACGGGTTCACGCCGAGGTTCGCCGAGACGGCCGCGCCGTCGACGACGCTGAGCGTCGGGTAGCCGAACACACGGTGGTAGGCGTCGATCACGCCGTGCTCGCGGTCGGCGCCGATCGCCGCGCCGCCCAGGAAGTGCGCGGTGAGCGGGACATTGAACACCTCACCCCAGGTGCCGCCCGCGACACCGCCGATCTTCTCCGCGACACGGCGGGTCACGTCGTTGCCGGCCGGGATCCAGGTCGGATTCGGTTCGCCGTGGCCCTGTGTGGAGGTGAGCTTGCGCCGGCCGAACAGCCCGCGCTTGGTGTAGGTGGTGATCGAGTTGTCCAGGTGCTGCATCACCAGCGAGATGATGGTGCGCTCGCTCCAGTTCTTCACGCTCAGGAAACGCAGCATCAGCAGCGGATGCATCAGCACGATGCCGAGGAACCGCAGCCAGCGCGGGATCTTGCCGCCGCCGTCGACCATGAGCGTCTGCATCAGGCCCATCGCGTTGGAGCCCTTGCCGTAGCGCACCGGCTCGATGTGGGTGTCGGGGGTGGGGTGGATCGAGGAAGTGATCGCCACGCCCTTGGTGAAGTCCTGCCCGGGGGCCAGGGTCTTGGTGGCGGCGCCGACGATCGACTCGGAGTTGGTGCGGGTCAGCAGGCCCAGCTGATCCGAGAGGTCGGGCAGCACCTGCTCGTCGCGCATGGCGTGCAGCAGCTTCTGCGTACCGAGCGTGCCTGCCGCGAGCACGACCTGCTTGGCCGTGTAGGTCTTGGGCTCTTTGCGGATCCAGGCGCCGGTGCGTTCGGTGGCGATGTCCCAGGAACCGTCGGGCAGGGGACGCAGCGCGGTCACCGTGGTCATCGGAACGACCTGGGCACCGGCCTGTTCGGCGAGGTAGAGGTAGTTCTTCACGAGGGTGTTCTTGGCGCCGAACTTGCAGCCGACCATGCAGTCACCGCACTCGACACAGCCGGTGCGCTCGGGGCCCGCGCCGCCGAAGTACGGGTCGGCCACGGTCTTGCCCGGCTCACCGAAGAACACGCCGACCGGGGTCTGCACGAAGGTGTCGCCCACGCCCAGGTCCTCGGCGACGGACTTGAAGATCTCGTCGGCGGGGGTCATGTGCGGGTTCTGCACCACGCCGAGCATCTTCTTGGCGCGCTCGTAGTAGGGGGTGAGTTCGGCGCGCCAGTCGGTGATGTCGCGCCACTGCGCGTCCTGGAAGAACGGCTCCGGCGGAACGTAGAGCGTGTTGGCGTAGTTGAGCGAACCGCCGCCCACGCCGGCGCCGCCCAGGATCAGGACGTCACGCAGCGGGTGGATGCGCTGGATGCCGAAACAGCCGAGCTTGGGCGCCCAGATGAATTTACGCAGGTCCCAGCTGGTCTTGGGAAGCTCGTCGTCGGCGAAGCGGCGCCCGGCCTCGAGAATGCCGACCGAGTACCCCTTCTCGACCAGCCGCAGCGCGGTGACACTGCCACCGAATCCTGAGCCGACGATCAGGACGTCGAAATCGGTGGTTCGCTCGGACATAGAGGAGCTCCTCGGTCGTGTCAACAGTGACGCCGGTAACGCTAACGGCGACAGCGTGGACTGTCAACGTACGTGCTCGACGGCCCTATGCTGGTCGGGTGCACCGATACACCCGCGCCGAACTCGCCGACATCACCGGCGTCGCGGCGCGCACGATCCGCTATTACCACTCGCTCGGACTACTGCCGAAACCCGGCCGCGCGGGCAAGGAAGTGGTGTACACCGACGAGCACCGGGACCGGCTGCGCGACATCGTCGCCATGCAGGCGCGCGGGCTGCGGCTCGACGCGATCCGCGAGGTGTTCGACGCCGAACCCCAGCCGGGCGCGGGTGGTGACTGGCGCGCGCTGTTCGATCCGCGGGTCGGCGCCGCAGGCGAGCGCGCTGACTCGGTCGACGACGCCGAACTCACCGCGCTGCTGCTCGACCGCGACGCCGACGTCCACGCGGAACTGATCGCGGCCGGCTACCTGGAGCGCCGTGGCGACCGCTGGTTCGTCCCCGACCGGACCATGCTCGAGGCCGCCCTGGTGCTCTACGACGTCGGCATCGACATCACCCTGAGCGGGGCGCTGCGCACCCTGATCCATCGCACGCTCGCTTGTCTCGCCGACGATGTCGTGCGCACCATCCGTGACGCCGCGGGTGCGGGCGGCTACGGCGGCGAGAGTGTGGGCGTCGACCTGGACCGGTTCCGGGACCGGTTGCTGTCGATGGCCTGGGATGTCGCGGGCGCCACCTTCGCCGCCGAGATCGTGCGGGCCGCCGGGGAAGCCGGCGGCGACACAGCCGACGCGCGGGATCTCTCGGGTGCGGCCGGTGGGTGATGATCGGGGGATGAGTACCGACCGGCCCGGCCCCCGCGCGCTGGCCCGCGCGCAGACGATCGCCGACATCAAGCGCGTCGGCCGCGAGCATCTGGCGTCCCACGGCGCGGCGGCGCTGTCGTTGCGCGCGGTGGCGCGTGAGCTGGGCATGGTGTCCTCGGCGGTGTACCGGTACGTGCGCAGCCGTGACGAACTGCTGACGCTGCTCGTCGTGGACGGCTACAACGCCCTCGGTGACGCCGTCGACGCCGCACTGGCCGACGCCCCGGCCGATCCCGCGCAGCGCTTCCGCGTGGTGGCCGGGGCGGTCCGGGAATGGGCGCTGGCCGAGCCCGCCTGGTACGGCCTGCTCTACGGCAGCCCGGTGCCCGGGTACGCCGCGCCGTCGGCGGATACGGTCGCGCCCGGCGTGCGGGTGATCGGCGCGCTGCTGGCTGTCATCGACGGTGCCTATCGCGCCGGGCAGATCGGGGAACCGGCAGTCGAGCCGGTCGTCTCGGCGCGCACGGCGGCCGACTTCGCCACCATCCGCGCGCAGTTCGGCATGGCTGTGCCCGACTGGCTGCTCGTGTCCGGGCTGACCGCCTGGACGACGCTGTTCGGCGCGGTGAACTTCGACGTCTTCGACATGTACGGCGCCGGCACCTTCGCCGATCGCGCCGAGATCTTCGAGCTGCAGATCGACCGGATCTGCCTGCTGCTCGGATTCCGGGTGGCGTGATTCCGCATCTTGCGGACCGATCGGTACGGTAACTACGGAGGTATTTCCCGCGGTATGTCGGGTGAGAAATGTGTGAACGGTGGCCGGTGTCGCCAACGAACGGGAGTGCCCGAGTGAATTCTCGCGAGGAGATGTTGCGTCGCGTCCGCGACGGGCTGCTCGACCTACCCGACGACGAACGCCGGGTGCCGATGCGTCGATCCTCGGGCCGCCACGCCGCGGTCGATCCGGCTGAACGCGCGGCCGTGCTGGCCCGCTTCGCCGAACGGTTGCGCGCGCACGGCTCGCTGGTGCGCACGGTCGATGTCGCCGGGCTGCCGGCCGCGGTGGCCGACGTGCTGTACGGCATGAGCGTCACCTCGGTACTCGCCGCCGTCGAGCCCGGTCCGGCCTGGCTCGACCACTGGGCGAGCGCGCCGGGGCATCAGGTCGTGCACGGCGGGGCGGCGACGGCGGGCATCGGGGACGCGGTGGTGCGGGACGCGGTCGCCGGTGACGCGTCGAGCGGGTCGCTGGCACTGGAGGTCGACGGTGGCCCCGGGGTCTCGGAGTCGGTGCCGCAGGTCTGTGTGGTGCGTGCCGACCGGGTGTTCGGCTCGTTGCCCGACGCGCTGGACCGGCTCGATCCCCGTCGCCCGCTGATCTGGCTGGGCGGTCCCGGTGACGGTGAACTGGCCCGTCAGCTGGTGGTCCTGCTCGTCGAATAGCGGCGGATCTCGATGTGTGCGCACCGCCCGCCCAGGGTTGTGTGGGACCGTGAGTCTCAGTTATTCTCGGTACAACCGGTGTGACGGCGCTTACAGCCGCGCGCACCGGACACGACCCGAGGAGGCACCGATGACGCTGACCGAATCGAGCCGTGGCGGACTCATCACCGAGGAGTACCGAGATGCGCTGGCGACCCTGTCCGAGGGGTCGGTCGACCGGCATTTCGATCCCTACCTCGACATCGACTGGGATTCGCCCGAGCTCGCCATCGACCCGAATGACGAACGGTGGGTGCTCTCACCCGACGTCGACCCGCTCGGCGCCACCCAGTGGTACCGCGACCAGCCGCTGGAGCGGCGGATCGCGATCGGCAAGTGGCGCACCGCCAACGCGATCAAGGTCGGCGCCGCCTTCGAGAGCATCCTCATCCGCGGCATGATGCAGTACGCGATGAAGCTGCCCAACGGCTCGCCGGAATTCCGGTACTGCATGCACGAGATGACCGAAGAGTGCAACCACATCCAGATGTTCCAGGAACTGGTCAACCGGATCGGGGTGGACGTGCCCGGCATGCGCCCGATGTTCCGGGCGCTCTCCCCGCTGATCGGCGTCGCGGGCGGCTACGCCTACGCGATCCTGTTCATCGGCATCCTCGGCGGCGAGGAACCGATCGATCACTACCAGAAGGCAGTGATCAGGGACGGCGAGCGGATGCCCCCGATGGTATTGCGCACCATGCAGATCCACATCGCCGAGGAAGCGCGCCACATCTCCTTCGCCGGTGAGTTCCTCGCCGTGCACGTCGGCCGGATGGGCAAGTTCAACCGTGGCGCCTGTTCGGTGGCGTTCCCGATCGCCATGCGCTGGCTGGCCGGGGAGATCATGGCGCCGCCGCGCTCGTTCGCGCACGAGTTCGACATTCCGCGCGAGGTGATCGAGCAGGCGTTCTGGAAGTCCGAGCACTCGCGCCGGATCCTGTCGGGCTACTTCGGCGACATGCGCAAACTGGCCGACGAGCTGGGTTTGATGAACCCGGTGGCCAAGCGGCTGTGGAAGGCGCTCGGTGTCGACGGTCCGGTGTCGCGCTACCGCAGCGAACCGGAACGCAGCGCGCGCCGCATCGCCTGAGCGCCGTCACGCCGATCTGCTGAGCCCGCCGCGCAGCAGATCGGCCGAGTGGTCAGCCGCCGGTCAGCAGCTGGTTGAGGACCGTGGTCAGTGGCTGTTCGGCGTCGAGGGTCAGGCCGTGCCGCCGGGCGACGCCGTCGACCACGTGCCAGGCGTAGTCGGCGACCTCCTCGATCAACTGCTCCCTGGTCAGAACCGGGTCGGGGTCGTTGGCCCAGCGGGTGACGGTGGCCTCGGTCATCGACACGATGGCGAAGGTCATCGTGTCGGCCGATCCGTCGTCGGCCACCCCGACCACCCCGGCCAGCCCGGTGACCAGTGCCCGGGTCGAGGCCGCGATGGACGCGATGAGTGCGTTCATCGCGTCGACCTCGGAATCGTCGTCCGAGGGACCGGTGCGCAGGAAGTCGTGCAGGCGTGGATGATCCTGGATCCAGGTGACCACGGCGCCGACGGTGCGCACGAGAATCTGATGGATCGAGCCGTCACCGATATCGAGCGCGTCCTCGATGTCGGCGGCGAAGCGCTCCGCGATCTCGGCACGGATCCGGCGATCGAGTTCGTCGCGCCCCGCGAACTGGCGATACACCACCGATTTCGCGAGACCCGCGTTCTCGGCGATCTGCACGATCGGCACCTCGACGCCGACCGGCGCCTGCTCGAGCAGCTCGATGGCCGACAGCACGATCGCCTCGCGCCTGCTGTCGTTGTGCGGCTGCCAGCGGGCTTGCCTGCCACTCACGGCGCCGGACGGGCGTGACGTAGTGCTCGACATCCGCCCGAGTGTAGAGGACGCGCCGGGCCCGGCGGCGCGAACTCAGGCCGCGGGCACCGGCTCCTCGGGTTCGTCCGCCGCACGGCGCGGTTTCGCGAGGAACGCCGCCACCGGCGCCACCACCGCCGCGACGAAACCGGCGGCGAATCCGTTGCCGTACAGATTGAGTCCGGCCACCACCGCACCGGTGACCTGAGCCGTCGACGCCTGGAAGAACCCGGCGACCACACCCCAGTGCGGCCCGAACCGGCCGGCGATCGGCGCCAGACAGGTGCCGTAGAGGGCGGCCCAGATCAGCCCGGGATCGGTCAGCTCGAAGGGCTTGAGCAGACCGGCCAGCGCGACACCGGCCATTACCGGCACGATATTGAGCGCGTGCTTACCGCACGCCCCGAAGCCGATCACGCTGAGGATCCCCGCCACCACCGGCCCATTCAGGTCGGCGCCGATCACCAGCACATACCCGGTCGCCAGCGCGCCGATGACGGCCATATTGAGCAGAACCGTTGCGGCGCCGTCGCTGTCGATGAAATCAGCGGGCGCCCGCCCGGTCCGGCGCAGCAGTCGCGGATAGCCACGCCACGGTGTCCGATCGCAGGCGAACGCCGCGGCCAGCATGCCGAGCAACAGCACCGCCAGCAGGATCAGCAGTGGCGTGTCGTGGCCCGAGGTCCACACCATCTCCGGTTGCGGGCCCAAGCCGAACGCCTGATACACCGCGATGACGACCGCGCCGACCACACCGGCGACGAATCCCATGTTGTAGAGGGTGAAGCCGGCGTGGGCATGGAAGAGCCGTTGCGCGACCGGCGGCACCACGAAGCCGACCAGCACCGAGGTCGCGGCGCCGAGCAGGACCCCGGCCCACACCGGCAGCGCGGTGCGGAAGGCCAGCACCGAGAAGATCGGTGAGAGCGCTGTCGCGAAGAACGCCGTCGAGACGTGGTCGGCGAGCCGGTCACCGCGCACCCGCGCGTACAGGGCCACGCCCGCCACGATCGGCCAGATATTGAGCAATGTCTTGCCGTACAACGCCGTACCGAGCACCAACAGCAGGCACGCCACCGCGGCACCGTCCACCGGAGCCCCGGTGACCCGGTACACCGCGCACGCCACCAGGGTCACCAGCCCGGCCTGGACGAAAGCACCACCGAGTCCACCCACCCCGACGAAATCGGTGATCACCAGATCGCGCGCGAACACGATATCGCCCAGGCCGTGCACGATCTCGTCCACCGGGTCGACGATCAGCCCGAACACCACGAACACCACCGACATGCCCACGATGACGAGAAACAACGCATGCTGATCGCGCCGACCGGACATGATGCACCGCCTTCTGCTCGCCCCGGACCCGCCAGCTCACGCGCCCACCGGTCATCCTCGCCGACCCGACCACACCGACGCCGCATCGACACCCGCACCCTACGAGCCCGTTCCGGCCGTGCGGTCGCATCAGAGAAGGGCGGTGCGTACCGTCTTCGAAGCGATCCGGTCGCCGACGATCACCGGGGGAGGATCACCGGGTCGGTGCAGCTGGACGGTGCGTCGACCAGGGAGCAGGTGGCGGGCGGGCGGGTGGGTCGGTAGTCGGCTGGGACGCCGTTCGCCGCGGTGATCGCCCGGTAGGCCGCTACCGCGTCGGTCGGTACGCGGGTGAGGGTGGGGTCGGTGAGTACGTCGACGGTGTAGAGGCCGAATCGTGGTGTGTAGGAGCCCCATTCGTAGTTGTCGGTGAGGCTCCAGTAGTTGTAGCCGATCACCGGGATGCCGTCGGCTACGGCGCGCTGGAGCCAGTAGACGGTGTCGCGCAGGGAATCGGCTCGGGTGTAGCCGTCGGCTCTGGGTTGTCCGTTCTCGGTCGGGATGCCGTTCTCGACGATGTAGAGCGGCTTGCCGGGGAAGCGGCGGGCGTAGTGGTCGAGGGCGTAGTAGATGCCTTCGGCTTGCAGCGGCAGGGTCCAGAGTTTGCTGGGATCGGGTACCTCGAGCTGGGTGGGGGAGAAGCCGTAGTAGTAGTCGATGCCGATGTAGTCCAGTCGCGGCGCCATCCGGTCCAGCACCGCGCCACTGATCGCGTCGTCGACCGTCGGGATATAGGCGACATTGCTGGTGACCTGCGCGCCCGGCTGCACGGCGTGGATGTAGTCGTAGATGCTGTTGTGCGCCTGCGCGATCCGCTCGGCCATGGTCGGCAGTTCAGCGGCGGTGATGCCGCCGTGGCGCAGCTCGTTGACCAGGTACATGGTCGGCTCGTTGAAACTGACCCACAGCGGATCGGCGCCGGCGAAGCGGTCGACCACGTGGCGGGCATTGGCCAGCCAGTTCGTCACGATCTCCGGATCGCGCCAGCCGCCGCGGTCGGCCGCCCAGCCCGGGTACACCCAGTGGTCGAGGGTGAGCATCGGGCGCATGCCGGCGGCGGTGATCGCGCTGACGACCTCGTCGTAGTAGGCCAGCCCGGCCTCGTCCCAGACGCCCGGTTGCGGCTGTACACGCGCCCATTCGATGCCGATCCGGTAGACCCGCACCCCGAGGTCGGCGGCCAGCGCGATATCTGATCGGAACCGGTTCCGGAAGTCGACCGAGTTCAGGTAGGGGTCTTCGGTCTGTCCCGATTCCGCGTAGCGGCGCCAATTGCTGTCCGGCGCCTCGCCTTCAGCCTGGAACCCGGATGCCGCGACGCCCCACAGGAAGTCCGCCGGCATCGGGGCGATCCGCTCGGGTGCCGGTGGACGGGCGGGCGCGGGGAAGGTGCTGGTAATGAGGAACGCCGCGGCGGTCAGTGCGACCACAGCGAGGATTCGGCGACCGCTGGGGGAGTGCATAGCGCTCCTGGAAGCTGGGCGGGCGGGGGCGTGCACCCAGTGTGCGTCATCGACACGGTCAGTCGTGGGAGAACTGGAGGTCGCCGGTTGCCGAGTCCAGATTGAACATCTACATACGTAGATATGCGCATTGAACTATGTATCACTTTCCGTACACCCCACCAGCCCACACAACACACATGTTCACCCGTCCACAACGCTCTACACGGAACAGGGGACCGGATAATAGTTCCATTCGCCTGGAACGAGGACGTGATCGAAGATCGGTACTTCGACATCGTCGCCTCGAACAATCTCGCACGGGCGCTCTCACCTGGCCTCAGAGTGGGAGGTAATCAGCTTCGAGGCATGTTCCTTGACCCCGCCGAGCAGGCTCTGTATCCGGAATGGGAATCGGTCACGGAATGCTTCATCGCGAATCTGCGCCAGGCCGTGGGCAGCGACGTCGACGATCCACGGTTCATCGAGCTCACCGGGGACTCGACGACACCAGCTCGCACCGTATCCTTCACAGCCCCCCGCTACCCGCTCGCAGGTGGTTGCGCTCGCCGTTGTGGTCGAGGATGCACAGGATTTCGGCGGGCCCGCGGTCGGCGCGCAGGGTGTGGGGGGTCATGGTGGAGAAGGAGGCGGCCTGCCCTGCCTCGACGCGGATGACGCGTTCCCCGAGGTAGAGGACGATCGTGCCGGACAGCACGGTGAACCAGTCGCGGCCCGGGTGGACGCCGAGGTCGTCGCGCGTGACGGCACCGACCGGGTCGGTGATACGCATCTTGGCGACCGTGAGCCCCTGGGGGCCGTTGTCGCCGCTGAGCAGCCAGGTGGTCAGGCCCCTGTTCTCGTCGCGGGCGGGGCGGATGACCACGTCGGAGTCGTCGGGGGATTCCACGAGCTGGTCGAGGGATTTACCCAGGGCGGTCGCGATGGCAGTCAGCTGGTCGAGGCTGATGCGTCGGTGCCCGGTTTCGATCCGACTGAGCTGGGACGGGCTGATATCCGCACGCTCGGCGAGGTTGTCCAGTGACCATCCGCGCGCTTTGCGCAGGGATCGGATGCGCATCCTGACGACTGCGTCGAGAGTTGATTCTTGCTCCACCGGCAAGAGTGTATGCCGGAATAGCAGGGGTCACCCTACTGTCGAGTCATGAGTACACACCACAGCACCAGCGGACTTATAGGGCACGAGCACGCGAGCCGCTCCGATGTCGCGATGGCGGAGCTGCTGGAACTGGACGCCGAGGTCCTCGCGCCCTACCTGGCTGAACTGACCGGCTGGATCGCGGCTCTGACCAGCCCTGCTCCGCAGCGGATCATGGACGTGGGCAGCGGTCCCGGCACCGGCACCCTCGCACTTGCCGAGCATTTTCCCTCCGCGTCGCTCACGGCGGTCGACCTCTCGCCGCAGATGCTGCACCGTCTGCAGAAGAAGGCAACCGCGCGGGGCGTGTCAGGGCGCGTGCGCACGCTGGAGGCGAACCTGGACGAGCCGTGGCCCTTGCCCTCGCAGCCGTACGATCTCATGTGGGCGGCCTCGTTCCTGCACCACCTGAGTGATCCGGTCCGGACGCTGGCCCAGGCGTACGGGCAGCTGCGACCGGGGGGCTTGCTCGCTGTCAGCGAGATGGACTTCTTCCCGCGGTTTCTGCCCCAGGAGGCCGGTGTCGGCCGCCCCGGCCTGGAAGCCCGCCTGCATGCCGTGGCGAATACCCAGCCGCCTCATGAATGGACCCAGGCCCTCACGGACGCCGGGTTCACTGTGGAGGCGTGCCGACCCTTCGAGATCCGCCTCCACGCCTCCCAGGCCAGCCCAGCACTGGGCCGCTACGCGCACATCTGCCTGGCCAAGCTGCGCTCTCATGCCGCAGATGACCTGGACGCAGACGACCTGGCCGCGCTCGACACCCTCCTGGACCAGAACCACCCGCTCGGCATCACGCGCCGCGGCGACCTGAGCGTCCATACGACGCGCACCACCTGGATCGCCCGCCGCCCGTAGGCCGGCCCCTGATTGCCGTACGCCCGTCTTCTTCCTCCACATTGCTTCCCGGCTACGCCGTGAGCACCGCAGGCCGCTGAGTCCAGCACCGCGCCACTGCGTCAGGGAAACATCCTGGCCGCGCTGGACCTGCACCAGCTGATTCGCATCCAATTGCCTACATGTCGCCAGGCAGCATAGTGGGACGGAAGTGACCGGATCGTTGTGGGCGGCGGGGAAACGTTCAAGCAGGTGGTGCCGTGAACAATGTTCGGACGGTTTCGGTGGCCAGGTCGCGTAGCCACCTGTGTGCGAGGTCTTCGTCATAGCGCTGGTGCCACAGCAGATACAACGAGACATAGGGTAGTGGCAGCGGTAGCGGCAGGGTGAGCAAGCCGAGTCGATCGCGGGCAGAGCGGGTGACCGCGTCGGGCAGGGTGACCACCAGGTCGGTGTCGAGGGCGAGTTGCAGCGCGAAGACGGTGGTCGGCCCGGCGGCGGCGACGCGTCGGTGCAGGCCGTGGGGAGTGAGGGCGTCGTCGATCGGGTCGCGCAGGCGTGCTCGCCGCGACACGGTGAGGTGTTCGGCGGCCGCGTAACGCTGCGGGCTCAGCACGCCCTCGGCGAGCGGGTGGCCTGGCCGGACGGCCACGACCAGCCGGTCCCGGCCGACGAGGCGGTGGCTGATGTCGGGCAGGGTCGGTAGCCCGGAGCTGGATTCGAGGTCGACCTCGCCGCGGCGCAGTTCAGGGGTGTCGGTACTGGTCTCGGCAGAAAGGCGCAGTCGGACACCGGGGGCCTGGCGATGGACGGCTTTGGTCAGGGTGGTACCGCAGGCGGCGGTCAGGGCGTCATGCCAGCGCACGGTGAATACCCGATCCAACGCCGACAGGTCGAGTTCGTGTTGCGCGGACAGCAGCTGCTGGGCCTGCTGCACGAGGGCGTGGACCTCGGCGTGCATGGCCAGCGCGCGGGTGGTGGGGACCATGCTGCGGCCGGTGCGGACCAGGATCTGATCACCGGTGACCTTGCGGATTCGGCCCAGCGAGCGGCTCATCGCCGGTGGGGTGACGTGCAGACGGGCGGCGGCGCCGGCGACGCTGCCCTCTTCCAGCAGCGCGTCCAAGGCCGTGAGGAGGTTCAAATCCAATTGCATGAAAGTAACTCTACAAGTGCAAAGCATGCACTTGTTGTTAATTGAAATGCCGCTTAGCGTTATCGGCACAGGGCAGGACAAGCCGCCCGGATCGACCGAACACAAGGAGTCCACCATGACCACGACCACGCCTTTCGCCGCCGACACCACACTGCTGTCCGACGTGAGCGCCGCGGTGAAGACCGCCGGGCTGACACTGCGCGACCGCTACACCACCCACCCGCGTGGTGTGAGCCTGGACGAGGTCGTCGGGGAGATCCACGCCAACGACGACGCGGTACTGGCCGTGCTGCGCGAACCTCTGCTGGCCGCACGGCCAGGATCGCGGTGGGCCGAGGACGAGCTGGCCGGCGGCGCGCTCCCGGCCGGGGAGTGGTGGGTCGTCGACCCCGCCGAAGGCAACATCAACCACGTCCACGGCTTGGAGGACTGGGCCGTGACCGCCACGCTGGTCAGCGACAACCTGCCGGTGCTCACCGTGGTGCACCTGCCGCTGACCGGCGACACCTACACCGCCGTCGCGGGCGGCGGCGCCCACCTCAACGGCGTGCCCCTGACGGTGTCGGCCAAAACCGATCTCGGTGCCACGCTCATCGGTACCGGCCAGGCCAAGCCCGGCGAGGACGAGCGCACCTTCCGCCGCATCGGTGACTCGGTCACCGCCATGATGATCAACGGGCTGGTCGTGCGCGTGTCGGTACCGGCCACCATGCAGCTCATCCACGTCGCCGCCGGACGAATGGACGCGTTCTGGCAGTTCTCCGATGTCCGTTCCGGCCTGGTCGCCGGTGCACTGCTGGTCGCCGAGGCCGGCGGCACCGTCACCGATCTGGCAGGCCGGCCCTGGACCACGGCCAGCCGCGACTTCCTGGCCGCCGCGCCCGGTATCCACACCGCCGCCCTCGACGTCCTGGCGACGATCGCCTGACCAGGCACCTTCCACGTTTCCCGCCCCCTACCGCAAGGAGCATCACCTCATGACCAGCATCGGCATCCTGGGCGCCGGCCGCGTCGGCACCAACCTCGCCGCGAAACTCGCCGCGGCCGGACATCAGGTCACCATCGGAGGCCGGGACGTATCAGAGTCCGCTGCCCGCGTCGCCGGGCTCGATCCACGGATCGCCGTGGCCGACCAGCGCACCATCGCCCGAACCGCCGACATCGTGATCAACGCCACGCCCGGTGAGAGTTCCCTGGATCGGCTCACCGACCTGCGCGCCGACCTCGCCGGAAAGATCGTCATCGATGTCTCCAACGCCACCCGTGACGCCGCGGACGGCCTGCCCGGGGACCTGTGCTACCCCGGCGGCAGTCTCGGAGAGAAACTCCAGGCCGCGCTCCCTGACACCCACGTGGTCAAGACCCTCAACACCATGTTGTTCATGGTCATGACCGCTCCCGAAACCCTGGCCACGCCTCCGACGGTGTACGTCTCAGGCGATGACGAGAACGCGAAGAAGACCGTCATCGGCCTGCTCGGCGATCTGGGCTGGAAGCCCGGGTGGGTCGAGGACCTCGGCGACATCACCACCGCGCGCGCCACTGAGGCGATGATCCTGGTCGTGCCCCACGTCCTGCGCCGAAACGGCTTCACCCCCTTCGCCGTCTCGCTCGCCCGCTGACCCCGCCAGCCGCCGGATCAGGCGACCGTGACCGGGATTCTGTCCGCGAAACCTCAGCGCCCGGACCCTTTGGTCACGATCGTCACCTGATCAACTACCAGTTGTGCTACCCACCGATTGTCGATAGCAAGATCGTCAGCGGGTTGGACGGCGGAGACTTGGTGGACGCCCGAGCGCATGTACCGGGTGGAGAAGCAAGCCCGCGCCGTCGTGCGGCCCGTCGCTTTCGGATCTTCCTCGCGCTGCCGGCCGGTCAGGTCGTGCCCGAGCTCCAACTGCGGCAGATGCTCGACGGCGTCGACATAGGCAACGGTGACGGTATGTCCTACGGTCTGGGCGTCGGATACACGCAGCTGCCGTGCGGTTCGCAGTATCGGCCACATCGGCGGCGTACCTGGCTTCTCGACCGTCGCGGGTGCCATCCGATCCGGCCTCGCGATCACCATCGTCTACACCGGCAATTTCCTAGGGCCGCCGACCTCGGTGAGCGGGGTCAATTGTTCTTGAAGGGGTTGAAGGTCTTTCCGGCGAGGTAGCCCAGGCGGATAGGCAGGGGTTTCATGGCGGCGGCGGAGATCTTGTTGACGGTGCCGGGCACGCACACAGGCTTGCCTTTCATCACCGCGGCCCAGCCCTCGGCGACGACGGCTTCGGGCTGCTGCCAGAGGATGCCTGGCAGGTAGTCGGCTTTGTCGCGAGTGCCCATCACATCGTGGAATTCGGTGTGGGTGAAGCCGGGACACAGAGCGGTGACGTGGATGCCGTGGGGTTTGAGTTCCATGTCGAGGGCTTGTGAGGTGTTGAGGACGTAGGACTTGATACCGGTGTAGAGCAGGCTGGCTGCGGGTCGAGCGAACGCGGCGACCGAGGACAGTGACGATGCGGCCCCAGCGACGTTCCTTGGGCAACGCCACCGATCTGCCATCACCGAACACGCCACCGACACCCACGGGGTCACCCTGGTCAATTTCGGGCTGTTCGACCTGCTCGGCATGCAGCTGTCCCCGCGCATCCGCGATTTGGGCCGGATCACCGGCTACCGGCCGGGCCCGCGCGCGGCCGCCGAGGACCGGTTCCCGCACGCGGGACCGCTGATGACCCGCAAGGCCAATCGACGGGCACCGCCCGATCCCAGTAACCCCTGCCGATACGCGTCGGCCAGACAGAGGAGCGCAACATGCAGAAGCCCATCGCCATCATCGGAGCGGGGCTGGGCGGACTGACACTCGCCCGCGTGCTTCAAGTGCACGGCGTCACCGCGACGATCCACGAGGCCGAGGCATCGGCGACGACCCGCACGCAAGGTGGCCTGCTCGACATCCACGAAGAGACCGGACAGGTCGCGCTGCGCGCGGCCGGCCTATACGACGACTTCCTCACCCTGGTCCGTCCGGGCGAGGACGCCAAGCGCGTGGTCGACCGCCACGGTGCGATCCTGTTCGACAAGCCCGCGGACCCCGGTTCGACGCGTCCCGAGGTGGACCGAGGCGAACTGCGACGCCTGCTCATCGAATCGCTCGCGCCCGGGACGATCGAATGGGATCACAAGCTCTCATCGGTCCGGCACGGCGTGGATGGCGGCTATGACCTGACCTTCGCCGACGGTTCCGCCACCCACGCCGACATCGTCATCGGCGCAGACGGAGCCTGGTCCAAGGTGCGTCCGCTGCTCACCCCCGCCGAGCCCGTCTACAGCGGTACCTGCTTCATCGAAATCGCTCTCGCCTCGGCCGCCCCGGACACCAGGGAGAGCGTGGCCGCGATCGGCAGCGGCACGCTGATGGCGGTCGCGCCGGGTAAAGGCATCATCGCCCATCGCTATGCCGACGGACGTGTGCTCGGATACGTAGCGCTGAACAGACCCGAGGAATGGGTGAGGTCGATCGATTTCATCGACCCGTCCGCGGGCCTGCGTCGCCTGGCCGATGAGTTCGACGGCTGGTCGCCGCTGCTGACCGCATTCGTGACGCACAGCGACGCGCGACCGTGGCTGCGACCCATCTATGCCCTTCCCGTCGGGCTCACCTGGGACAGGGTGCCCGGTGTGACACTGCTCGGCGATGCCGCGCATCTGATGTCGCCCTTCGCCGGTGAGGGCGCGAACCTGGCCATGTACGACAGCGCCGACCTCGCGAGCAAGCTGGTCGAGCAACGCGACACCGAAGAGGCGCTCACCGCCTATGAGCAGCGACTGTTCCCGCGTAGCGGCGACGCCGCAGCCCGCTCGGCGAAAAACCTGGAAACCTACTTCGGCCCGCAAGCACCACAGAGCGTGGTCGCGCTGTTCTCTCACTCCTGAGACCCCAGGCCACCGGCGATCCACGCCCGGTCAGCCCCCCTTGCCGAACCCGTCGACGACTCACCGCTACGGCACGACCGGGGCGCCGTCCAACAGCCTGGAACGGCCGATGCGGAGATTCAGGGCCCAGACCTGATACCCCGGATAGCAGCCTGTTATCCGGGGTATCAGGTCTGGGCCGAACTGCGACGGACCAACCCCGTCGCGTACACGAAGCGGCCCCTTTATTACGAAACCTGCGCCCGCGCAGAAGAACTACTCCAGCTCAACATCGAAGACCTCGACCTGGCCGCCCGCAGCGCCCCGGTGAAATCCAAGGGCGCCAAACCCCGCACCCGCCGTCGCGGGCCCGCGCACCACAAGCATGTCCTCGAGACCGTGTACTGGGACGCCGGCACCGCCGGGCTGCTGCCCCGGCTCCTCCGTGCCCGCACCCGCACCCGCGGACCAGTGTTCGTGGGCCACCTTCGACCCGGTCCCGGCAAGTACCTCGCCGACCGCGACGTCTGCCCCGAAACCGGCCTGGCTCGGCTGTCCTACGACCAGTCCCGCGATCTGCTCGACGCCGCCACCGCGGTCGACGGGCCCGGAACCGGTTGGGATCTGCACGAACTGCGCCATTCCGGCCTGACCCACCTCGGGGAATCCGGGGCCGGCCTGCTGGAACTGATGGCCAAGTCCCGGCACCGCAAAGCTGAGAACCTGCGCCGCTACTTCAAACCGTCCCCGCAGGCGATGCGCGACCTCACCTCGCTGCTCGGCCCCGGAGCCGACCGCCGACGCTGACCAGCGACGCCGAGCGAGGCTACCGCTCCCACACCAACGTATCGTCGCGGATGACGGGACGTGCGCCCAGCAGGACAGTGCCCTTCTCCAGGCTGTCGGCCAGTGCCGCGAACATCGCGGTGACCGACGTCCACAACACCCCCTCCCCGGCGCCCTCGGCGCTGTAGGCGCTGACACAGCCCGCCAGGTTCCCGCTGCGGGTGTCGACGAACAGGGTAGTGCCGTCGCGATCGGCGACCGGGACGAACTCTGGCAAGAACAACTCGCTGGCTGTGCCGGCAGGCTCGGCGCCGAGTGTCGCCGGATCGAACTGGGCGGCGAACTCCGGAAATCGTTGACGTTGGTCAGCTCCGAGATCCAGCCACAGGGTTCGGACCTGCTCGCTGCGGTTGATCGCCAGCAGGTCATAGCCGGGCATCAGCGTGGGGAAGTATCCGCCAACGCGACCGAACAGCATAGTGAGGTCGGTGGGGAACTGCAGCGACCAACGGCGTTGGACCGCATCGACATCGATCCCGGTGGCGGGGGTGAACGCGTCGGTGTCGAGTCGGGTTCTCGTCCACTGCTGGATCCGGCCCAGCTGGGAGCCCAGGTCACCCGGGTGGTCCGATGGCCACGGTCTCGGGCCGGCTTCCTCCTTGGTCGCAGCGCGCGGCGGAGCCGCTGATCCCGTAGCAGCGGACGCCACGATTGCTTCGGCGACGTCATGCGCCGCGACAGCGGGATCGAGCAGTCCTTCGATGGTGACCTGGACCCCGTCGAGGTGTCCTTCGACCGATTCCGGGCTGGGTTCGCGTTGCTGGCGCCGCAGATACGCGCGAGCGGTGTCGACGAGGGCATGGGCGGCCTGCTCGAGGGAGTCGGCGTTGCCGTCCAAGCCGGCCGCAGCCGGCGGCATCGACCCGGGCTTCGGGATCGCGACAGTCCACCTCACCTTGAGCCTCCTTCCCATGCCCTCGCATCCGTCACGGTGTCGGCAGATACCCGTTCAGCGTTTGAACGTAGAACGGGTCGTCCATGATCACCCTATTCCAGTGGTAGAACCAGCGGGCGTCACTGCCGCCGCTGCGGTTGTGGCTGGGGTTGATCAGGCAGATGCTGTAGCCGGGCCCGGTGACGCCGGTGGCGACATCGGGCAACAGGCATCCGGCGCCGAATGTTCGTTCCGCGCCGCCGAAGGTGCCGCCTTCGCGGCTGGATGCGAACGGGTACTCGTCACAGTCACGGCCCTGCGGTCGTGGACTCGGAACTCTCGGGTTGTCCTTGCAGGTGATGTCACGGTTCTCGGTTTCGAGCTCCTTCGTGCCTTTTGTGCAGCGGTTGGCTGCCGAGGCCGCCCGGGACACCGGAGGCCTGGGCTGCGGCGATGTGGCCGGCCAGCTCGCCGTTGCGTGTCGGCTCGAAATAGGTGAGAACCGGTCGGATCTCGGGGAACACACATCCCGGCTTGTTCGCCGAGAGCTTGTTGTCGCAGCGGATCACCGCCAGTCCCACCTCCTGAACATGGACGATTTCTTCCCAGCTGTAGGCAGGACCGGGCCGGAAGTTGAAGTCCACGGCCAGCTTGTTCACCCCGACCAGCTGATCCTGGGGAATCGACCCGGGATCGATGTTGTTCTCGACGAAGAACTTCTTACCGTCCTCCATCTCCCACCACGGCATCTGGGTCCCCTGGATATCGCAGGCCTGACCCGGCACCACGCACAGCGGCACCATCTTCAACTTCGCGTACGACATCGCACCCCAGACATCGACGACGATGGCGCGCTGACGGAATGTGAAGACCTCGGTGTCCCACTTGGTTCGCGACTCCATCTCAACGGTGAGCTGGGTTCCGCCTGCAGGCTCGGTCTGGCCGGGCGCGAAGATCTCGTAGTTGACCACAACCACGCGACAGGAATACAAGCGCTCGGTGTGCACAGCGGGGAACTCGTCGTAGCAGACCTTCTGGATCGCCGAATCCGACGGATACTCCGGACCGGCCAGCGGTGCGCGCTGCCCGGACCCGTCAGCCGAGTCGTCCTTGACGCACAAGATCAGTTCGCCATATCCGTTGGTTTTTCGGCGATTGCTACATCTGTCGCCAATTGCATTGGATGCGAACTCGCGACGGTGTGCACATCGACCGGTTCGAGGGTGGCAAATCCAGTCTCTACCAGAGGGATTCGACTGTCTCGGCACCGATGAGGATAGACGGCTGATGGCGCCTGAGTGATCGGTCTGACGCAACTGCCTGCGGATTCCACTACGACTCGCATACGATGCGACTTTCTCGCATCTGATGCGACCAGTGGAGGTGGGTCGGTTTGGTGGGTTTCAGCGGTTCGGTGCCCGGTGCGGCACGGTTGCATCTGGTCGACGGGGTGTCGCTGCTGCGGCCGGAGGAGCAGGTGTTCGATGCGATGCTCGCGGGCTTTGCGAATCAGCAGCTGGCCCGGAATCTGGCCCGCACCACGGCGGAAGGCCGGGAGCGCACGGTCAAGGCGTTCACCGCGTACGTGAATGCCTTTCCGTGGCAATGGAGTCCGGCGATGGTCGATGAATGGCTCGGAGACCTGCGGTCACTACGTGAGCTGAAGCGAACGACGATCCGCTCCTACTCCGAGGCGGTCCGGGCGTTCTGCCACTTCGTCACCGACCCGCTCTATCAGTGGCCGGCGATCTGCGAGGACCGATTCGGCACGCACCCGGTCCAGGTGGTGCACGAGTGGAACACCGCCGCGCACGTCCAGGACAACGAGTCCGATCCGAAGAAGAGAGCGTTCACCAAGGCGGAGCTGCACGCGTTCTTCGGCCACTGCGACGACGAGGTTGCCCGTATTCGGGCCTTCGGCCGCAAGGGCTGGTTGCCCGCCTTCCGTGATGCCACGCTGTTCAAGACGGCCTACGCATTCGGGTTGCGGCGCAACGAGACTCGGATGCTTGATGCGGCAGACTTCGGCTCGAATCCGCATGCACCGGAGTTCGGCCCATTCGGCCGTTGCCAGGTCCGGTTCGGCAAGGCCAAGAAGGGCTCGGCACCGAAACGACGCGGAGTGTTGACCGTGTGGGATTGGACTGGCGACGTCCTTGAAGAATGGTTCACCGAGGTCCGGCCGCTGTTCGGCGTCGACGGCAATCCGGCGGCCTGGCCGTCCGAACGCGGGCTCCGGATCGGTTGCCAGCGCCTGAATTCCCGCTTCGTCGCATACCGCCACGCTCTGGGCCTGGACCACGGGGTCGACTTCCATTCGCTGCGAAGGTCATACGTCACCCATTTGATCGAAGACGGCTGGGATCCTCGGTTCGTGCAGGAACAGGTCGGTCACGAGCACGCGAGCACAACGTCGATCTACACCTGCGTGTTCTCGGACTTCCGCACCCGCACCCTGCGGCGGCGACTGGACGCAACCGTCGCCGCGGCCCTCAAGTCCCAGAAAGGCAAACACGCATGAAACGCTCCATCGGCTACACCTGGCGGCTGCGCGAAATCATGGCCAGCCAAGGCGTTTTCACCGCCACCGAACTGGTTCCGCTGCTGCGTGACCGCGGCATCGACCTGTCCGCGTCCCAGGTCCATCGACTGGTGTCGGGCACTCCGGAACGGATGTCGCTGCAAGTCCTCTCAGCGCTCTGCGACATCCTGGCCTGCACACCGGCGGATCTGGTTGCGACCACCGCCGAGAACGCCGGGGTCCGCAAGACCGGCACCACCGACACGACTGGCCAGCCACCGGTCGTCGCGAAGCTGCGGCCCCGACCGGCTCGCATCCTGCCCGAGGGATGACCAGCCGACCCACGCGGGAACAGCTCGCACGATGGCAGAGTCGCGATTGCGCCCGTTGCGGCAGACATGCCCATGTCGCGGCTTGGTGGCCCGACGGCACACTCTGCCGGACCTGCTGCGATCGAGCCCTTCGCGTCCGGGGCCGTTGCTCGAGCTGCGGTGACGATCGGGTATTACCGGGGCTGACACCGGATTCCGGTGACCCGATCTGCACCGACTGCGCCGGATTCACCACCGCGAACTATCGGTGCTCGCGCTGCGATTACGAAGGCAAGCTCCACGCCGGACGCCTCTGCACCCGCTGCACGTTCTCCGACAAGCTCAACGAACTGCTCGACGACGGCACCGGCCGGATCCGACCCGAACTTGTCCCCCTGGCCGAGCGGCTGCTCGTCATGAACAACCCACTGTCGGGCCTGACCTGGCTCTATCCCCGCAAAGGACGCGCTCGGACACCAGCGGATCTGCTGCGCGAACTCGGACGCGGGCAGATCGAGCTGACCCACGAAGCGTTCCATATCCTCGAACCCTGGCGAGCTGCGGCGCATCTGCGGGAACTGCTCATGGCCTGCGGTGTTCTGCCCGTCATCGACAAACAGATCTGCGGATTCGAACGCTGGCTGCCCGGCCACTTAGCCACCATCATCACAGACCCGGACCACGCCCAAATCATCCGCCGCTACGCCACCTGGCACCTGTTGCCCCAGCTCCGGGCCAAAGCCGAACGCAAACCGATCACCCCATCGAGCCGACGCCGCGCCCACGACCAGGTCACGCAGGCAACCCGGTTCCTGGAATGGCTTGCAGACCAAGGACTTACGCTCGCCACCTGCCGCCAGTCCGATATCGACTCCTGGCACGTCGGCAACGGTCCCCATCGCCGGGCATGCCTTCGCACATTCTTGTTGTGGTGCATCGAAACCAAGCTCTCCCAACGGTTCTACCTGCCCGCCCCGCAGTCGAACCGGGCATCACCGATGCCACCCGAAGACCGCATCGAGCTGATCGGGCACATCCTGACCGACGAAGACCAGCCGTTGCGTTCCCGCGCGGCGGCCGTGATCGTTCTGCTCTACGCCCAACCGCTCAGCCGCGTCGCCCGACTCACCATCGACGACGTCATCCGCGACGGAGACCAAGTGCTCTTGCGGCTCGGCGAACCACCATCCCCGGTCCCCGAACCGGTCGCCGACATCCTGCTGGGCTGGATCGAGAACCGCACCAACATGAACACCGCGACCAACCGCAACTCGCGCTGGCTGTTTCCCGGCCGACGCGCCGGACAACCCATGCACCCCGACACACTCGGTGGTCTGGTCAAGGCGCTGGGTGTCTCCAACGTTCCCGCTCGGACCTCCGCCATGCGGCAGCACGTCCAGCAGATGCCCGCCCCGGTCGTCGCCGACGCCCTCGGCTACCACCCTGTCACCACAACCAAGCTCGCCGCCGAGGCCGCAGAGACCTGGAGCCGCTACGTCACCGCACCCCGGCTTCGGTCACCCGCTGGCTGGAAACCGTCGACAACCCGCGACAATTGATACGCACCAGTCCGTGACTCCGTTAGGCACCGATATCGGAGACATCCAACAGTGCGGATGTCGGTAATCTGACGGCCATGCGTTACGAAGTCCACCGGACCCGGGTGCCAGGAAGCCTTCCCTGTCGGGTGATCGGAAAACTGCAGCCACTGACATGGCGTGTGATCGTGGGTGAGGGCGTCGGACAGCTCGATGGGGGCGTCCATCAGGACTGGTTGGATGACGAACTGCCGTTCGAATTCCGCAGACCGAATGCGGTTTTCTTCGCCATTGGCCCCTACTGAGCCGGAGTCGTGCGGGCCGATCTGCACCGACTGCGCCGCTCTCGCCACCGACTGCAGGTGCTCGCGCCGCGGACGAGAGGACGAGCTTCATGCACGTCGTCTCTGCACTCGCTGCCCGTCCGGTCGTCGCCGACGATCATCTCGGCTACCACCACGTCACCACAACCAAGCTCGCGACCGAAATCGCGGCCACCTGGAGCCCCCACGTCACCGCACCCCGGTTCCGGTCGCCCGAGGGTTGGAAACCATCGACAACCCGCGACAGTTGAATACGCGATCTCACCAGTCCGGAACCCCCGTTCGAGTCGCCAGGGCCATCTGGCGACTCGAACACTTCCTGTCATCTGTCGTGAACCCGCGATGCGGCCGGGATCCGGGCTGGAGTGGCCGCCTCGGCCGGGTCGTCGAGGTCGGTCACCAGAAGTTGCCCCTCGGCAAGTGATTCGGCCGAGATCTCGTGCTCGACCTGCTCGCTGAGTGGCTTCTCCTCGAGGAACCACAGGGCGATCACCGCGATCACCGCGAGCGGCGCCATGAACAGGAAGATCGGCAGCAAGGCGTCATTGTAGGATTCCACGATCGGGATGCGCGCAGCGTCGGGAAGCGCGTTCACCGAGGCCGGCGTCAGCGACTTCATGCCTGAGCCGGCGGCACCGCTCGGGTCGTTGACTCCGCCGAGCTTCTCCTGCAGCAGCGTCGCCAGCCTGGACGCGAACACCGAGCCGACGACAGCGGATCCGATCGTGGCACCGACCTGACGAAAGTAGTTGATGGACGCGGTGGCGGTGCCGACGACCCTTGCTGGGAATGCATTCTGCACGATCAGCGTCAGAATCTGCATGCCGAGCCCGATGCCGAAGCCGAGCACGGCCAGGTACGCGCACATCACCCATGTCGCGGTGTTCGCGTGCATGGTCGAGAGCAGGGTGAGTCCGACGCCCATGATCACCGATCCGATGATCGGGAACATCTTGTACCGGCCGGTCTTCGACACCACCTGACCCGAGAAGGTGGAGGCAATGAGGAGCGCGCCCATCATCGGGATCATCAGAAGTCCAGCCTCGGTCGCGTTCACGCCGGAAACCATCTGGATGTAGGTCGGCATATAGCCGACGGCACCGAACATCGCGATGCCGATCATCAGGGCGGCGATCGTCGTCAGGACGAAACTGCGGTCCTTGAACAACGTCAGCGGCATGACCGGGCTCTCGGCGCGGGATTCGACGAATACGAACAGTGCGGCCAGCGCGGCCGCCCCTACGCCGAGCCCGATGATCTGCGGTGAGATCCACTCGTAGGTCCCACCGCCCCAGGTGCAGACGAGGACGACGGCTGTGGTCGCGGCGGCGATGAGTGACATGCCGAGGTAGTCGATCTTCGGGCGGACGGTGGCGGCAACCTTGGGTAGGTGCAGGAATGCCACGGTTGCGGCGATGGCCAGTGCGCCGAGGGGCACGTTCATCCAGAACGCCCAGCGCCAGCCGGGGCCCTCGGTGAGCCATCCGCCGAGCAGGGGGCCGGCGACTGAAGACACCGCGAATACCGCCCCCATCAGCCCCATGTACTTGCCGCGGTCGCGGGCGGGGACGACGTCCGCGATCGCGGCTTGCGACAGGATCATCAGGCCGCCGCCGCCGATACCTTGGACGATTCGGCCGACGATGAGCACGCCGATCCCCTGAGCGAGCGCCCCGACGACCGATCCGGCGAGGAACAGCACGATCGCGGCGATGAGGACGGGCTTTCGACCGAGGCGGTCGCTGATGCTCCCGTAGACCGGCATCACGATCGTCGAGGCGAGGATGTAGGAGGTGATCACCCATGTCATGTGGTCGACACCGTTGAGTTCGCCGACGATCGTCGGCAACGCCGTCGACAGCACCGTCTGGTTCAGCGAGGCCAGCAGCATCGTCACCATCAGTCCTGCGAACAGCAGGCCCACGTTCCTCTGGTGGCTGCCTGACTCGGACGTGTCCGGCTCCACCGTGGCGGTGGTGGTCATGAAATCTCTCTTCCAGCAGTTGGCGCTTCGGTCAGATGGCGATAAGATGCAAACACGTATCTTACGGCGGGTAACGATAGCCCCTTCGAATAAGATGCGCAACTGTTCCTTAAAGGAGGCGGAATGATGGAACGTAGGCGGGGGGCAGCGCTGGAGACAGCCCTGCTCGACGCGGCCTGGGCCGAACTGGCCGAGACCGGATACGCGAATTTGACGATGGAATCCGTCGCCGCGCGGGCGCGCACCAGCCGCCCGGTGATCTATCGGCGATGGCCCGAGAAGGCCGACCTACTCCGGGCTACCTTGCGGCACATCCTCGAACGGCATCGCCTATCCGTGCCGGACACCGGATCGCTGCGAGGTGATGTCCTCGAACTGATGTCGGAGATCAACCAGACTCGCGTCGGCCTGATGACCGCACTGAGCGTGCAGGTGGCGGAATACTACGAGGCCACCGGTACGAGTCCCAGTGATCTACGCAAACTGCTCGCCACCGAACGACCCGGCGCGCTCGACATCATCTTCGATCGCGCCGCGGCGCGGGGTGAGGTCGACCCGGCTCGGGTCACCGACAGGATCAGGTCGTTACCGTTCGATCTGCTCCGGCAGGAAATGCTGATACATCGGCAGGCCGCCACCGACGCTGTCATCTCCGAGATCGTCGACACCATCTTCCTTCCGCTGATCACCGCACAGACAGATCCGAGCGGCCGGCTCCCGGAAGAATGAGCATCGCTACCGGCGGTTCACAGTCCGAGTTTGGTGACCGCGTTGTCTTCGAGAGGGTTGGCGGTGCGGATGTAGCCGTGCACTGTGCGCGGGTTGGCCCAGCGGCCCTGGCGCATGATCTCGCGGTCGCTGGCGCCGCCGAGGGCGGCTTGGGTGGCGAAGCCGGCGCGTAGGGAGTGACCGGAGAACAGGGCGGGGTCGAGGCCGGCGCGGGCGGCGTAGCGTTTGATCAGTTCGGCGACGGCGCGGCCGGACAGGGCGGTGGCGGCGATGGATCCGTGCCGGTTGATGGTGGGGAAGAGGGGTCGGTCCGAGTTGTTGCTCAGGCGGGTGCCGGTGAAGCCGTGGCAGCGGTGGATCGCGTTGTCGGTGGGCGGGTGGGTGGTGATCCAGGTTTTGGTGCCCGGGTCGCCGCCGTCGGCGTGGATCTCGAGTAGCCGGACCCAGTCGGCGTAGGCGCAGACGGGGCAGGTGCGGGGGTGGGTGCCACGGGGCAGGGCGACGCGTTGTTCGGCGGCGCCGGTCGGGTCGGTTTTGGTGGTCGGCAGGTGCACGATGAGCAGTGGTTCGCCGGTGGTGTGGTCGGTGCGGACGTGCACGTCGCTGATCCGGAGGCCGGCGAGTTCGCTGCGGCGCAGGGCGCCGGCGAAGCCGACGAGCAGGGCGAGGGTGTCGCGGCGGCGGGCGGGTTCGGTGGGCCAAGCGGGTGCGGGGAGTTCGGCGAGGAGCTGGTCGAGGGTGTGCAGCAGGACAGGGCGTTTGCGGGTGGGTGGGGTGCGGCGGGTGCGGCGGATGCCGCGCAGGGTGAGCCGGACGACGTCGGAGCGGGTGGGTGAGGGCAGGCCGTTGGCGGCGTGAACGGCGGCGACTGCGGCCGATTTGCGGTCCAGGGTGGCGGGGCTGAAAGCCCAGGTGCCGTCGTCGCGGCGGGCGTCGGCGGAGGCGGCCAGGTAGACGGCGACGTCGAGGGGGTCGGCGGGTAGTGCCTGGCGGTGTTCGATCTGGCACCAGCCAGCCCAGGCGATCCAGTCGGTGCGGTAGGCGCGCAGAGTGTTGGCTGATTGGGAGGCTTCGAGGTAGCGGCGCAGGGCGCCGGCCTGGTTGTCGTCGAAGCGTTCGCGGACCAGGCGCAGGGCGGCGGTGTCGACCAGGACGCTGCGAACTCCCCGGCGCAGTTCGGTGCGGACCCGTTCGGGCAGTACGACTGCTGCGTCGCTGTCCACGCCTCTCCTGTCGTGTTGCGCTGGTGTCGCCGATGACGGGTCGATCCTAGTCATCGGCGTGGCGTTCACGGCATTTCGGCGAGTTCGGCGAGCTTGGTGTGGATGTAGGCGGCGAGGCGGTGCCGGGCGGCGGTGGTGAGGAAACTGGTGTCGCCCAGTCGCGGAAAATGGTCATCGACGGCGTCGGTGGGGGTCGCGTCGGTGCTGGGTGTGGTGTCGACGAGTTCGAGACGTGCCGGATGCTGCTGGGGCAGAGGAACATTCAGTTCGTCCGGGTCGGTGATTGCTGCTCCGGTGCGTACCATGTCTGAAACCTAACGTTTTGATTACAGCCGTTGTCAACATGGTAGGCCCCGGAGTGATAACCGACACGTTTTCCGGCGAGTCGCCCGCGCCCATCATGGACCGATGCAGGTTGTGCTGGCCGATGCCGAGATCCGCTTCGTCGACTACCCCTTCGCGGGCGCGTCGGTGTATCCGGACGGGGTGCTCGCGGTGGCCGGGATCCGCGATGCCGAGCCGGCCGGTATACCGCCGGAGATCAGGACGATCCATGGCGAGACGTTGTTCGTGCCCGCGGCGCACCGCGTGGAGCTGACCGAGTTCTGCACGGCCAACGCGATCACGGTGCGCAACCGTCCGGATATCTGGTCTGATCTGCTCGAACCGTTCCTGGACACCATCTTCGACGACGACACCCAGCGGGCCACCGAGGACCGCCTGCGGCGGGCCGGACTGTCCACGGCGGGCATCGCCGGGATCCGTGGACGGGTCGAGCCGGCGATGATGTCCTACAACTTCGACAGCATGCTGTGGGAGTGGGGATATCTGGGGTTGTACGACCTGCTGTCGGCGGCCAACGGTGTCCTCGCCCGGCCCGCGGCGCGGGCGACGCTGGGTGACCCGGTGCGGTTCTACGTGTGGGCGATGCGTGTCGCCGAGGGTGACGCACGGTGAACTCATAGCCGCGCGCGAGCCGGCTTCAGTCGAAGATCCCGCCTGCGAAGGGCTGAGTTCGCCACTGGTCGATCGCGGGGGCGAGGGCGGGGCCGAGGATCGGTTGCCGGGCGACCAGTGGGAGGCAGGCGATGGTGCGTGCCATGCCGATCGCTTCGACGAATCGCAGGACACGCGCGTCGAGGCGGCGCAGGCCGAGGCCCTGGGCCGCGGTGTCGTAGGCGGCGGCCGCGTCGGGGCCGAAGGCGGCGAGGTCCCATTCCGCGGGGCCGAGGGTGACCAGTTCGAAGTCGGCGTAGAGCGGGCCGGTGGGGGTGGCGACGATGTTGTAGGCGGGTGCGTCGCCGTGGACGGGTTGCAGGGTGGTGCCGGGGAATTCGGCATCGAAGGCGATACGGGAGGAGGCCAGCGGTTCGAGCAGCGCCCATTCCATCCTGGCTCGTTCGAGGTCGGCGGCGGGGAGGAGTTCGGGGCATCCGGTGAGGGCGTCGAGTCCGGCGGTGACGGTGCGCGGTTCGGCTGCGGAGAGGAACGGGAGTTCCGCTGGGTAGTCGCGCAAGGCGAGGTGCAGGTCGGCGACGAGTGCGGCATTGCGAACGTAGTCGGGTTCGGTGGTCAGGTCTCGTTCGACGTACTGCCAGAACGTCATCGAGAAGCCGTCGCGGTGCACGGGTTCGGTGGCGACGAGCGGGCTCGGCGCGATCACCGGCACGTTCTGGGCGTTCAGCCAGGACACGAGCGCGAGTTCGGTGCGCTGGCGGTGCGTGATGTCGTCGAGGTCGGTTCCGATGGGCAGCACGGTGGGTACACGGACCACGACCGGCGCGGGTGCGAGATGCACCACCACCGAGAACACGTCGTGCAATACCACCGGTTCGTGCACCGTGAGCCCTCGCTCGCGGCCTGCGCCGACGGCGGCGGCGACGGCCCGGGCGGTGCGGGCAGCGAGCTGGTCGGCGGTCATGGTCGCAGTCATGGCGGCGATGGTGCCATGCGGGAGTTGGCGGCGCGAACAATTTTCGGTCGGCGTGGCGGGTGGACGCCGCATCGAGGCTCGCGGCGGCGCAGATGCTGATCGTGCTGGCTGAACCCGGTTCCGTACATGTCACAGCGCGGGAAGTTCGTCGACCAGGCTGTCGAGCAGGTCCCGGTCGCACCGATCTGTGCGCGGTGCCTCCGGTATCGCGTCGCCGAGTTCGGTGGGAAAGCCGTCTACGACGCGACCCGGATCGAGCCGGCCCAGCGCCGAATACCACTGGCGTAGTGGTTCGGCCAGCTGTGCGTGCAGTTCGAAGTGTCTGCGCCGCCGGGTCGGATCCCCGGCGCGCTGTGCCGCCAACTGCTGTGGTTCGGGTATCGACAACAACACCACGTCGGCGAACCCGAGTCGCCGCTGCGTGAACGCCTGACGGACAGCGGCGAGTTCCCGCTCGAACCGCACGACCGGTCCCGCGCCCACCGCCGCCAGACACCAGCTGTAGTGCAGCTTCAGCGGGTCACTGTCGCAGACCGCGACACCGATCTGTTCCTCCAGCTCCCGGGCTCGCATCCATCGCCGCGCATTCACCTCGGTCCAATACCGCGCCTGCTCCTCCGGATCGGACCCGTCCGGCTCCACCCTGGTCGGCAGGTACTCGGCAACGAACCGCAGTCCTGCCCTCTTGCACCACGTCGTCTTACCGGCAGCGCTCGGTCCTTCCACAGCGACGATCACTGCTCCGAGTCTACGATCTGCTGTGCCATGATTTCCGGCCCCTGCTCGGTGCGCAATGCTGTTCGACCGCACGGGATTTCGTCGGGGATCGTGGTCGGGGCGGTGTTCCATTCGGGCATGCTGCCGCTTTTGCTGTTGCCGCGCTGGTCATCATTGTCATTCCAGGGCCGAATGTGTTGTTTGCGATCGGGCGGGCGCTGACGGTGGGGCGGCGGTCGGCGGTGTTGTCGGTGGTGGGTGCGGTGGCGGGGTCGTTCGTGCCGTTGGTGGCCGTGGTGTTCGGGCTGGGGGCGGTGCTGATGGCTTCGACGGTGCTGTTTCTGGTGGTGAAGGTGATCGGCGCCGGATATTTGATCTACTTGGGTGTCTCGACTTTTCGGCGGCGTCGGCAGTTGGCGGAGGTGTTGCGGTCGGCGGTGCCCGGTGCCGACGGTGCTCGGGTGTTCCGGCAGGGTTTCGTTGTCGGTGCGACCAATCCGAAGACGATCGTATTCTTCGGGGCCTGAACACGATGGCATGCAGGCCTGTGAGCGCTGCCGGTTCGATACCGCCGACTCGAGCTGTGCCACATGTGCGGGCGTCGTCGTCTCGGTGGCGGACGGGACGGGGAGACGGATGTGTGCCTGCTGCACGAGCTGATCTTGTGCGGGGGCGTCGTGGCCGAGCACGAACAGCGACCTGCAGCGCCGCGCTCGCCCCGCCGGGCGCGGCCAGCAACGCCCGCACCGCGTAGTCGGCGAGGTCGTGGCACGTTCGATCAGTCGATCTCGGCGAAAGCCGACCCGGCCGAGGCGATCGCGCTTGTCTTGGACCGACAGATGGTATGTACGCGAGGACACCCTGCGCGCAGCCAAGGTGCTCATCGTCTGGTCGCGGCCATGAAGGTGTACTGGGCGCTGCGGCGCACCATCTACGCCGCGAAGTACCTGGCCGATCCGGACTGCCTGCACAAGATCGCTCGCCCGCTCAACAGGGGGCGAATCCCTGCGCGCTGCGCCGTGAGCTGCTCTACGCCCATGAGGGCATGATCCGGGCCCGGCCAGCTCGCCGACCAGACCGAGCAAGAGTGGTGTCTGACCCTGGCCACCAACACCGTGATCGCCTGGACCACCGAGTATTACGGGTTCGCGGGCGCTGCCGACATCGACGCTCAGAACCACACCGCCGACAGCGACGTTCATGAGATCGGCCCGAGGTATGGCGAGGGCGTTTCGTGGGTGGGGCTCGTCTGCGCGCCGAACTGGTGCGCAGGATCCAAGGGCCGCTTACGTTGCGATGGCTACGGCGATCGGGATCGCTGCCAGGACCAGACACGTCACGGTGTTGCCGATCTTGTGTTCGGCGAGGATTGCGATGTATTCGCGCAGCAGGGCGCTGGGTAGGTAATAGCGGGCGGTCGGGGCGCCGACGGCGTGCGCGTCGACGTCGAGTGATCGCGCCAGCAGCGCGGTCCGCAGCACATGGAAGTTCGAGGTGACGAGCACGATGTCGCCGGTGATGGCGTGCTCGGCCAGCAGTTGCGCGCTGTAGCGCAGGTTCTCGCGCGTGTTGACTGATCGGTCCTCGCGCAGGATCCGTTCGTCGGGAACGCCCCGCTCGCGCAGATAGGTGGCCATCGCCGTGGCTTCGCTGACCGCCTCGTCAGGTCCTTGCCCGCCGCTGGTGACCAGTAACGGGTCCGCACCGGCGGCGCGGCAGGCGGCCCAGAGCTGTCCGGCGAGGTCCAGGCGTGCGGCCAGCAGCGGCGGGACGCGGTCACCGATCAACCCGGAACCGTGCACGACGATCGCGGCGCCGACGGGTTCGGTCGTCCAGGCATAGACCAGCGAATAGGTCACAAACACCGCGAGGACGAACCCGAGGTAGGAGGCGACGAGGGTGATCGACACCAGCGCGACCAGTTCCCACTTCCAGCCCGAGACCACCGCGACCACCAGCCCCAGGTAGGGCGCCAGCAGGCCCACCCCAGCTGCCAGTGACAGCGCGTTCGCGATCCGGGTGCCTTCGCGGCGCAGCATGACCAGCCCGTTCCAGATCAGCAGACCGGCGAGGATCACGATCAGCAGGGGGGAGAGCAGCAACAGCAGCGCCACACCGATTCCCGGGCCGTAGTCCTCCACGCCGGAGGTCAGCAGTCCGCCCGCGGTGAACAGCAGCCCGGCCAGCAACAGCACTCCGTTGCCGAAGCGGCGCCGTTCTTTGCGAAAGCGCACCGTGAACACCGCGAGCAGACACACCCCGATCAGTATCATCACCACGCCGCTCACCGTAACTGCAAGGTTGCCCGCCGTGGTCCGACACGCTGTCGTCTCAGGTGAGCCGGACCGCGCGTTGCGCTCGAGCGCCCGAGGGGCAGAGCGGCCGATCCCGGTGTCGCCGCTGCGGAGTTCACCGCGAGACCGGCGGTCCGGCACCCGTACTCGCCCCTCAGTCGACGCGAGGCCATCGCTGGCGGTCGGTCACCGGCGGGCGGGATGCGCCAGGTGCATGTTCCTCACCCGCCGGTGTCGGTGTTCAGTGCTGGCAGAGCCATTCGGTGCCGTAATGGCCGGCGTTGCCACCCTCGAGATGCACCCAGCGGCCGTCGCCCTCGCAAGGGGCGCCCTCGACCCGCTCGGCGGCGGGCTGAGTGGTGGTAGCGGGCGGGACCGTGGTGGTGGGATCGACCGGCGGGACGGTGCCGTCCGGGCCTGCCCCGTGGTTGGGGTTGGTGCAAACGGTGCCCTCACAGGGCACCCAGGTGCCGTCACCGTTGGGGTTGGGGATGGCGCTGGGGCCGACGTAGGAGCCGGCCGGGCATCCCGGATCCTCGTTGCGGGCGCAGTATTCGGCGCTGAGCCCGTTGCCGGTAGAGCCGTCGGCGCCGCGTTCGCCGGTTGTGGGCGGTGTGGGCGGTGTCGTGCCCACGGGGGTGGTTGTCGTGGTCGTGGTCGCGGGTGCGCTGGTGCTCGTCGCCGGCGCCGGGTCCGAATCGTTGGAACAGGCCCCGACACCACAGATCAGGGCCGCGCCGGCGACCGCGATCAGTACACGCTTCATCTGGTCATACCTTTCGAAGCAGACGCGGAGTTTCCTGCCGCGAGGGTTCGCGCCGCGAATTCGCTGACGCAGCGTTTTCGTCGGGAACCGGGTGATGACCGGTCACCGGCAGAGGGGTTACGGGCAGACCATGGCCTGGATGGAATCGGCCAGCGGCAGCAGCGGGCTCGACGCGCCGCCGGTGGCCTCGACCAGAAACACCAGCGGCCAGGAGACCAGCGAGCACGCCGGTGAGGGCGGGGCGGGGGTGGCTCCGGCGGCCCCTGCGCCGGCGAGTACGGCCCCGGCGGTCATGGTGCATGCGACGGTTACGGTAGCTAGTGACTTGCGCACGTGGACTCCTCGCTGTGATCGGATGAACGAGTTCACTGTAATAGACAACTTCGGGCAAACCATCGGATTGCGGACAGCGGGTGTTTCCCTCCGCAACCGATGCAGATGGTCCAGGTCTCGACGAACGACTCGGCATGCCCCCGGTCACCGCCCGGCCGGTCCGTGGTCGCCGGATGCCGGTGCCGAGGGCGGGGGCGGCCGGCCCGGTGTGGGTGTGGTGTCGAGGCGGTGCCAGGCGGCCAGAAACACCAGCGCGGCCAGTACCGATCCGGCCGAAGCGAAGGCCGTGGCGCCGAGATAGATGTTCCAGTCGTCTTCGGCCAGAGCGGTGTCCAGGCCTTCCGTGCGCAGCGGGACCACCCACAGCACACATCCCAGGGCGAGGCTGATCAGCGCCCAGACCGACAGCAACGCCGCCACCAGCACGGCCACGATACGGCGCGGGCCGGTGTCGCGGGCGAGCGCGCCGCGCCGCGCCAGCCACCACGAGGCCAGACACGCCAGGGCCAGCGAGATCGCGTCGGCGGCGAGGGTGTCGCTGAGACGATGCCATTTCGCGGTCAAGGTGAAGTGGCCGATGCCCACTGCCCAGAACGCGACGATCAGCATGGCCGGTCCGCGCCACCGGTAGGGGGCAACGAGCACGATGGCGAAGCACACCGTCATCGCGATGGTGGTGTGCCCGCTGGGCAGGCTGTTGGCCGTGAAACCGCCGGTGGTGTCCACCAATTCCGGGCGCGGAAGTACCCACCGCTTGAGGACCTGGGTGACCAGCTGCCCGGCGACGATCACCCCGACTCCGGCGACCAGCAGATCGACGCGCCGACGCAGCAGCGCGATCACCGCGATCATCGCCACCGCGACCGCCAGCGAGTACACCGTGATCTGGTCCAGGCTCGCCCAGGCCCGTGCCTCATCACGTGCTCCTGCCTGGTCCGCGCCGCGCAGCGCGGCGTTCTCGAGTGCCTGCCCGGTGCTGGTGAGTACCGCCGCCAGATACACCGCGACCGCGCCCGCGGCGCTGGCGGCGGCCAGCAGCGGCCACCGCCGCGACGACAAACCGTCGCGTCCGCCCATGGGTGCCGCGGCGGGTTCGCCGGTGCTTGGTGGCTGGTGTTGTTCACCCGATCGCGGTGGCAACGCCGCCGAAGGGTTTCCCGGATGCATACCAGCAACCTAACTCCGGCCCGGGGCTGACAGTCAGTAGCGCGCGTCGGCGCGTTCGGGCGGCCCTTGGCCGGATCCCGCGGGCGGGCCAGCGGGAAGTGCGGCACCCGGCTCGCGTATTCCCCGCTGATCTCGATCCACTCGGATTCTCCGAGGTGCGGGTCTCAGAGCCGTCGGCGTCCGGGTACCGGAGCTCACCGCCTGGTGGCGCTGGCGCGACCGCGACCCTGCTCGACGCTGCCACTGCGGTCGACGGGCCGCAACCGGCTGGGACCTGCACGAGCTCCGACACTCGGCCCTGACCCACCTCGGAGAATCCGGGGTCAGCCCTCGAAGTCATGGCGAACTCCCGTCGCCGCAAGGCCGAGAACCTGCGCCGCTACTCAAACCGTCCCCACAAGCCATGCGCGAGCCGAACTATCCCTCCGGAAACACCTGCCGGAAGATTTCCTCGGCATGACTGCTCGGCTCCGGTGCGCCGGGCACGAGCCGGAAGGTGCGCCGGCCGTCGGGCAGCCGACCCGCGCGCAGGAACAAATCACCGGCCAGCGCGCGATCGTGGCGCCGACGGGCGAAGTCGAACAGGTGGGTGACCAGCACCAGCCGCACTCCGGCATCGACGAGCGCGGTCACCAGCGGAGTCAGGATATGGTCGGCGTCGTGTTCGCTGGTAGAGGCGAACGACTCGTTGGACAGCAACAGTGCCCCGGGCCCGATCCGGTCCACGATCGCGCGCATCCGGACCAGTTCGTCCACGAGTTTGCCGTAGGTCATGGTGCGGTCTTCGTCGGTGACGAAATGGGTGAAGATCCCGGTGTGGACCGGGGCCCGGAAGCTCTCGGCGACCACGAACATACCGGCTTGCATCATCACCTGGGCCGCGCCGACACTGCGCAGGAACGTCGACTTGCCGCCGTTGTTGGCGCCGGTGACCACCAGCAGCTCGCGGCCGGTCGCGTCGAGATCGTTGCCGACGACCTCCCGGCCACCGGTCAGGCACAGCGTGACATCACGCAAACCCGCACACCGCGGACCCACATCGCCGGCGGCGGCCACGGCAGGCAGACAGGTCGGAACCCCGGCCGCGGTCACGCGGTCGCGCAGGTTCAGGCAGCCGATGTAGAAGGCGAGTTCGGTGCGCAACCGTTCGAAGAAGCCGTGGATGTGGTCGGCTGCGTAACCGACGACCTCGGCCACCTCGGCCAGTGCTCGATTACGCAGCTGCACAATCGGATTCAGTGTCGGATTGGATCTGGCCTCGGGATCCTCGATCGGCTGGAAAGTCTGCGCGGCACGCCGGTCGAACCCGAAACGGGTCCGGCGCGGCGGCAACGGGTCGTGCAGGACGATATCGGCGATCTTGTTGCCGATCCCGAGACCGGCACCCAGATGGATACCGTCATCGAAATGCAGTGCGGTCAACTGTTGTTCGACCGCGTCGAGGTAGTCGTCGTCGAAGTGGTCGGTCACCGTGGCGACCAGGGCCCGCAGACCGGTGGAAGTGAAATCGGTGGCGTGACGGCGGCACTGCGCCCGCAACAGGCGCAGGCAGTCCAGCAGCTCACCGAACGGTGGCAGCGACAGCACCAGTTTGCCGCCCGCACGCCGGCCTTCGCCGGTGGGCCAGCGCCGGATCCGCGTCGGCGCGACCGCGATCCGGTAGAGCTCCCGGACCGCATCCGGATGCGTGATGCAGTCACTCAGCACGGCCTGCCGGTAGGCGATGACCGCCGGATCGGTGATCGTGGCGGGCACCGTCGCGCGGACGACCTGCGCGATCAGCGGATCGTCGGTGGCCATCGCCGTGAACAGCGACTCCAGACCCAGATCGGTGACCACGCGCTCCCCGTTGACCGCGATCGCGGGGACCCGACCGGGCGGGTGCAGCAGATTCACTCGCATGCGGTCATCCTCGCGGTCACGAGACCGTAGGTGAGGCCGTAGCGTTGCGCCAGCACCACCGCGTGTGCCTGGCCGTCGGCCGCGCGGCGCACGATCCGGAAGGTGCGCCGCGCCGGATCCGCGGGGTCGGTCGCGGCGACCATGCTGACTGTTTCCGGGCGTGCGGCAGCGAGTTCGTCGAAGAAGGTCACCCACACCGCCACCGACCCCGCGGCGATGATCCGGTCCAGTACCTGTCCGCCGATCCGGACACCGTCGAGGGTGCTGGTCGAACTGAAGCTCTCGTTGAGGATCAGCACACTGTCGGCGGTGGCGTTGTCGAGGGTTTCACGGACTCGTCCGAGTTCGGCCAGCAGCCGCCCATCGGCGTCGCCTGCCTGCTCGGCGCGTTCGAAGTGGGTGGTCAGTCGGTCGGGCAAGGCCAGGTGTGCCGACCGTGCCGGCACCGGGCAACCCAGCGCCGCCAGGTAACACAGCTGGCCGACCATACGGGCGAAGGTGGTTTTACCGCCCTGATTGGGGCCGGTGACCACCAGCACCCGTTCCGGGTCCGCGAGCTCGAAGTCGTTGCACACCAGCGGTCCGGTCCGGCCGGGTTTGGCGGCCAGCGCGATATCGAAGGCGTCTTCGGCGCCGATGTCGCCGGGTGCGTCGAGGATCCGCGGTAGTGACAGCGGCTCGGTCAGGGTGGCGGCGAAATCGAGGTAGCGCAGATAGAAATGGATCTCCCGGTCGAAGCTCGCGACCGCCGGATCGACGAAGCGGGGGGATCGGTCGGCGAAGGCCGCGAGCTGCCCGAACGCCTGCGGTGCCAGCGCCGCGACCCGGTCGAGGATCTGTTCTTCCATCTGGTTCATGTCCGGCCACTCCGGCTGGGTGGGCGGCGGTGGTGGTGGCGGGCCCGCGCCGAAGCGTGCCAGCAGTTCGGTGATCGTGGCCGTGTAGTCGGAAGTGTCGTCGTCGGGTCCGACCGCGAGCGTGCCGGTGTCGAGCACGCGGACGCTGTAGCGGACCGCGGCCAGCGCTTCGCGTACCGTGCGTACCTGTTCGGCGAGTTCGGTGACGGCGGGGCCGGCGACCGCGTCGAGGACGGCTGTGCGCCATTGCCGCAGCGCGCGCGAGGTCAGCGGCAGCGACGGCAACGCCGCAGCTGTCGTGGTGAGTGCGGCCAGATAGTCGGCGGCCGCGTCCAGATGCCAGCGCTGCCGCTGGCGCGGATGCTGCAGGCGGGCCGCGCCGTCGCTGCGCCGCCGCACCCGTCGCAGACCGGCCGCGAAATCGTCGAACACCGCCCGGATCTCGTCGACGGCCAGATCCGCGAAGACTTCCTGGCGGTAGCGCACGGTGTCACGGTCGCGCACCGGCCGCCGCAACAGTGCCGCGAGCCCGAATTCGTCCGGGGACCCGACAACCGCGGCGATCACCTGATCCAGCCGCAGATCCGCCACGGTCGCCTCGTCGACGACCACCTCGGCCACCGTCGACGGCTCCCGCGGCCAGAGCACACTCTCGGCGAACATCGGCGCCCCCTCGCTCCACGGTCTCCGTGCCTCGGTTGTCCGCCACCGGAGGGTAGGGAGCAGTGCGCCGATCGTCAAGGCGCGACACCCGGAGCCGCACCGCGATGACCTCGCCCTGGTCATCGGTAGACGTATTTGCCCAGCACCCTTTGCAATTCGATCAGGTCCGGATTCGAGAACAGCCATTGCCGCTCGTTCGGCGTGAACCGCACCACCATCGGGCACCCGCCGTAGAGGTCCCCGAGAATCACCTCGGTGCCCAGCAGCTTTGCCGACTTCGCCTCGTAGACCTTGGCGACGTATCGCCCACGGAACAGCGGTAGTCGCTTGTCCCCGAGGAATTCGCAAGCCTGGATCAGCTCGCCGCCGTCCTGGCTGGTTCCCAGACATACGACAAGCTGATATCGGAGCGGGTCCGACTGGTTCATCCACTCGGGAGGTTGCAGCGGCGTAGTCCAAATCGCGCCGTAGTCGTTGGCGAACACCGCGACCGGATGCGGTGCGGGACCGGCGTAAGCGTCCGCCGCCGGATAGAAGCCTGGTTGTGGGAAGCACGGTTGGTTCATGCCCTCGATGCCGCGCGGCTGTGTACTGACGGCCGTCGGGGTCCCGGGCGCGCTGGTCGCCACGTCCATGGTTCCTCGAGACTCTGCACAGCCGACGAGTGTCATCACTACCGATGCCGCTACCGCCCATTGGAGGACGAATCGACCCGTCTTCGCTGTCACGCGCATTCTTGTGCCTTCTTGCTGCCATGCCGAGGTATTCCAGGTGGCAGGTTAGCCCCCCGGGCGGTCGGCTGCGGCGCTCGGCTGAAACAGCACCCCTGGTTACCCCGCGGTGCCTGGCGGGAACCGGTTCTGGTCGTCGAAGACCGTGGACCGAACCGAGTGGATATCGACCGGCCGGACATCCATGCTCACCGAAACCGTCTCGTCCTGGCTGGTGAAGGCCACATGCAGGTCCTGCGCCGTCTCCCGCACGTCGAACCTCGCCAGACTGTGCTCACCGGGAAACAGTCGGCCACCGGCAACGACATTGATCGCCGAACCGCTGTCGCGGCGCGCGATGTACACACCGGTCGAGCGTCCCTGCGGACCGTCCCACTCGACCGCGATGCGATGTGCGGCGTTCTCGGTGCGCAGCCCGGCCCAGCCGGGTAGCCAACTGGGCCGGAACTGGCCGAGGCGGACCAGGCAGATGCCGGCAACCGCCCAACCGCCAACCAATTGAGGTCGCATCGGCGGCGGCACCGAGCTCGCGGCGGCATCAGGGTCTACTCGGTAGTTCACCAGCAGGCGTCGCTCGACGACGCTGGACATCCGCGGAGGTCTCATCAGGTTGCCCTGTTCTCGGTGGTTCGCGGTCTGCGCTGTCTGACGATGACCTGCTCCGGGCAGATCGCGCTCAGGAACCTGCCGACACACAGCGCCAGTCGTTCCTCGACCAGCGAGTAGAAGATCCGATTGGCGGCTCGTCGCTCTCGGACGAGCCCGGCTGCCTTGAGTACGCCCAGATGCCGGGAGATCGAGGGACCGCTGATCGGAAACCTCGCGGCGATCTCACCAGCGGTCAACTCGCCGGAGCGGAGGTCCTCCAAGATCTGCCGGCGCGTGGAGTCGGCCAGCGCGCGGAACACTCCGGCCTCCTCTTCAGGCCCGAACTCGGTCATGTTCATAATTTAGCACTGTAGCTAAATAGCGAATAAAGAAGGTATGTGCTGCTGCTCCACCGACACGTACCGTGGGCAGGGTTGATGTCCGCGCGATCACTCGAGGGAGCTTCGATGACCACCGACCTCACCGCGCTGTCACTGGAGGAGCGCGCCGCGCTCGGCAGTGGCGCCGACTTCTGGACGACGAAAGCGGTCGGCCCGGTGCCCTCGCTGCTGCTCACCGACGGCCCGCACGGTGTCCGCCGCCAGGACGGCGCCACCGATCACCTCGGACTGGCGGGCAGCAAACCCGCGACTTGCTTCCCGCCCGCGGTCGGCCTCGGCCAGAGTTTCGACCCCGACCTGGTACGGCGCGTGGGGGAGGCGCTGGGCCGGGAAGCGCGCGAGCTCGGCGTGGATGTCCTGCTCGGGCCCGGCATCAATATCAAGCGGGACCCGCGTGGCGGCCGTAACTTCGAGTACTACTCCGAGGACCCGGCTCTGACCGGCGTGCTCGGCGCGGCCTGGGTGACCGGGTTGCAGAGCGTCGGTGTCGGTGCCTCGCTGAAGCATTTCGCCGCCAACAACGCCGAATTCGACCGGATGCGGATCAGTTCTGACATCGACCCCCGCACCTTGCGCGAGATCTATCTGCGGGCCTTCGCCCACATCGTGCGCTCCGCGCGACCGTGGACGGTGATGTGTTCCTACAACCGGATCAACGGCGTCTACGCCTCCCAGAACCGGTGGCTGCTCACCGATGTCCTGCGCGGGGAATGGGGATTCGACGGTGTCGTCGTCTCGGACTGGGGTGCGGTCGAGGACCGGCCCGCCGCCGTCGCGGCCGGACTCGACCTCGAGATGCCCGGTGGTGGCAGCGGTGACGAGAAGGTCGTGGCTGCGGTGCGCGCGGGCATCCTCGACGAGGCGAGCGTCGACCGGGTCGCGGCCAATGTCGCCGTCCTCGCCGACCGCGTGACGCAGGGTCGGGCACGCGATCTCGCGGCCTTCGCCGTCGAGGACCACCATCGGCTCGCGCGCGAAGTCGCCGGGCGCTGTGTCGTGCTGTTGCGCAACGAACGCGAACTGCTGCCGCTGGCCGCGGGCCGGTCGCTGGCGGTCATCGGCGCCTTCGCCGTGGAACCGCGTTATCAGAGTGGCGGCAGCTCACACGTCAACCCGACCCGGGTGGATGTGCCGCTCGAGGAGATCCGCGCCCTGGCCGGCGAGGCGGAGGTGTCGTTCAGCCGTGGCTTCGATGCCGCCGACGACGCCGACCCGGCGGCACTGCGCGCCGAAGCGGTCGCCGCCGCCGCGCGCGCCGAGGTCGCCGTGGTGTTCCTCGGCCTCGGCGAGAGCCAGGAGTCCGAAGGATTCGACCGCACCGATATCGACCTGCCCGCCGACCAGATCGAACTGCTCACCGCGGTGGTGCAGGCGCAGCCCGACACCGTGGTCGTGCTCTCCCACGGCGGGGTACTGGCACAGCCGCCGGTCACCGCGCCCGCGGTGCTCGACGCCGCACTGCTGGGCCAGGCCGGTGGCGGCGCACTCGCCGACGTTCTGTTCGGCGTCGTCAACCCCTCGGCGCGGCTGGCCGAAACGGTGCCGCTGCGCCTGCAAGACACCCCGGCCTACCCGTGGTTCCCCGGCGAGAACGGTCACGCCCGCTACGGCGAAGGACTGTTCGTCGGCTACCGCTGGTACGACATCCGTGCCGCCGACGTGGCCTACCCCTTCGGCCACGGCCTGTCCTACACCAGCTTCGACTACACCGGCCTGACACTGGCCACCGACGGTTCCCGGCTCACCGTCGAGGTCGACATCACCAACAGCGGTGCCCGCGCGGGCCGCGAAGTGGTCCAGGTGTATACGGGACGGCCGGGCTCGGCGGTGTCGCGGCCGATCCGTGAGCTGGCCGCCATCGCGGTCACCGGTGACCTGGAACCCGGTGCGAGCGAACATGTTTCGATCAGTGTCGACCGAGATCAGCTGGCGTACTGGGAGACCCGCACCGACCAGTGGGTGGTCGAGGGCGGAACCTACCGGGTGTGGGTGGGTGCGTCGAGCCGGGACCTGCGCGTCGACGGCGAGATCGAACTCACCGGTGACGACGTGCGGGTCCCGATCACCGCGTCCTCCACCCTCGGTGAAGTACTGACCGACCCCGCGGCCGCCGCCGCGCTGGCGGAGGTGTTCGGCGCGGGCGCTCCAGACAGCGGCGCGGCACTGGGCGTGAACATCATGAAGATGATCGCCTCGGTGCCGCTGAACCGGCTCGCCAATTTCGGTGTCGCACCGGAGAAGATCGACACACTGCTCGATCCGGCGAACTGAGCGTGCGCGACACCCCCGGGCGACTCGCGGCCCGGGGGTGTCGTGGTCACTACTTCGCCAGCGCGACAGCGAGTTCCGGCTCGGTGGCAGGCGGTGCGGCGGGCGTACCGCCCTTCGGGATGAACGCCGCGACCACACCGGCCAGCGCGATCGCACCGGCCGCCATCCAGAACGCGGTCGAGAACGCCGAATCCGTCGGCAGTGCCGACCCGGCGACGATACTGCCGGCCAGCACGGTGGCCGCCACCTGGGAACCGATCGACGAACCGACCGAACGGATCAGCGCGTTGACGCCGGTGCTCTCCGCGGTCTTCTCCGCCGGCACCGCGGACATGATCAGGTTCGGCATCGCCGCCATGCCCAGGCCGATACCGACGAAGGTCACCACGGTGAACGCGACGACCGCGCCCTGGGACCCGTGTGCCAGCGCCAGTGCAGCGAAACCCGCCGCGGCGATGAACGCGCCGATGACCAGCGGCACCGCGGCCCGCACTCGGGCCACCAGACGTCCGGCCACCACCGCTGCGGCCAGCATGGCGATCGAGCCCGGGACCATCAGCAGGCCCGAACCGGTCGCGTCCATCCCGAAACCGTATTCGCCGGTGTCGGGTGCCTGCGCCAACTGTGGGATGAGCGAGAACACCGCGAACATGCCCGCGCCGAAGAGCAGCATGGCGATATTGGTGATCAGCACGATCGGCCGGCGCAGCACCTGCATGTCGATCAGCGGTTCGGTGGTGCGGTTCTCGAAGAAGACGAAACCGACCAGCACGACCAGGCCGCCGATGATGAGGCCGAGGGTGCGCGCGTCGGTCCAGCCCCAGGTGGCGCCGCGGCTCAGGGCGAGCAGGGGCATGGTGAGGCCGACACTGAGCAGGGCGATGCCGACGACATCGATGCGGCCCGGGGTCGGGATGCTGCGCTCGGGCACCCGCAGCACGCCGACCAGCGCGATCACCGACATGATGGCACCGGACCAGAACACCCACTGCCAGGACAGGTGGTCGATGAGCAGGCCGCCGATGAGCAGGCCGCCACCGGCGCCGATGCCGGCCAGCGCGGAGATCAGACCCAGTGCGCCAGCGCGCTTCTCGGCGGGGAAGGTGTCGCCGATGATGCCGTAGCAGAGCGGGAAGATGCCGCCACCGGCACCCTGGATCACCCGGGCGGCGACGAGTACCCAGATCGAGGGCGCGAGCGCGCCGATCACACTGCCGAGCGCGAACAGCGCGAGCGCGACCACGAGCAGCTTCTTCTTGCCGTACATGTCACCGAGGCGGCCGAAGACCGGGGTGAGGATGGCCGCCGAGATCAGGTATGCGGTCAGCACCCAGCCGACATCGGCGGTGCTCGCGCCCAGTTCGTGACCCAGGATCATGACGCCGGGCACGATCGCGGTCTGGGCCAGCGCGAACGCGGCGGCGGCCAGTGCGAGGAACAGGAGATTGGCCCCGAGTCCGCCGGAGCCGGGTGCGGCCTCCGGCTCCCGGGTTGTCAGTTCTGTCATGGGTTTTCACGCCTCCGTGCGTCCGCGAGCCAGTAAGTGGACCTTGAAGTCCATATAGAACTATAGTGGACCTCGGAGTCCGTTTAAAACAGAGGGAGCCGTTGTGATCATCGCTACTGCCCGATTCGGCACAATCGCACTGTGACCGCTCCCGAGCCCGACCCGCTGCCCGACGACGACGTCGACTGGTCCAACAAACGATCCGACGCCCGGCGCAATCACGAACGGGTGGTCGCCGCGGCGGTAGAAGTGTTCGCCGAACACGGCATCGACGCGACCATTCCGCAGGTCGCCGAGCGAGCCGGGGTCGGCAAAGCGACCGTCTACCGCAGCTTTCCCACCAAAGACGCGCTGGTGCAGGCGGTCGCGCAGTATCAGCGCGCCTGGTTCCACCGCCGCGGCCTGGCCGCCCTCGAACAACTGAACGCCGGCGGTGACCCCCTCACGATCCTGCGCGACATGCTCGCCGACACCGTCGAGCGCCTCGCCAACGACCGCGCCCTCGCCGAAGCGCTCCCCGCGACGACCCCGGCGCAGGAACCGGGATCACTGCAGCCGATCATCACCGCCGGCCAGCGACAGGGCGTCATCCGCGAGGACGTGACCGCCCAACACGTCAAAGTGCTGCTCGGCGGCGTCGCGGGCAGCCTGTTCCGCCAGCAGGAACGCGACCCCGAACAGTGGCGGATCTACGGCGACCTGATCTTCAACGCGCTGAAGAAAGTGTGACCTCGACCAGGTGTGGTCAGTCGTACCATTCCGGATCGCCCGCGGCCAAGAACCCGGCCAGGACGGTCCTGTCCCGCAACGCTTCCTGCAGGTAGGTGCCCAGCGTGCGCAGCGCGTCGGCATCAGACCCGTATGCCACCATCATTCCCGCCTCGGGATCGAACTTCACCCGATCGACCAGTTCCGGGGCACGCACCGTCAGCGCCGCGCGGGCGATACCGGTCCAGCTGTAACCGCTGGCCTCGTATCCGGCCTCGTCGAAGACCTCCGCACCCTCGGACATCTCGCTGTCGGTGAGCATCAGGCAGTAGGTGCCGGGCTGGTGGTCGTATTCGAAGAAGGTCAGCGGTGCGAAAGAACTTCGATCGGTCATGTGTCGCAACCTAACCCACCGGTCCGACACATTCCTGGGATCACGTGGTCTGTCGGTGCGCCGGTCCGACCTGCGAATACTTCCATTGACTTCGAGTGCTCGAAGTTTTTATCGTGGATGAAGTGACAGCGAAGATCGGCGAGCACACCTACACGATCAAGGAAGCAGCGGCGCTGACCGGGCTACCCGCCACCACGTTGCGCTACTACGAGTCGATCGGGGTGATCGCGCCGGTGGGCCGGGGTGCGACCAGCGGGCATCGCGTGTACACCGACGAGGACCTGAACCTGCTCGTCGGCGTCGCGTGTCTGGCTGCCACCGGCATGTCGGTCAGCGATATGCGGCGTTATGGGGAGAACGGACAGCTCGGCACCGCCGCCGCCGACGAACAGATCGCGTTGCTGAGCGAGCGGGCCGAACGCCTGGCCGAAGAGGCACGGTTGATCGGGATCCGGCAGCAGTATGTCGAGATCAAGATCGAGTACTGGCGCGCGGCCGCGGCCGGTGACGACGCCGAGGCCGACCGGCTCGCGATCGTCGCGCGGTCGCTGGTGAAGCAGCTCAAACCGGCGAAGTAGGCGAGAAAGGAAGTGTGTCTCATGCGTCAGGTGGTTATGACACGACCGGGCGAGATCGTGGTCGAAGACCGTGCCGACCCCACGATCATCGAGCCGACCGATGCCGTCATCAGGGTGACGGCGACCTGCGTCTGTGGGTCCGATCTGTGGCCGTATCGCGGCGTGCAGGACGTCGATCACCAGGTCATGGGGCACGAGTACGTCGGCGTGGTGGAACAGGTCGGCCCCGCGGTCGAAAAGGTCTCGGTGGGCGATTTCGTCGTCGGGTCGTTCTGGGCGTCGGACAACACCTGCGAGATCTGCCGCGCGGGCTACCAGTCGCACTGCGTGCACCGCACGATCATGGGTTCGATCGGCACCCAGTCCGAGCGGGCGCGCATTCCGCTGGCCGACGGCACGCTGGTCGCCACGCCCGGCCGGCCCGACGCGGACCTCATCCCCTCGTTGCTCGCCGCCTCCGATGTGCTGGGTACCGGCTGGTTCGCCGCCGACACCGCCCAGGCCGGCCCGGGCAAGACCGTCGCCGTGGTCGGTGACGGCGCGGTCGGTCTGCTCGCGGTCCTGGCCGCCCGGCAGATGGGCGCCGAGCGGATCATCGCGTTCAGCCGCCACGCCGACCGCCAGAAACTCGCTCGCGAGTTCGGCGCGACCGACATCGTCGAGACGCGAGGCGAGGAGGGCGCCGCCGAGGTGGTGGCCCTGACCGGCGGGCTCGGCGCGCACAGCGTCGTCGAGGCGGTCGGCACCCAGGAAGCCATGATGCAGGCGATCGGCGCGACGCGCCCAGGCGGGCACGTCGGGTTCGTCGGCGTCTCCCACGACGTCGAAATCCCCGGCGAACTGCTGTTCGGCACCGGCGTGCACCTCGCCGGCGGCCCGGCACCGGTACGCCGGTATCTGCCCGAACTGATCGACCTGATCTGGCGGCGTGAGATCGACCCGGGCAAGGTCTTCGACCTCACCCTGCCGCTGGATCGAGCGGCCGAAGGCTACCGGGCCATGGACGAGCGCCGCGCCACCAAGGTGCTGCTGACGGTCTAGACGCCTGTCACCCGAACCCGACCACGAGGAGAAACGTTGTGAAATACAGCAGGAGCGGCGGCCCGACCGCGACCGGTCCCACGGCCTACTTCACCGGCACCGTCCTCATCGACGGCATCCGCGATCCCGACGAGCAGACCGCCATCGGCTGCGCCCACGTCCGATTCACCCCGGGCGCCCGCACCGCCTGGCACCACCACCCCAGAGGCCAGACCCTCTACGTCACCGACGGCGTGGGCCTGGTCGCGACCCGCGCGGGCGGTGTGCAGGAGATCCGGCCCGGCGATGTCGTCTACATCGAGCCGGGCGAGGAGCACTGGCACGGCGCCACCGCCGACTGCTTCATGGCACATGTCGCCATGCAGGAAGCCGACGACCACGGCCAGGTCGTGACCTGGCTCGACCACGTCAGCGACGAGGACTACACCGCGGCACAAGAAGCACGCTCGTGAACCGGACCCCGCTGTCACCCTCGACGACGGCGTGCAGATCCTGAACAACGGCGTCACGCTACGCTTCCAGAACTCGTCGCACACCGGGATTAGCATGCGACGCATGGACATCAAACTCGAGAACGTCGGCATCGCCGTTCACGACCTCGAAGCGACGATCGCGTTCTTCACCGACCTCGGCCTCACGGTCGTCGGCCGTAGCACCGTCAGCGGCGAGTGGACAGACACCGCGGTCGGCCTGGATGGCAACCACGCCAAGATCGCGATGCTCCAGACGCCGGACGGGCACGGCCGGATCGAGCTGTTCGAGTACATCCATCCCGAAGCGATCGAGACCGAGCCCACCCTGCCCAACGAGATCGGCATGCACCGCGTCGCGTTCTCGGTCGACGACCTCGACGAGGCTCTCACGATTGCCGCCCGGCACGGCTGCCATCCGCTGCGCGGCGTCGCGACCTATGCCGACATCTACAAGCTCACCTACCTCCGCGGTCCCAGCGGCATCCTGGTCATGCTCGCCGAGGAGCTGAAGAAGAATTAGTCCGATGCGGACCCGGACGGCTCAGGCCGGTCGGCGCCGGACCACGTCGGAGACGACCGAGGCGACGAACTTGCCGACCGCCTCGGTGGTGGGGATGTGGTCGCGATCGGTGAACAGCAGGTGCCCACCGCCGACCAGGGACAGGGTCAGCGAATCGATGTCGGCGTCGGCGGCGATGCGGCCGAGCGCGCGCTCGTCGTCGAGATAGCCGGTGATCGCGGTCGTCACCTCGGCCAGGATCGCCATGCCGCCGCCGGGCCTGGCGTGGCGGAGGCGGGCGCGTAGCTCGTCGCGGAAGGTGATGAGCGGGATGATCGCCACCGGAACCGGACCGAACAGCGTGGTCAGGGCGGTGGTCAGGTTGGCTGCCACCGTGTCGGTGCCCGCGGCGGCGCGGAGCGTGGCCGCCTGGGTGTCGAGCTGGGCGGCCCGGTCGAGCACCAGGTCGGTGAGGAAGGCGTCGAAGTCGGTGAAGTGCCGGTGCAGCACGCCTTTGGCGCAGCCGGCCTCGTCGGTGACGGCGCGACTGGTCAGCCCGTTCGGGCCGTCGCGCAGCAGGACGCGGTCGGCGGCGTCGAAGAGTTGCTGCCGGACATCACGAAGGTGCACTCCAGTCGGCACTCACTGATCCTCTCGTGCGTCGATCCAGCGGAATCATGGCACAGTGGGCGATCGCCCATTAAGGTGGGCGCATGCCCACTCTATCGTCGCAACACCCCGAACCCGTCCCACGACCGCCGGATCGGTTTCCGCGGATGGCCGTCTCGTTCGGCGTCGACCCCCAGCGCTACGACCGGGCCCGCCCCGGCTACCCCGACACCCTCATCACCCGAATCCTCGCCGGAACCGACCGGCCCGACGTTCTCGACATCGGTTGCGGCACCGGCATCGCCGCCCGCCAGTTCCAGGCCGGGGGAGCCACGGTGCTCGGCATCGAACCCGACGCGCGCATGGCCGAGTTCGCCCGCGCCCGCGGCCTGCGGGTCGAGGTGGCGAGCTTCGAGCAGTGGCAACCGCACGACCGGTCGTTCGACGCGGTCGTCGCGGCCCAGTCGTGGCACTGGGTCGACCCCGCCGTGGGCGCCGCCAAAGCGGCCGAGGTGCTACGTCCGGGTGGCCGCCTGGCGATCTTCGGCCACGTCTACGAACCACCGGAGGCAGTGGCCGAACCGTTCGCCGCCGTCTACCGGCGAGTGGCACCGGACTCCCCACTCAACGGTCAACCGGCCCGCCGACCCCTGAGTCTCTACCAGGCCGGCTACGCGAAGTTCGCCGAGCAGATCCGCGCGACCGGGCACTTCGCCGAACCCGAACAGTGGCGATACGACTGGCAGCGGTCCTACACCCGCGACCAATGGCTCGAACTACTCCCCACCACCGGCGGACTCACCGGCCTCGGCCCCGATCAACTGGCCGAGATCGCCGACGTGGTCGGCGCGGCCATCGACGCGCTGGGCGGTTCCTTCACCATGGAACACACCACTCTCGCCACGACCGCCACCCTCGCCTGACACCACATCGGCACTGCCCGGTCCGCCCGGACCCCGGTGTGCGCGTGGATGATCCGGGGCAGGCCGACAGTAGGATCGGTCCGAGTCGATCACCGGCGAGCGGGTCCGGCCGGCACCGGAGGGGATCAAGGATGAGCGAAGCGCAGCGCGAACACAGCGACGCACCGCATCGGGGTGGGGCCGGATCGGCACCGCATCCGCGGCCGCCGCGTACTGGGTTGATCGTCGCGGGAGTGCTCGGCCTGGTCGTCGGGGTGGCGATCGGGTTCCTCGTCCGCGGTGCCGGTGACAGTGGTGGAACGGACGCCGATGCGGCACCGAGCCCGACGACCTATTCGATGAACGGCATCACCAACGCGTGCGATCTGCTCGATCCGACCCCGTTGACCCAATGGGCGACGAGACCGAAACGCGACCCCGTACACACGGAGACGCCACCATCGGCCAACTCCCTCGGCCGCCTGGAATGCGAAGTCGACTACACCAGCACCGTCGGTGACGACTACTCGTTCGACCGTGCCGCCATGGTCGTCGCGGCCGAGTTCACCCACGACGAGTCGGCGCCGAGCCACTTCTGCACCATGCGTGCCTCCGGCGACATCGATATGGGACTGGTCACCGACATCGGCACCCGCGGCTGCTGGATGTGGGAAACCTATGGTGACCTCGTTCCCAATATGACCTACGAGATGGAGGTCCAGGACCGCAACATGATGGTGCGCGTACGGATCGACCTCACCCGGGAACCGGAAAGTCCCGCGGTCAGCCGGCACGACCTCGACACGGTCGCCCGGGCGCAGGTGCGATTGACCCTCGACCGGCTCCGCCAGAACTAGCGGCCACCCCACCGACGAGCTCCACTGCGTCGGGTACCGCCTGGCGACAACAAGACCGGCCTGATCGTCGCCGGTGGTCTCGTTCCGGCCGGGACTACGCCCCTGGACAAGGCCGCAGGCGGGCGCATCGACTGCGACCGGATCGAAGGACATCGGGAAGATGTGTCGGGCCGCGGTGGTGCGCGTGACCCTGACAGCGACGAGTGAGCACGCGGGTATCTGCGCCACCGATGGGGGCGAGGCCCGACCGAAATCACCCGTTTCGTGCGGGGTCGAGCAGCGGGCGGTGATGCGACAGTGAGAATCCGTCGCCGGGCGCGCCACACGCCCGTTCCCGAGACAGAAAATGGAGTCCGCGGTGACCGAACGCACGCAAGCCCAGCAGATCGGTTTCGCCTATGAATTCGATACCGGCTATCCGACCGCTGCGGCTGCGGCGGCCGCCCGCGACGAGGCCACGTTCGCGAGGGCGGTGACCGCGTACCGGTTCTGGTATCCGACCATCTCGGTCGACGCAATGTTCCGGGGCAACCGTGCAATCGGCATTCACGCCAACGAGACCATGGGCATCGCCTCGACCGGACCCCGCCAGATCGGGTTCACCGCGAACTCCGACACCCGCTCGGGGCCGACATCGACAAGGCTCTCGACGCGCTGCGGGCGATGAAGATCTACCCGCTCGCCGCGGGCGAGGACGATCGCATGGGCTTCCGTGACATCACCGAGACCGCCATGGACGCCAGCCCCCTCCAGGTCGAGGCCGGTCTCGACTACTGGAAACAACTGCACGAACTCCTCGACGCCGAACCCGTCATCGAGGAGTTCCGGCCGATGCATGGACTGCTGAGCGCACTCGGAATCGAACCGGGCAAACCGTTCCCCACCGACGAAACCACCCGCGCCCTGCTCGAGCGCGCCGCCCGCACCGGCCGTGACCAGATGCTGGTCGCGGCGTTCGCCAGCGACCGGCCCGATCGCATCGCCTGGCCCGACCGCGCGTGGGAGTCGAAACCCGCTCGCAAATACAGACCGATCAGGACAAAGCCGCACTGCGGTCGATGTTCGAGCTCAGCGATGTCGACACCTCGACACCGACGCGCCTGTATTTCGCACCGGAGGAGCCGGCCGGGGCCGAAGGCCGCTGGATCCGTACCGTGCCGGGGCGTGGCTGGTTTGTCTACCTGCGCATCTACGGCCCCGAACAGCCCGCGTTCGACGGCACTTGGAAACCTGCCGACATCCAGAAGATCAGCTGATACACGTCGGCCGCCGCACCGCCGGTTGACTGTCTGCCTGATACCGGCGCAGTCCGTCGTCGGGCATCCGCGCGTACTCGGCCAGCCTGCGCGCCGCTGCCGCATACGTCGCGCGACGTATTGGACAGGGCGATCGTCGCTGGATGGACACGCATCGTGACGGACAGGCGAATGCTGGTGACCGGCCTTCGGCGCTCAGCGAACCTGCGGATAACCGATTTCGGAGATGTCCTGGGCCAGGTCCGCCAGGGTGAGGTTTCCGTTCAGCGACGACACGAGTTCCTGGTCCAGCGGGCGCAAGGCATACACCTCACGCACCGCTTTCAGGTCGACGGGGATCTCGTAGTAGTCCTCGGCGAAGCGCTGGAACGATTCGGGTGAGCGTTCGACCAGCAGGTGGAACAGACCTGTCGCCCCATCAGGGTCGGCGCGGCCAGTGGGGAAGTCGATGGTGCCGTGGCGCCATTGATCATCCGTCGCTTCCCGCCACAGGCAGGCCGTCACCACGGGCACGCCGTCCTCGTCGGTGAACGCCGGCTCTTCGACGAAGCCCTGGAAGACATCGGGAACGTCGTCGATCACTCCCGGCCAGGGCTCGTAGTCGTTGCCGTAGGGGCTCATCGGCGATTCGTGACCGAAACCACGGACATAGGCCCCGGCCGCCGCGAACACGATGGAGTACTCGTCTCCTGACCCGTTGCGCATCGAGGCCACCTCCTCGCCGTCCGCCCACGCGGCGTTGAACGAGTAGTACCGGCGTTCCCAGTCCGGGCTCAGGATCGCATCGAGCATCGCCACCGAGCGACACAGATCCCGCACGTCGGCGATGGCCGGAAGCCGGCGGGCCACGTCGTAGACAGTCACGAGCTCGTCCAACCGGACCCCGCTGACATCGGCCACCTGTCGTTGTGGACGCCTGTACCACCGAGCACAGTTTTCACCAGATTCCGTTGTGGATACGTAGCGTTGGATGCGACCAAACGTAAACGTAAATCAGGGGAGGTGATTGGAACCCTCGTGACCATCTGACCCCCGATAATGTTCACTTATCGGGGGTCAGGATGGGAAGGGTTGGTATCGAGAGTTGAACGGGCGACACAGAATTCGTTTCGTCTGATACGTAACCAGTTGACGAAACCAACGTTACGATTCATCGGTGTCGAGCGTCTGCAACTATCCGGGCTGTGCCCGGCCCATCACCCGCGGCGGTGGCCCCGGCCGACCGTCGGAATACTGCGATCACCCCGACCACACGCGATGGCGCGCGTGGCGGGAAAGGCAACGGCTGCAGCAGGAGTCGGAGAGTGCGCCCGCTAACGTCACTGTGACGACACAGGGGCCGGTGACGGTGGCGCGGCTGCGGGCCGATGAGCTGCTCGGGCAGTTCCGTGGGCTGGCAGAACAATTGGGCACCACATTGAATGCCGCCGTCGCCGAACTGCAGACCCTGGGTGACCCGTCGGTGGCCGAGGCGCAGGTCCAGGCGGTGCAGGCCGACGCGGCACGCCGGATCGCCGAAGCGGAGATGACCGCGGTGGCCGCCGAGCAAGCGCGCCGGGACGCCGAGGAGGCCAGAGCGCTCGCCGAATCGGTGGCCCAGGAGGCCGTGGCCGCCGCCGAGGATGCCGAGCAGGCGGTGACCGAAGCGCTCGCCGCCCGGGACGAAGTGCTCGCCTCGGTGGACCGCGTCACCAAACAGGCCGCCGACGATGTCTTCGCCGCCCGCAGCGACGCCGAAGCCGAGGTGCGGGCCGCACACCAACAAGCCGCCGACGACATCGCCCGCGCCCAGCAGGACGCCGCCGACGCGGTGACCCGCGCCGAGCAGCGGGCCGACACCGAGACCGCCCACGTCCGCCGCGACGCCGAGGCACGCATCGCCGCCGCCACCGCGGAACGCGATCTGGCGATCCAGCGGGCCGCCGACGCCGACCGCGCCACCGAACGCGCCGAGCAGGCCACCGCCGAACGGGTCGAAGCCGCCGCCGAAGCACGGGAGGAATGGCGACGGGCACGCGCCGAACTCGACACCACCCGCGCCGAACTCGACCGCACCCGAGTCGAACTCGCCGACCTGCGCCGCAGCGCCACCGCGGACGCCGAACAGCGGCGCACCGAAGCCGCCGCCGCACTCGACCAGGCTCGCGCCGAGGCCACGGAACGTCTGACCGCGCTCGACGAGGTACGCAAGGAGACCCTCGCGCGGGCCGAACGCGCCGAACGCCGCCTCGACGACCTGCTGGCGGCGACCAGAACCGCTGCGCCGCAGCCATGATCGGGGTACCGGTCGACCTCGGCCACGGCCTCGACTACCGTCACCGATCATGACCGAGCAGCCCGGACCTCTGGAAACCACACGTGAGTTCGCCGCCGTCGACCTCGCGGACATGCTGAACGAGGACGAGACCTACCAGGGCCCGTCCTCGCGGATACGGCTCATCGCGATCGTGGTGGTCGTGGCACTGATCCTGAGTGCCGCGGCCACCACGCTCGCCATCCTGCTGGCCTGACCGGTTACGCCGGACGCGCCAGCGGCGTGTCGGGTTCGCCGGAATTGCGCAGGGCGACCACCTGTTCGGGCACCCAGTAGACCCGGCCGAACTCGAACTCCTGATACATGCCGTCGTCATGGCCGACCTCGTCGGAGGCCGGCCAACCCAGCGGCCCGTTCTCGTAGCCCGTCGCGGCCCAGCGCGCACCGATCGCACCGTGCACCCGATACGCCGGACTCCCGGCCCGTCGATACACGATGCCGCCCTGGAAGGCCTGCGCCAACCCCGGGCCCGTGCCACGCGGGTCGGGCAGTTCGGTGTGTTCGGCGATCGGATAGCCCAGCGGGCCGGCCTCCCAGCCGAGCTCGGCGTATTTGGTCATGATCGCGGTCGGGACCGCGTGCGCGTCGGTGGCCGGATGCCAGTACACGTAGCCGTGCTCGAACTCGGCGAAGCGGCCGATCCCGTCGGGCGTGGCGAGTTCCCCGTCGGTGCGCCGCGTCCCGAGCCACGGCGACGCGGCCGCTCGGACATCGATGGCGCTGGGCGGGCCCGCTCCGGCGAAATCGGCGACGTGGGCGGCGAACACATCCCACGGGAAGTTCGGGCCGACATCGGTGTGGCTGCCGATACCGAGCGCTTCGGTCACATAGTTGTGATCGGTGATGCCCTCGCCCACGTGGTAGTCCGGGGCGATCACCGTGGTCGAAAAGTGATGGCGCAGCGCGCTGCGGACCGCGATGTAGGCCGCGACGCGCAGGTCGTCGTCGATGGCCAGCCACTGCGCGCGCGACCAGGCCGCCCGGCTGCCCGCGAAGCACAGGTTCACGGTGAACGGGTTGGCCGACAGCACCGACCAGGAGGCGAGTTCCTCGGGCACCACCCGCACCAGCACCGCGTCGCGCAGCGTGTAGTGGTAGGAGACGCCGTTGGCCGGGTCGTTGAGGTAGGCGGCCAGGGACTCGGCGGTGCCGTTGCCCTCCTGGGTGTGCAGGAGGAAATTCGTGATCCGGGCGCCGTCACGGGGTGAATGGGAGGGGCCGAGGCGATCGAGTTCGGTGAACGGCGGAACGGTGACCGTGCGGTCCAGGGCCCACTGCCCGAAATCGGGGGCCACGATGTCGTTGACGTCGACCGAGGTGCCGTCGATGACCGGGCCGGGGTTGCCCGGAGTATCGATCACCCGCTGGTAGAGCACCGCGCGTGGCTCCCGTTCGGTGCCCGACCAGGCACGGGTCTGCCACACCCAGCTGAATTCGCCACGCCCGCCGACGACTCCGTCCTCGATGGCCCACGCGCACACCCGCGAATGCCCGTAGATGCCGGTGCCCGCGGTGCCGAGTACCGCGTTGACGCCGCGGAAGAACTCGACCGCGGTGCTGTTCCACTGGGCCAGGGAGATGTCCTCGTCGACGGCGAAGAAGATCGGCGCGTGCGCCGGCGCGCCCAGGCTCAGATGGGTGGCGCGGGCCTGTTCGGCCATCCGCCTGCCGCCGTCGAAACCGGTGGTCCAGTCCGAGGGCGTGGGGTCGCCGGGTTTGCCGTACTGCCAGATCGAGACGATGTCGAGGCCCGCGGCGGTGAGCGCGCGGGCATAGTCGGCGGTGATGGGTTTGGCGCCGAAGTTCGCCCCGGGTCTGCTCGGTGCGACATAGGCGAGAACTGCGGAGTGGCCTGCGGCGGCGATCGCGGACGGATCGATGAGACGGGCGGCGAAATCGACAGCAGTAGACATGGTTGACCCCCTGCATGACGGCATTTCCGATGGACTGGTTCACGCCGGGTGACCGAGGATCTCACCCGGCGCCGATTCTAGGCGAAACACTCACGCGCGCACCGGGATTCACTCACGAACAGCGACGTACCCGGTGGTGAGCGGGGGAAAGACGGGTAGTTTCACTCACGCGGACCCACCCTGCGGGCCGCTACCCTTTCGCCATGGTGCCACAGGTGGTGTGGGGGATCGAGACGCACGGGTTCTTCGTCGCGCTCGGCGTGGCCGTGGCGGCGATCGTGTTCGTGGCCGAATGCCGGCGTCGCGACGCGCTGCGCGAGGAATCGCTGGTCGCGGTCACCGGGGCACTGGTGGGTGGGGCGATCGGGATGCGGCTGTCGAGCCTGGCCGAAACCCTCGATCCATACGAGAGCTGGATGTTCGGGGCACGCAGCGTGCTCGGCGGGCTGCTCGGCGCCTATGTGGGCGTGCTGGTCGCCAAGCGGATCATCGGCTACCGGGAACGCACCGGTGACCTGTTCGCGCCCGCGGTGGCGCTCGGGATGGCGGTCGGCCGGATCGGCTGCCTGCTCACCGAGGCGCCGGGCCGCCCGACCACCCTGCCGTGGGGCATCCACGCACCGATGAGCGTGCCGCACTGTCCCGGCTGTGCCGCCGGAGTGGCGATGCATCCCAGTTACGCCTACGAGATCGCGTTCCAGCTGGCAGCCTTCGGCGCGCTGTGGTGGTTGCGGGACCGGATCAGCACACCCGGGGAACTGTTCACCCTCTATGTCGGGGCGTACGCGATCTTCCGGTTCCTGGTCGAATTCACCCGCGCCAACGACACGGTGTGGCTGGATCTGACCCGGCCGCAATGGTTCCTGCTGCCGGGACTGGTGCTGGTCGCGGTGCGGTGGACCATCGGCTATCGGCGCGGCAACTACGACCGTGTCCTGCGACGAAAGGTGCCGGCATGAGTTTTCCGCCCGTCCCTCCACCGAACATGCCACCGCCACCACCGCCCGGTCCGCCACCCTCAGGGCAGGGCGGGACCATCGCGGCGATGGCGCTGGCGGGTGCCTCGACCTTCGTCGGCGTCAACGCCGTCGCCGGATTCATCGCGTTCCTGATCGCGGCCGCGAACGAACAGAACGTGGGCCGGGCGGTGTTCGCGCTGACCGGGGTGATCAGTGCGGTGTCGGCGTTCGTCGGTGGCTGGTTGCTGATCCGGCTGAAAAAGCCGATACCGAAAGGGTTCGGGATGGGGTTGATGATCGGGTGGGCGCTGGTCACGGTATGCACGGCCGGGATCTGTACGGCGGTCAATCCCGCGCTGTACACCACGATGTTCGGGATGGCGCGATGAGTGGCATGCCGCTGCGCGGTGACCGGATCCTGCGCTATGTCACCGCGTTCTGCCCGCACTGCCACGCCGCGGACCCCGAGACCCCGCTGCCACGGGTGGCCCGGCTCTCGGGCTGGCTGGCCGAACGCGACGGGCGGGTGTGGCTGGAGCGCGGCTGCGCGGTGCACGGCATGGTCCGCACCCTCTACGACGAGGACCCCGAAATCCTCGCCTACCTCGAGGAATGGACCGCGCCGACCAAAGCGCACCGGCCCGACGTGGTGAGCAATTTCGATCCGGTGCCGTCGGCGTATCTGCGCGGGCTGCCCGAGATGCAGACCCAGCACACCTGCATCCTGCTCGAGGACATCATCGACAGCTGCAACCTGCGCTGCCCCACCTGTTTCGCCGATTCCTCCCCGGACCTGCGCGGGGTGGTCGCGGTGGCCGATGTCCTGGCCAATGTCGATCAGCGGCTCGCCCGCGAGAACGGCCGCCTCGATGTGCTCATGCTCAGCGGCGGCGAACCGACCCTGCACCCGGAACTGGCGCAGCTGCTGACCGAGCTCACCGCCCGCCCGATCACCCGCATCCTGCTCAACACCAACGGGTTACGCATCGCCACCGACGACACCCTGCTCGCCCTGCTGCGCGAGCACCGTGACCGGGTCGAGGTGTATCTGCAATACGACGGAGTGAGCGCGGCAGCGTCGCGGCACCATCGCGGTGGTGACCTGCGGGCCAGGAAGGCGCAGGCGCTGCGCAGGCTCTCCGGCGCAGGCATCTTCACGACCCTGGTGATGACGGTGGCGCTCGGTGTGAACGACGACGAGATCGGCGCCGTCGTGCGCACCGCCATGGACACCCCCTTCGTCGGCGGCGTGTCGATCCAGCCCCAATTCGGTTCGGGCCGTTCGGGAGCCATCGACCCGATGGATCGTCTCACCCACACCGGGGTGCTGCGCCGGCTCGGCCCGCAAACCGGCGGGCAGGTCACCTGGCGTGACCTGACCGCCCTGCCGTGCTCGCATCCGCACTGCTGCTCGGTCGGATATCTGCTGCGCGACGACGCGGGAGACTGGCGGTCGCTGGTATCGCTGATCGGGCCCGACCGGTTGAAGGAGCAGCTGGGTCTGGTGTCGAACCGGATCGCGGACACGCAACTGCCCGCCGAGTTGCGGGTCGCGGTGCGCGAATCGCTGCTGGGATTGCTGTCGGAACAGTCCTCGCTGTCACATCCGGAGATCGGGCGGGTGTGGCGCAACATCTGCGAGCACTGCGATCTGGGGATGTCGACGCTGCTCACGCTGGCGTCCTCGGCACTGCCCGGGCGGCGGAAACGGTTGCGGACCCTGCTCGGTGAACGGGTCGTGCGGATCACGATCAAACCGTTCATGGACGTCTCGACGATGATCGAGGAACGCCTCACCCAGTGCTGTGTGCATGTCGGCACCCGCTCCGATGCCGATCAGTGCGCGCCGTTCTGCGCGGTCCAGGCCTGGCCCGCCCTGTCACGGCAGCGCCTGGCGGCCGCGGCACCGGCCGGACACACGCTGCTGCCGGTGGCGGTGCGGTGAGCGAGTCACGCGGTGTCTACTACGAGGAAGCGGTGCGCGGACACCAGCCACCGGATCCGCTGACGCTGTGCATTGTCGCGACCGCGGCCCTGCTGACCTGGCTGATCGGGCCGTGGGCGGTCGCCGGATTCGGTGCGCTGGCCTTCGCCGGATACTGGCGGGCGTGGCGAGCGGGGTTGCGGCGCAGCCGATGCTGGTTGCGTGACACCCGGCTGGTGCTGCTCTACGTCGCAGTGATCGCGGGGGCCGGGGTGGTCGCCGCGATGTGGTGAACGGCGTGTCGCGGACCGCGTGTGCGGGGGATCGGTAGCGAGCCGACGCGGCGCGCGGTTCACTGATAGCCATGGCCTCCACCGCTCGACCCAGCAGGCATCGGCGACCAGGGGCGCCCGTCGCCGCGGTCGCATCCGGCGAACTGGTCGTCGTCACCGCACCGACCGGACCCGAGATCACCGACCGTGCCCTGCGCGAAAACCGGTCGCTGCGCAGCCGGGTCGACGAATTACTGCCCGGCACAGCACATCTGGAACCGATCTTCGGACCCGGCAACCGGCTCGCCGCCCGGCTCTCGGAAACACCGCAGGCGCCGGTGGCCGGGGAGTACCTGAGCTATTTCACCGTGCGCGGCGAGGTAGGTGACCTCGGTGAGCTCGCGCACCGGCTGCGCGCCGAGGACACCGTCGCGGCCGCCTACGTGAAACCGGCGGCCGAACCACCGCTGGCCCCGCTGGCCGCGAACGCCGTCGCGCCCGACGCCCCGGCCGTGACACCGGACTTCCGGTCGCGCCAGGGGTATCTGGATGCCGGACCGACCGGGATCGACGCGGTGTGGGCGCACACCCGCCCCGGCGGGCTCGGCACCGGCGTGCGGATCGTCGACGTCGAAGGCGCGTGGCGGTTCACCCACGAAGACCTACGCCAGAACCAGGGCGGGATGATCGGCGGCACCGCCGCCGACGATCTCGGCTGGCGCAATCACGGCACCGCTGTCGCCGGCGAGATCAGCGGCGACCTCAATGCCTTCGGTGTCACCGGGATCGCGCCGGAAGCCCACATCAGGGCCGTTTCGATCTTCGGTATCGGGTCGGCGACGGCGATCCGCGCGGCCGCCGACACCCTCGACCCCGGTGACGTGCTGCTCATCGAACTGCACCGTCCCGGACCACGATTCGACTACCGTGCCACCCCCGACCAGCGCGGCTACATCGCCGTGGAGTGGTGGCCCGACGACTTCGCCGCCGTCCGATACGCGGTCGGGCGCGGCATCGTCGTGGTGGAAGCGGCCGGCAACGGCGGAGAGAACTTCGACGACCCCGTCTACGATGCCCGGCCCGCCGATTTCCCCGGCGACTGGCGCAATCCGCTGCGCGCCGGTCCCGTCGACTCCGGCGCGGTCCTCGTCGGGGCGGGCGCCCCACCGCCCGGTCTGCACGGCCGCGACCACGGTCCGGCCCGCTCCCGGCTGGCGTTCTCGAACTATGGTGCGCGCCTGGATGTCCAGGGGTGGGGCCGGGAGGTGACCACCACCGGCTACGGTGACCTGCAGGGCGGCGCCGACGAAGACCTCTGGTACACCGACGAATTCAGCGGTACCTCGAGCGCGTCCCCGATCGTCGTCGGCGCCGTGGCCGCCTACCAGGGCATCCGTGCGCAGACCGGTGCCCGTGCCACACCCGCCGAGATCCGGGCACTGCTGCGGGCCACCGGTTCCCCGCAGGCCGCCGCCCCCGGGCGCCCCGTCACCCAGCGCATCGGCAATCTGCCCGACCTGCGCGCGATGGTGCAACGCTGACAGTTACAGGCGGGCGCTGCGGACGGTGACGGCGACGCGGCGCAGTGTGCCGCGGATCGGGCCGTCGGTGTCGGGGGTCAAGGTCAGACCGGCGCTGTCGGCGATACGGTCGGCCACCGCGGCGATCGGGGTGGTGTCGGTCCAGAGGTGTTCGGCGAATTCGGGTGCGCGCAACTGGTCGAGGCAGTAGTCGAGCCGGTCGACAGCGAACTGTTCCATGCGCAGCAACAGATCCTGCTTACCGACCAGACGCAGGACGGCGGCGAGACCGAGTCCCCGGTCGCGCAGCCGATTCAGGACCGTCGCCCGCTCGGCCAGCAGCGCGAAGTGACGGACATCGTGGCCCGCGGTGCGCAACCGTCCCACGGTCTCGTCGAAGTAGCGCGGGTTCGCGACCGTCATCGGCGCGATGACCACCCCGTCGTGGTGGCGCACGACGTGGTCGAGCACCTCGAACACGCCTTGCCGCCAGCTGGGATAGTCCTGGAAATCGCCCCGCAGCGCCGAGGGCATCATCCGGTGCAGCCCGAAACCCACCGACTCGGGGTCACAGACCACACTGCCGGGAAGTCGTCGATGCAGGTCGAACGCGGTCTGGGTCTTGCCCCCGCCGAAGGGGCCGTTGATCCACAGCAGCATGGTCCCGACCTTAGCCAGCCGGCCGGCGGCGCCCGCACCCTGGCCGCTGCCCACCGGATCCGGGTCGGCAACGCGGCGGCACTGGATGCCTTGGACGCCGCGTTCGCCACCGAGCGCGCACCGGAACTGGGCTGGTTCTTCTAGTTCGGTCGCGAACGCCCAGCGTGTGCGGCATCGTGCGGCGGATGTGACCGCGTAATCTCGGTAGCCGTGGATTCGCGCTCGCGCGACGGTACCCGGCAGGCGATGCTGCTCGCCGGGATCTGCTCGTTCGCGCTCGGCCTGGTGATCCTGCTCTGGCCTGGGCGTTCCACCTCGACGCTGGCCCTGGTGTTCGGGGTCGCGCTGCTGGTGAGTGCGGGCATACAGGTGTATCTGGCGTTGCTCTCGCGTATCACGTTCCCGTTGCGGCTGATCGTGGTGGTGAGCGCGATTCTGACCGGCATCCTGGCAATGCTCGCCTTCAGCGGCGGCACGATCGAATTGCTGGCGTTGTGGATCGGGATCGGCTGGGCGGTGCGTGGGACCGTGCAGGCGCTGGTGGCGGCCTGGGACACTGAGGTCGCCGACGGCTGGGTGCACGAGGTGTGCGGCGTCGCCACCGCCGTCATCGGGCTCGTGGTGATCGCGGTGAAGTTCCACACTGTCACCGGCCTGGCCACCGTCACCGGTGGTGCGCTGGTGGTGATCGGTGTGCTGGAGTTGCTGGCCGGGGGACTGTTGCGCACCCTGCTGCGGGCCACCGCCCAGGATTCGGCCCCGGACCCCCGGAGCTGACCTCGAAGGCACGGTGCGGATGGGTTTTTCGGTGGGCCGATGCCAAGTCGGCGTCGGCGAACGGAATCCTCAGCGGGGCCACGCCTTCGACCGCAGCAGGCGCAATCCGTTGAGGCCGACCAGCACCGTCGATCCTTCGTGACCGGCCACGCCCAGCGGCAGCGGCAGGTGACCGACCAGGTCCCACGTCACCAGGACAGCGATGAATCCGCCGGCGAGAACGAGATTGGCGACGACGACGCGGTGGGCCCGGCGCGCGAGCGCGATGACCGCGGGAATGGCGGTGAGGTCGTCGCGCACGATCACCACGTCGGCGGTCTGCAGTGCGAGGTCGGATCCGGCGCCGCCCAGGGCGATCCCGACGTGCGCGGCCGCCAGGGCCGGTGCGTCGTTGATCCCGTCGCCGACCATCGTCACCCGGGCGCCGGCGGCCTCGAGTTCCCGGATGACAGTGACCTTGTCGGCGGGCAGCAGTTCGGCGCGCACCTCGCCGATCCCGACCTGACGGGCGAGGGCGGCGGCGGTGACCGGGTTGTCGCCGGTGAGCACGACCGGGGTGGCGCCGGTCGCGGCGGTGAGCGCGGCGACGGCGGCAGCGGCCTCGGGACGCACCTGATCGGTGATGCCGAACACCGCGACCGGGGTCTGCTCGCGGTGGACGACGACCGCGGTGCCTCCGCGTGCCCGCAGCTCGGCCACCGCCCCGGTCGCCGGATCGGAAGCCGCCGGGGAGCTCACGCGGATTCGGGTACCGTCGACCAGTGCCGATACACCGCGCCCGGGCAGGGCGGCGAAGTCCTCGGCCTTCGGCAGCGACAGTCCACGCCCGCGGGCGGCGCGCACGATCGCGGTGGCGAGGGGGTGTTCGCTGGCGTACTCGGCGGCCGCGGCCACGCGCAGGGCCTCGTCCTCGGTGATCGTCGGGTCGAGGACGGTGACGGCGGCGAGCTCGGGGACGCCGCGGGTGAGGGTGCCGGTCTTGTCGACCACCACGCGGGTGGTGCCGCCGAGCTGTTCCATGACCACCGCGGATTTGACCAGCACGCCGTGCCGGGCCGCGGTGGCGATGGCGGCCAGCAGCGGCGGCATGGTCGCCAGGACCACCGCGCACGGTGAGGCGACGATCATGAACGTCATCGACCGCAGCAGCGCGCTCTGCAACGACGCACCGAATGCCAACGGCACCAGGAACACCGCGAGCGTGGCCGTGACCATGGCCACCGAATAGCGCTGCTCGATCTTCTCGATGAACAGCTGCGCCTTCGCGCTGGTGCGTCCGGCTTCTTCGACCAGTCCGGCGATCCGGGCCACCACCGAGTCCTCGGCGCGGCGCCGCACCCGCACCCGCAGCACACCGGTGCCGTTGAGGGTGCCGGCGAACACGTCGTCGCCTGCGGCTTTGCCGACCGGCAGGGACTCGCCGGTGACGGTGGCCTGATCGACCTCGCTCGCCCCGCCGATCACCGTGCCGTCCGCGGCGATCCGGTCACCGGGACGCACCAGCACGAGCGCGCCGACCGCGAGTTCAGCGGCCGCGACGGTCTGTTCGCCGTCGGCGGTGAGGACGGTGGCGGTGTCGGGGGTGAGGTCGAGCAGGCCGCGGACGGAGTCCTCGGTGCGGGCGGTGGCGAGGGCTTCGAGCGCGCCCGAGGTGGCGAAGATGACGATGAGCAGCGCGCCGTCGAACACCTGCCCGATCGCGGCGGCGCCGATCGCCGCGACGACCATCAACAGGTCGACGTCGAGGGTCTTGTCCCGCAGCGCCCGGAGTCCGGCCAGTCCCGGCTCCCAGCCGCCCGCGGCATAGCAGCCCAGATACAGCGCCCACCACAGCGGCGCCGGGGTATCGGCGAGCTGGGCGAGCACGCCGAGGACGAACAGTGCCGATGCCGTCGCGGCCCAGCGCATCTGCGGCAGCGACGACCAGCGGGTGCGTCGCGGGGTGAGCGCGGGTCTGCCGAGGGCAGGACGGGTGGGCGTGGCGGTGGACGAGGCCACGGGTCACCTCCGGGAGCGGGGAACGGACGACGCGACAATAACAGAATAAATGAAGAGGTATTCATGTGTTGTTGGCGGGATAGACTGCGGCCATGGGACACGGTGTCGACGGCCACGACAGGCCGATCGCACGGCTGGACGCTGACGCCGCCGCGCACGTCGCCACGACCTTGCAGGCCCTGGCCACCCCGAGCCGGTTGCTGATCCTGAGCGAACTACGCCAGGGACCACTCCCGGTCACCGAACTCGCCGACGCCGTCAGCATGGAACAGTCCGCGGTCTCCCACCAGCTGCGGCTGCTGCGCAACCTCGGGCTCGTCACCGGCACCCGCACCGGACGCAGCATCGTCTACAGCCTCTACGACAACCACGTCGCCCAACTGCTCGACGAAGCCGTCTACCACAGCGAGCATCTGCGCCTCGGCCTGACCGAGCGACCCGGCGCGGCGGGCTGACCGCGCACGCCGACGCGAATCAGCCACCCGCAGAGCGGGTTTCGAGAATATTCGCGAACAGCCGGACAACATCACATGGCGCACAGCGGAGCGGGTGTTGAACTCTGCGTGCCCGGCCGTTGCGCGCTGGGGCAACTGTGCTGCGCGCCGGTAGCGTGGCCCGCGGCGTGCGCACGGGAGGGCCCGGTCGCCGCGCCACGTCCGCAGCCGATCCGAGCCCAGGAGAATGTGGTGTCGCGCGTAACCCCCGGCATAGCAGCCGATGTCGTCCAGCGAGAAGAGCTGGCCATGCGGCGTATGACCGAGAGTCTGGTCGAAGACCTGTCCGAGAACGTCCCCGTCGACCAGGTGACTTCGGCGGTGGGCGCCGCGCATACACGTTTCGAGGGCAAACCGATCCGGGAGTTCGTGCCGATCCTCGTCGAACGGATCGTGCGCCGCGAACTCGCCGACCCCGAGCCGACGGTGCGGATCCCGGCACCGGCCGCGGTGCGGGCGGCCGGCCAGGAGCCCACCGAACCGGGTGCCGGTGGCGCGCACCGGCGGGTGGTGAGCAGGCGCGCGGTGGTGCCGTTGTCGATCGGCGCGGTCGGCGTGGTCGCCGCGGTGGTGGCCGGTTCGGCGCTGTGGCCGGGTGCCGACGAGGCGGCGGTGGCTGCCCCGGCCGCACCGACGGTGGTGCGCGGTGTCGTCGGGTCGGAGAAGGTGGCGTTCTTCCAGGACGAGCGGGTGGTCCGGGTACTGGCCGACAACGGGGTCCGCGTGGAGGTCGAGCCCGCCGGGTCACGCCAGATCGCCACCACCGTCGACCTGGATCAGTACGACTTCGCGTTCCCGTCGAGCAGCCCGGCCGCCGAACGCATCCAGCGTCAGCGCGCCGTCACCACCAAATACACCCCGTTCGCCTCGCCGATCGCCATCGCCACCTACCGGCCGATCGCGGACCTGCTCACCGCGGCCGGCGTCATCCGTCCCGGTCCCGTCGCGACCTTCGACATGAACAAGTACCTGGAACTGACCGCCGCCGGCGTGCAATGGGACGACCTGCCCGGCAACACCACCTACCCGGTCGCCAAGAACATCCTGGTCTCCACCACCGACCCGCGCACCTCCAACTCCGCGGCCATGTACCTCTCGATCGCGAGCTATGTGGCCAACGATCACACCATCGTGCGCGGCGACACCGCCGAAGCGCATGTCCTGCCGGTGCTGTCGAAACTGTTTCTCGCCCAGGGCTATACCGACAACAGCAGCGAGGGGCCGTTCAACCAGTACCTCGCCAACGGGATGGGCCCGACCCCGCTGGTCTGCATCTACGAAGCGCAGTTCGTCGGCGCCGCGGGCGAGGGGCGCATCACCCCGGACATGGTGCTGACCTACCCGACCCCGACGGTGCTGTCCAACCACACCCTGGTGCCGCTGACCGCGACCGGCGACACGATCGGCGCCCTGCTCACCGAGAACCCGGAACTGCGCCGCCTGGCCGCCGAACACGGTTTCCGCACCGGCGACAACGCGCAATTCGCCGCTGTCGCCACCGAACGCGAGGTGGCGGTGCCCGCCGACCTGATCGACATCGTCGACGTGCCCGCCTACGACACCCTCGAGCATCTGCTCGACGGAGTCGCCGCCGCCTACAACTAGTTCCACCGCGAGCGATGAGTTCTCCGGGCAGGCACCGTCTCTATGAGTGCTACCTTTAGCCGAGATCCGGGAGAGTCTCATGACTGCCAGTTCCGCTGTCACCACCGGCACCCTCGTGGTGCCTGATGCCCGCCTGCACTATGAGGTCAGAGGGTCGGGGCCGCTGATCGTGCTCGTCGGCGCGCCGATGAACGCCGCCTCGTTCGCGCCGCTGGCCGAGCACCTCGCCACCACCAACACCGTCCTGACCACCGATCCGCGAGGTCATTTCGCCAGCCCCCTCGACGATCCGGACCAGGACTCGGCGGTACTGGCCCGCGCCGACGACCTGGCCCGCCTGATCACCCACCTCGATACCGGCCCGGCGGTCGTGTTCGGGTCCAGCGGTGGCGCCGTGAGCGCGCTGGCCCTGGCCCAGAACCACCCCGACCTGGTCACCACCGTGGTCGCGCACGAACCACCCCTGCGGGAACTGCTGCCCGACGCCGAGTCCCAGCGGGCCCGCACCGAGGACATCATCGCCACCTACGCCGCCGGTGACGTGGTCGGCGCCTGGCAGAAATTCTTCGACCAGGCCGACCTCGGCGTCCCCGCCGAGGTGGTCGCGCAGATGTTCGGCGGCGACCGTGATCCCCGGCAGGTCGCCAGCGAACAGTACTGGTTCGCCCACGAACTGCGCGCCACCACCGCCTGGGTGCCCGACCCGCCGCTGCTGCGCGCCGTGCCGACCCGCGTCATCATCGGCATCGGCACCGAATCGGCCGGCCAGTTCTGTGACCGCGCCTCCCGCGAACTCGGCACCGCACTGGGCATCGAACCGGTGCTGTTCCCCGGCGACCACACCGGATTCGTCGACCACCCGATCGCTTTTGCCGCGCGGCTCCAGCAGGTCCTCGATCAGCCGTGACCCAGGACCGTGGCGGTGATCGCGGCCCGGCAGCGGTCACCCGGCGTCACCCCCGGCGGTCCCGGTTACTCCGGTTCGGTGAAGACGGTGTGGGCGGTGCGGCGGACGTCCGGGTCGGGATGGGCGCGCAGGCGGGTCAGGATGTCGAGCCAGTCGGTCGACCAGCCGAACTTCGGGCCGCACTGGGTGACGATCGCGAGGGCGGCCAGGGCGGTCGACGGTGCTGGGCGGGTGGACAATTCGGCGCTGATCGTGTGCAGGACCTCGGGCGCGGTGCTGGTGAGGGCGTCGGGGAGCCGCTGGGCGAGGTGGTGTGCGGGGCGGGGGATCAGGGCACCGGTGGCGTAGGCAGCGATCCGGTCGAAGGTGGCGACGACACCGGCGGGGTCTTCCCATCGGATGGCGACGACGGTGAGCTGGATGACCTGGTCGTGCCAGAGCGGATCGGTGGCGACGAGTTCGGCGATCGGCGCGGCCAGGGGCCGGATCTCGTCGTAGTTGCGCAGCAACGGCACGAACCAGTGCAGCAGGCTCGACAGCCGCTGGTGCGCGGGCAGATCCCGGCCGGGTGCGGTGAATCCGTCGGCGCGTAGCCGCGTGACGGCGGTGGACAGCGCCGTCGGTTCGCCGGACTGACGGACACCGGCGAGCAGCGCCTGCATCGCGGCCTGCCACACCCCGACCCGGTCCAGATCGGTGAGCTGATCGATGATCACCGCGTCGGTGCCCGGCGCCGCCCACCGCTGCCAGCCGCTCAGCGCGGCCAGTGCCGGACCGGCCACCCGCGGATCGGGCTGCGCGGCCAGATCCCGCACGAACGCCGCGAACCGGGGCCGCTGCGGGATCGGGAGCAGGAAGGGCCGGATCTCGAGGATCGCGCTCGCCACCTCGGGGTCGGCCGCGACCCGGTCGAGCAGGGTCCACGCGGCTTCCTGATCGAGCAGGAACCGGGTACCGAACACCGCGGCGCGCCGCACATCCCGGTGCGCGTCCGGGCGCAGGGCCAGTTCGGTGATCACCGTCGCCGCGTCCGGGGCACGCAACGACGCGAGCAACCGGATCCCTTCCTTCACCGCGGTGATCTTGCGCGAACCCAGCAGCGGGGCGACCGCGACCGAGATCCGCTCCGGCGGGAGCGCCGGAGCGCACGCCGCGATACTGCTCACCGCCACCCGGGCCCGGTCGTCGCCGACATACGCGGCCAGGATCGCGACGGCGTCTTCGGGTTGGTCGCTGCCGCCGAGTGCGGTCAGGGCGGCCTCGGCGACGACGACATCGTCGTGGTCGACGAACCTGCGCACGCGGGCGAGGCTGCCCGGCAGCCGGCCGAGCTGGCGCACGGCGGCGGCCTGCTCGTACCGCTGGGTCGCCCGGCCGCGGGCGTAGTCGTCGAGCAGCCGCGCGTACCGGTCGATGTGCTGCGGCGACCAGCGCCGGAAACCCCCCAGCGACATCGGGACGAACCTCACCGAGTCCGGCAGGAACCGGCCCGGAGTCGTGGTGTCGAGCAGCGAGACGAGCAGATCGGTGCGGCGGGAGCCGATGTGCTGCTGGACGATCGGCAGGGTGATCAGGGACCGATCGTGGGCGAGCATCGCGTCGAGGTGGGTGTCGCGGGTGTCAGGTGCGGCCAGGGCCAGGGGCACCGCGCGGCACACCGTGGCATCCGAGGCCGACCGGCAGGCGCGCACGAGCAGGGCTTGCAGGGCGGGGATGTTGCAGGCGCGGTGGGCGAGTCCTTCGGCCGTGGCCAGGCACAGGTACCAGATGTCGCGGTCGGCGTCGGCGGTGAGCCGGTCGAGCAGGGCCGCGAAGATGCGGTGTTCGGCGCCGCGGGGCAGATTGTGGTGCAGGCCCCGCAGATTCGGCGCGCTCGACAGGGCCGCGAGCTGGGTGATGACCCGTAGCGAGGTGTCGGTGAACGCCGGGTCGCCGGTGTGGCCACCGCGCAGGAGCAGGGTGCGGGTGAGCCGGCCGACGGCGTGGATGGTGGTCCAGGATCGGTCGCGTGCCTGCAGGGCATCGGTCGCGAGTTGTTCGAGCGCGGGCAGATGCTCGGTGGTGAGCAGCGACATCGGGATGCCGGCCAGTGCCTGGAGTGCGCTGGAACGGACTGGGTCCTGTTCGTTGCGCAGGCGGGTGAGCAGGGTCAGCAGGTCGGTGAGCACCGCGGGATCGCGGGTGCCTGCGGCGGCGGTGATCAGCAGCGGGTAGGCGCGGGCGCGTTCGTCGGCGGTGGGCCGCCGCGTCGCCTGGACGAGCACGGGCCGAGCCCGTGTCCAGGGCAAGCGTGCGGTGAGCCGGTCGGCGACCTCGGGGATGTCCGCGCCGCCGGGGCGGGCGAGGAGCTCGTCGGCCACGGCGTGGCGGGCGGGGCCGGGGAGTTCGTCGAGCAGCGCGACATCGACGGCAGCCGGGGCGAGCCCGGGCCGGACCAGGTCGGCGGCGGCCAGAGCCGCCCGGCGCGACGGCGGCATCGTGTGCAGGAACTGCTGTTTCGAGCCCGCCGGGCAGGCCAGGTAGAGCTCACGCAGGTCGTCGTCGGGCAGAACTTGCAGCGCCCGCCACAACGCAGGCCCTGCCAGTCCGCGCCCGTGTCCACTGGGATGCAGGACGAGCCGTCGCACCGCGGCGATGTCGTGGCGGGCGAGCATGCCCGCCACCGGGTTCAATTGCGCGACGGACACATACCTGACAGCGACACCGGCCAGCGCCAGCAGCCGGTCCGGGTCGTGGGTGGCGGCGGCGATCGGGTTCGCGGTCAGACGCCACCACAGTTCCTGCCACTGCGCGCGGTCGGCACCGGCCGCGCGCGCCTGCACGTAGTCGAAGACGACGCCGATGTGCTTGCCGCCCAGCTTGTTCCAGCTCGGCACGGTATAGGCGAGATCGGGCAGCAGGTGCGCGACCACCGCGGCCGAGCACGACGGCAGCACCCGCGCGGCCTCGACGTCACCGAACAGGCTGCGCACCCGCGGCAGCAGCGTATCGGCGAGCTCGGTGTTGTCGCCGCGCCCGAGTGCCCGGAACACGTTGTACCGGACGCGCTTCGACATCGCCGGCAGCCGGTCGACGAGAACCCGCGGCTCGATGCCGAGCCGGATCAACGCCGTCAGCGCGGCACCGGCCGCGTCCTGGTCGGAGGAGTCGAGCCGGGCCAGCAGGAACTGCCGCCCGCCACCGATCCTGGCCAGATACCCGGCGACCCACCGCCCGTACGGGCCCTCGGCATCCACCGCGGCCAGCAGCTGATCCAGTTCCGGGGTCCCGGCCAGCTGCCGCGCTCGCGCCGCCAGCGTCCGCATCCGCTGCGGCACCGACATGTTCTCGACCTCGTCGAGCAGTTCTCTCCCCACACTTCGCACACCGCCACGGTAGTCGCGGTCGCGCCCCGGACGACAGTGCGAATACGTTCACCGGCGAACAGTCCGACGCGAGTACCGCACCGCGGCGGGGACCATCCGGGGTGACTGTCCACGCGGGGATCTTCGGTGTCACGATCTCCGGATCGGCCCGACCAGGAGATCTTTCGCCGATCGCACGAACTCTGTGACGAGTGGGTTCGTGTCCGTGGTCCGGGTGGCTACGACGATTCGGCACGGCTCGATGCCGTCGAGCGCGACGGTGACCAGGTCGGGGCGCAGGGTGTAGCGGCGGTCGCCGGCCGGGACGATGGCGATGGCGGTGCCGTCGGTGATGGCTTCGAGTTTGTCCTCGTAGGTCTCGGCCAAGGTGGGACCCACCGGGGCGGGTTCGCTGCCGGATCGGGGTTCGAGCCGCCAGAAGGAGGTCCATTCGACGCCCATCCCGGTGCAGCCCACGAGTGGTTCCGCGGCGATGTCGTCGGCGGTGACGGTCTCTTTCCCGGCGAGGCGGTGTGACGCGGGCACCAGCAACACCCGGTCCTCGGAGTAGAGGACCGTCACCTGTAGATCCTCGACCGGGATCGGCAGCGGTGTACGGGTGACCAGGACATCGACCTGGCGCTCCAGCAGTGCGGCGGCGTCGCGCGAGCCGAGGTGCCGAGTACGGACGTGGGCGTCGGGATATCGATGGCGCAGGTCGCGCACGGCGGGCGTGACCACGAGATCGTCGACGTACCCGATGGTGATCGTGCGCGCCGGGGCCGCGGCCACGGCGGTCTGGACCGCCTGCTGGGCGCTGTGCAGCAACTGCTGTGCCCGGGGCAGGAAAGCCGCACCTGCGGCGGTGAGCCGGCTGCCCTGGGTGGTGCGCTCGAGCAGCCGCACGCCGAGAGTGTTCTCCAGGCGCTGGATCTGACGGCTCAGGGACGGCTGCGCGACACGCAGTTCCTCGGCCGCCCGGGCGAAGTTCAGCTGCTCGGCGACGACCGTGAAGTACCGGACCAACCGAAGGTCCAGATCGGGAAGCATGCACCCAAGACTAGCCACCACGTGATGCATTTCTTGCATCACGTGGTGCACAGTAGGTCTTGGACGGCTACGCCGGTCCGGTGGTGTCATTCCTGGTATGACCATTGTTTTCGTCCACGGCGTCCCGGTGACCGCTGCGGTCTGGACCCCGTTGATCAACGAACTGCCCGAGCCCTACCAGCAGGACGTGGTCCGGCTCTCACCCCCCGGGTTCGGCACCGCACTTCCCGCGGACTTCGGGGCCACCTTCCTGGACTACCGCGATTGGCTCATCGACGAACTGACGCAGCTCGAGACCCCGGTGGACCTGGTCGGTCACGACTTCGGCGGCGGATACGTGCTGGAAGTCGCGATGGCCCGCCCCGACCTGGTGCGCAGTTGGGTCAGCGACACCATCGGCGGGTACGAACCGGACTTCACCTGGCACGAGATCGCAACGACCTGGCAGACCCCGGGCGACGGGGAACGCCACATCGAGGAATCCTTCTCGGGAGACACCGCGGAACGGACGGCGCGCATGGTCTCCTGGGGCATCCCGGAGCCGACGGCCGGCCAGGTGGCGCTCGGGCAGGGCCCGGAGATGGGCCGAGCCATTCTGTCGCTGTACCGCTCGGTACCCGCGAACATGCTGGCCGAACGCGGGCTCGAGCTGCCTGCGGCGGCCGCGCGGCCCGGTCTGGTGCCCGTGGCCACCGACGACCTCACTGCCGGCAGCGTTGCCCTCCGCCGCCGCGCCGCCGAGCGCGCGGGCGCCCGTGCCGTCGACCTCGACGCGCTCGGTCACTGGTGGATGCTGCAGGACCCGGCCCGGGCCGCCCGCATGCTGTCGGACTTCTGGGACAGCTTGTGAGGCGGCACATCCCGGACAGCATCGATCTCGAACACCGCGCACCCCGATCACGGAAAGACCACCTCATGACCATGCACATCCCCGATCAGACCCGCCGGACCGTCGTCATCACCGGCGGCAGCAGCGGCATCGGCAAGGCCACCGCGGCCGCCCTGTCAGCGAAGGGCGCGCGGGTCGTCCTCGCCGTGCGCGACCAGACCCGCGGGCGTGCGGCCGCGGCCGAGATCGGCGGCCGTACCGAGTCGCGTCCGCTGGATCTCGGGTCGCTGGCCTCGGTGCGTGCGTTCGCGCGCACGATGGACGGCTCCATCGACTATCTGATCAACAACGCCGGTTCCATGACCGACAGCCTGCAGCTCACCGCCGACGGCTTCGAAAGCCAGTTCGGCATCAACCATCTCGGGCACTTCGCCTTGACGAATCTGCTCCTGAGCCAGATCACCCGGCGGGTGATCACCGTGTCCTCCACCAATTACCGCAACGCACACATCGACTTCGAGGACCTGCAGTGGCAACGACGCCCGTATCGGCCGTTCGGCGCCTACGGGCAGACCAAGCTGGCCAACCTGCTGTTCACCAGAGAACTACAGCGCCGGCTGAACACGGCCGGCTCACCGATCCTGGCCACGGCCGCGCATCCCGGCTGGGCAGCCACCGGATTCACCATGACCACCGGCCGGCGGACCCTCGACCGCACCCTCGCACTGGGAACGCGGCTACTGGCCCAAAGCCCCGAGGGTGGGGCCCGGCCGACCCTGCTGGCCACTGTCGGCGACGTCCCCGGTGCCAGCTTCTCCGGCCCCAGCCGGTTCGGGGTGCGCGGGCCCGCCGCCCTCGAGGAATTGTCCGGCCAAGCCCTCGATGATGATGCCGCGCACAAGCTCTGGGAGGTTTCCGAACTCCTCACCCATATCGAGTTTCCCCTTCCCGCCACCTGAATGGCCGGAGCGCCTGGGTTGGGCGATGTCCTCGCGTAGGTCAGGAAGACGCAGCCGGTGTGCGCGGGCGGCGGTGGATGGTGGCCAGCCAGGCGGGGCTGGCGTCGTCGAATCTGGTGCGGAGCGTGGAGGGTTCGATGGCGGCGATGTGCCAGTCGGCGGAGGCGAAGGCCGCGGTGATGGCAGCACGGGAGATCGGGTGCGGGCCCGGATTCGGGCCGGTGTCGCTGAAGCACAGGAGGTGGACCGTGGCGTCGGGGGTGGTGGCGGTGGTCAGGCTCGCGGCGTAGGCGGCTTGTTCGGTGGTGTCGAAGGTGTGGAACAGGGCACTGTCGAGGACGGTGTCGAAGCGGCGGTGCAGTCGCTCGAGGTGCAGGGCGTCGGCGAGGGCGAAGTCGACGGTGAGGCCGCGGTCGGTGGCTGTGCGGCGGGCGATGGCCAGGGCGGTCTCGGCGACATCGACACCGAGGACGTGCAGGCCGGTGGCGGCGAGGGCGACGGTGTTGTCGCCGGTGCCGCAGCCCACGTCCAGGACCTCACCGGTGAATGCGCCCGCCGCGATCAGCCGGGTGACCGCGGGTTGGGCGGTACCGATGTCCCAGGGCGCGGGGCCGTGGCGGTAGGACGCGTCCCACGGTTGCCCGCTGTGGCGTTCGTGACTGGTCGGTTCCCGGTCCTGTTCGTGCATCAGCGGATGAATTCCGCGTAGCGTTCGGCCAGGTCCAGCACCGGTTGCGGGAAGATGCCGAGCAGCACCGTCGAGCCGGCGCCGAACGCGACGACCAGGGTGGTCGCGAACGGTGCTGTCACCGTCGGTGCGTCGGCGGGTGGATCGGTGAAGAACATCAGCACGATCACCCGGACGTAGAAGAACGCGGCTATGGCACTGCACACGACACCGATCACGACCAGCGGGGTGTAGCCCGCGCCCGACGCGGCGGCGAACACCGCGAACTTGCTGACGAATCCGCTGGTCAGCGGCAGACCGGCGAACGAGAGCAGCAGCAACGCGAAAGCCGAGGCCAGCCACGGGGATCGCCGTCCGAGTCCTGCCCACTGCGACAGCGCGGTCGCCTCGTCACCGGAGGCGTCCCGGACCAGGGTGACCACCGCGAACGCGGCGACCGTGCTCAGACCGTAGGCGAGCAGATAGAACAGCACCGCCGCCACCCCGGCCGTGTCGGCGGCGACCAGGCCGACGAGCAGGAACCCGGCGTGCGCGATCGAGGAGTAGGCGAGCATTCGTTTCACATCAGTCTGGGTGATCGCCATGACCGCACCGACCACCATGGTCGCCACCGCGATCGCGGCCAGCACCGGACGCCAGTCCTCGCGCAGCGCGTCCACCGCGACCATCAGTACGCGCAGGGTCGCGCCGACCGCGGCGATCTTGGTAGCCGCCGCCATGAACGCGGTGATCGGTGTCGGCGCGCCCTGATACACATCGGGCACCCAGGCTTGGAACGGGACCGCGCCGATCTTGAACAGCAGACCCACCGCGAGCATGCCGATCCCGAGCAAGGCCAGGGTCGCGTTCTCGGGCTCCTTCTCCAGTGCCGCACCGATTCCCGGCAGCGACACCGTCCCGGTCTGCCCATACAGCAGTGCGACACCGTAGAGGAAGAACGCCGAGGAGAACGCGCCGAGCAGGAAGTACTTGAGTGCCGCTTCCTGCGACAGCAGCCGCCTGCGCCGCGCCAGCCCACACAGCAGGTACAGCGGCAGCGACAGCACTTCGAGCGCGACGAACATGGTCAGCAGATCGTTCGAAGCGGGGAACAGCAGCAGCCCGCCGAGCGCGAGCATGGTCAGCGGGAACACCTCGGTGGTCGCCACGCCGGCCCGGACGGCGGCGAGCTCGTCGGCGCTGCCCGGCACCGCGGAGGCCTGCGGGGTGAACGCGTCGACACCGCGTTCGAGGGTGGCCGCGGCCCGGCTCCAGGTGCCGGGTCCGCTGCGCGCCCGCGGCACCGCGCCGCGTTCGGCGATCAGCAGCAGTCCGAGCAGCGCGACCAGCAGGATCGTGCCCTGCAGGAACAGTGTCACCCCGTCGACGGCGACCGCGCCGGCTACCGCGGTGGCCGAGGTCCCCGCGAGCAGCACGACGGCGACCAGCGCGCCGATCACCCCGCCCACCCCCAGGACCAGTTGGGTGAGATACCGCGACGACCGCGGCGCGAAGGCTTCCACCAGCACCCCGACGACGCCGACCGCGAACACGATCAGCATCGGTGCGAGCAGGTGGTATTCGATGCTCGGTGCGGGCAGGGTGGCGGCGAGCTCGTCGATGGTCACGGAGTCCGTCCTCATTGGTGTCCGCCTGCGGGCTGGGGGGCGGCGCCTGCCTCGGGGGCGGGCACCGTCGGCGCGGGATCATGCTGACCGATCGTCGAGAGTGTGTGTCCCACCGCGGGATCCACCAGGTCGAGGATCGGTTTGGGGTAGAAGCCGAGCACCAGCAGTGCCACCAGCAGCGGCACGACCACGGCGAGTTCGCGGGGCACCAGATCACGCAGCTGCTCGTTGCCCTGCTTCAGCGGGCCGGTCATCATCCGCTGGTAGAGCCACAGCACGTAGATCGCGGCCAGAACCAGCGCACCGGTCGCGATGACCGCGGCCACCTTGTACTTGCTGAAGGTGCCGATGAGGACCAGGAATTCGCTGACGAACGGCGCCAGCCCCGGCAGCGACAGGGTCGCCAGGCCGGCGATGAAGAAGGTGCCCGCCAGCACGGGCGCCACTTTCTGCACGCCGCCGAAGTCGGCGATCATCCGGGTACCGCGCCGCGAGACCAGGAACCCGGCGATGAGGAACAATGCGGCCGTGGACAGTCCGTGATTGACCATGTATAGCGTCGCACCGGCCTGGGCCTGGCTGGTCATGGCGAAGATGCCGAGGATGATGAACCCGAAGTGCGAGATCGAGGTGTAGGCGATCAGGCGCATCACATCGGTCTGGCCGATCGCGAGCAGCGCACCGTAGATGATGCCGATCACCGCGAGGGTGATCACCATCGGCGCGAAGGTCGTGGAGGCCAGCGGGAACAGCAGCAGGCAGTAACGCAGCATGCCGAAGGTGCCGACCTTGTCGACCACCGCCATCATCAGCACCGCACTGGACGGGGTCGCCGAGACCGCCGCGTCGGGCAGCCAGGTGTGCAACGGCCACAGCGGCGCTTTCACCGCGAACGCGAACAGGAAACCGAGGAACAGCAGGTCGAGCACGGCGGCGCTGCCACCGAGCTGACCGTTCTGGACCGCGGCGACGATCACACGCAGATCGAAGGTGCCCGCCGAGTTCGTCCCGAGTTCGGCGTTGACGGTGAGCACGTAGAGCCCGATCACCGCGGCCAGCATGATCAGGCCGCCGAACAGGTTGTACAGCAGGAACTTCACCGCCGCGCGGGAGCGCTGGGCGCGGACCGCGGCGTCGCTGGTGCGTGGCCCGAAGCCGCCGATCAGGAAATACATCGGGATCAGCATCGCTTCGAAGAAGATGTAGAACAGCAGCACATCCAGGGCCAGGAACGAGATCAGCACCATCGACTCGACCAGCAGCATCAACGCCATATAGATGTGGACGGTCTTGCGGCCGTCGCCCGCGGCGCGGTCGTCGTGCCAGCCCGCCAGGATCAGCAGCGGCAGCAACACCGCGGTGAGCAGCACCAGCGCGGTGGCGATGCCGTCGAGGCCGAGGGTGTAGCCGACGCCGAACGCCGGAATCCATTCGTGGGCTTCGACGAACTGGTATTGCTCGCCGCCCGGCTGGAACCGCACCGCGAGGGTCACGGCCAGCGCGAGCACACCGATCGATACCGCGAAGGCCAGCCCGCGCGCCAGATTCCGCCGTCCGGCGGGGACGATCAGCACCGCGAGCGCGCCGACCGCGGGGGCCAGCCACAGCGTCGTCAGCCAGGGAAACGAGTTCACCAGAACCTCACCGCCAGCAGGGCAGCGGCCACCAGGGCCGCGCCGGTGAACATGGACAGGGCATAGGACCGCACGAAACCGGTTTGCACCGTGCGGATGCGCGCGGACAGCCCACCGATCGCGGCGGCGGTCCCGTTGACGATGCCGTCGACCCCGCGCGCGTCGAGGAACACCAGCGCCCTGGTCAGGTAGTTGCCGGGGCGTTCGAACGCGGCCTCGTTGATCGCATCGCCGTAGAGGTCCTTGCGCGCGGCCACGGTCAGCACGCTCACCTGCTCCGGCGCGGTCTCGGGGATCGGGTTCTCGGCGTAGACACGGTAGGCGAGCGCCACACCGATGACGACCACCGTCAACGCGAGCCCGGTGACCACCCCGGCCGGGACGACCGGTTCGCCGTGGTGTGCGCCGACCACGGGTTCGAGCCAGTTGACCAGCGAGGACCCCCACACGAACAGGCCGCCGGCGAAGACCGAGCCGAAGGCGAGCAGGATCATCGGGCCGGTCATCACCGCGGGCGCTTCGTGGGGGTGGGTGTCGGGGCGCCAGCGACGGTCACCGAAGAACGTCATGAGCATGACGCGGGTCATGTAGAACGCGGTCAGGCCGGCACCGAGGAGAGTGACTGTGCCGAGCAGGATTCCGGTGCCGCCGCCGTGGCCGAAGGCGGCCTCGATGATCTTGTCCTTGGAGAAGAATCCCGACAGTGGCGGTACGCCGATGATCGCCAGGTAGCCGAGCCCGAAGGTGACGAAGGTGATCGGCATGAGGGTGCGCAGCCCGCCGTAGCGGCGCATATCGGTCTCGTCGTTCATCGCGTGCATCACCGACCCGGCGCCCAGGAACAGTCCGGCCTTGAAGAAGCCGTGGGTGAGCAGGTGCATGATCGCGAACGCGTAGCCGGCCGGGCCGAGGCCGACGGCCAGGATCATGTAGCCGATCTGGCTCATCGTCGAGGCGGCCAGTGCCTTCTTGATGTCGTCCTTGGCGCAGCCGATGATCGCGCCGAACAGCAGCGTCACCGCACCGACCGCGAGCACCGCCAGTCGCGCGTCGGGGGCCAGGTCGTAGATGGGGTTGGCGCGGGCGATCAGGTAGACACCGGCGGTGACCATGGTCGCGGCGTGGATGAGGGCCGAGACCGGGGTGGGGCCTTCCATCGCGTCACCGAGCCAGGATTGCAGTGGCACCTGCGCGGATTTGCCGCAGGCGGCCAGCAACAGCAGCAACCCGATCGCGGTGAGCGTGCCTTCGCTCGCGCCCGGTGTCGCGGCGAACACGGTGCGGAAGTCGAAGGACCCGAACGCGGCGAACATGACCATCATGGCGATGGCCAGGCCCATGTCACCGACCCGGTTGACCACGAACGCCTTCTTGGCCGCGGTCGCCGCCGCCGGCTTGGTGTACCAGAACCCGATCAGCAGGTAGGAGGCCAGACCCACACCTTCCCAGCCGAGGTAGAGCACCAGGAAGTTGTCGGCCAGTACCAGCACGAGCATGGCCGCGAGGAACAGGTTGAGGTAGCCGAAGAAGCGGCGCCTGCCGGGGTCATCGCTCATGTAGCCGATCGAGTACAGGTGGATCAGCGACCCGACGCCGGTGATGAGCAGCGCGAAACAGATCGACAGCTGGTCCAGTTGCAGCCCGAACCCGACCCGCAGGGCACCGACGGGCACCCATTCGAACAGTTGCAGATGGATCGCCCGGTCGGCGTCGGCGCGGCCGAGCATGCCGGCGAACGCGACGACGGCGACGACGAAGGAGGCCAGGGCGGCGACGGTGCCCAGGTAGTGGCCCCAGCGGTCGGCGCGGCGCCCGATCAGCAGCAGCAGGATCGCGCCGGCGAGCGGGAAGGTGGGCAGCAGCCACAACGTTGCGGTACCCATGTCAGAACTTCAGCAGGTTGGCGGCGTCGACCGAGGTCGACCGGCGGGCACGGAAGATCGTCATGATGATCGCCAGCCCGACGACCACCTCGGCGGCGGCGACGACCATGGTGAAGAAGGCGATCACCTGCCCGTCGAGATTGCTGTGCAGGCGGGCGAAGGTGACGAAGGCGAGGTTCACCGCGTTGAGCATCAGCTCGATGCACATGAACACCACGATCGCGTTGCGGCGCAACAGCACTCCGGCGGCGCCGATGGTGAACAGCAGCGCAGACAGGAACAGGTAGTTCTCGGGGTTCACCGGGTGCCTTCCTCGTCGGCCGTCGGGGTGACGTCGCTGCCCGTGCCGACCGAGAGCGCGGCGGCCTCGGTGTGCGCGCGGGTGCGGCGGTGACGCAGGATCGTGCTGACCGACAGCTCGGCGAACGAGCCGTCGGGTAGCTGGGCGGGACTGTCGACCGCGTTGTGGCGTGCGTACACACCCGGTGTCGGCATCGGTGTGGGCCGCCTGCCCGCGGTGCGGAACCGGTCACGCGAGAGTTCCCGCTGGCCGCGGCGCGGGGTGAAGTGTTCGCGGTGGGCGAGCACCATGGCGCCGATGGTCGCGGTGATCAGCAGGGCGCCGGTGAGTTCGAAGGCCCACACGTAGCGCAGGAAGATCAGTTCGGCGAGTTCGGCGATGACGTCACGATCACCGAATCCGGTGCCGGGGTAGGCGGTGGTGCTGTCGCGCAATGCCGATCCGATGCCGCCGATGAGCAGCAATCCGAACCCGACACCGACGACGGCGGCCGCGATTCGCTGCCCGCGCAGTGTCTCCTTCAACGATTCGGCGGAATCGACGCCGACGAGCATCAGCACGAACAGGAACAGCATCATCACCGCGCCGGTGTAGACCACGATCTGCACGACCCCGAGGAACAGTGCGCCCTGGGCGATGTAGAACACGGCCAGCGCGATCATGGTGGCGGCCAGGCACAGTGCCGAGTGCACGGCCTTGGCCGCCGACACCATGCCCAGCGCGCCGAGCACGGCGATGGGCGCCAGCACCCAGAACAGCACCGCCTCCCCGGTGGAGGTGTCGGCGATGCCGGCGGCCAGTACGTGTGCGGTGGTCATCGCAGCACCTCTTCCGACGTGGCGGGCCGCACCCGGCCCAGGTAGTAGTCGGCGGCGTCGGTGCCCGGCGCCATCGCGTGCGGCGGGGCGGCCATCCCCGGTTCCATCGGGGCGAGCAGCTGGTCCTTCTCGTAGATCAGATCGGCGCGGTTGTCGTCGGTCATCTCGTATTCGTTGGTCATCGTGAGCGCGCGGGTCGGGCACGCTTCGATGCACAGTCCGCAGCCGATGCAGCGCAGATAGTTGATCTGGTAGACGCTCCCGTACCGTTCACCGGGGGAGAATCGTCGCTCCTCGGTGTTGTCGGCGCCTTCGACGTAGATCGCGTCGGCTGGGCAGGCCCAGGCGCACAGTTCGCAGCCGATGCATTTCTCGAGCCCGTCGGGATACCGGTTGAGCTGGTGGCGGCCGTGATAGCGCGGCGCGGTCGGCACCTTCTGTTCCGGGTAGGACTCGGTATTGGGTTTCTTGAACATCGTCGCCGCGGTGACCGCGAAACCCGCCAGCGGTTCCAGCAGCCCGACCTCGGGTTCGGCGGACACCTGACGTGGCGGCATCGGCGGTACCGGGAACCCGAGGAAGACCGCCGATTTCGCGGGTTCGGGCTGCGGCAGCGGCGGAAGTCCGCGCGCGCGGCCCGCCCGCAGGAACATCGCGATCAGCGCCACGGTGATCACCACCCCGACACCGACGAGGATCGCGGTCTGCCCGGGGATGCCCTCGATGTCGAGCACGCGGGCGGCGGCCACGATCATCACCCACACCAGCGAGGTGGGGATGAGCAGTTTCCAGCCCAGGTTCATGAACTGGTCGTAACGCAGCCGGGGCAGGGTGCCGCGCAGCCACACGAACACGAACAGGAACGACCAGACCTTGATCGTGAACCACAGCAGCGGCCACCAGCCGGAGTTGGCGCCCTCCCACAGGTTGATCGGGAACGGGGCCCGCCAGCCGCCGAGGAACAAGGTGGTCGCCAGCGCCGACACGGTGGCCATGTTGACGTATTCGGCCAGCATGAACATCGCGAACTTCAGCGAGGAGTACTCGGTGTGGAAGCCGCCGACCAGTTCGCCTTCGGCTTCGGGCAGGTCGAAGGGTGCGCGGTTGGTCTCACCGACCATGGCCACGCAGTAGATGAGGAACGAGGGCAGCAGCAGGAAGACGTACCAGGTGCCTTCCTGCGCGGACACGATGCCCGAGGTCGCCATGGTGCCCGAGAGCAGGAACACCGTGGCGAAGGTCAGCGCCATCGCGATCTCGTAGGAGATGACCTGCGCGGTCGAGCGCAGCCCGCCCAGCAGCGGATAGGTCGAATTCGACGACCAGCCCGCGAGCACGATGCCGTAGACGCCGATCGAGGTGATGGCGAGGATGTAGAGCACGCCGACGGGCATGTCGGTGAGCTGCAACGGGGTCCGGGTACCGAAGATCGACACCTCGGGGCCGAACGGGATGACCGCGAACGCCATGAACGCCGGGATCACCGAGATGATCGGGGCGAGCACGAAGATCGGTTTGTCGACGATGGCCGGGATGATGTCTTCCTTGAGTGCCATCTTCACCCCGTCGGCGACCGATTGCAGCATGCCGCCGGGCCCGATCCGGTTGGGGCCCAACCGCATCTGCATTCTGGCCACGACGCGGCGTTCGGCGAACACCGCGATCAACGGCACCAGCATCAGGTACACGAACACACCCAACGCCTTGACCACCACCAGCCACAGCGGGTCGGTGCCGAACACGGCGTCGGCCGCCAGGTAGTGCACGGGATCACTCATGACGGTGTTCCTTCATCCTGTCGTCGGCGCGGCGCAGGCGCACCACGGCGCCGGGAGTCACTCCGAGTTCGGCGGCGACCGTGCACCCGGGTGAGTGCAGCGGCAGCCACACGACCCGGTCGGGCAGGTCGGTGATCATCAGCGGCACCGTGATCTCGCCGCGGTCGGTGTAGACGATGACGTGATCGGCGTCGGCGGCTTCGATCTCGGCGGCGGTCGCGGCCGACAGGCGCGCCACCGGTGGCCGGGCGACACCGGCGAGGTTCGGTTCACCGTCCTGCATGCGGCCCGCGTCCAGCAGCATCCGCCACCCGGCCAGCACCGCGGTCCCCGGGCCGGGTGCGGGTCTGGTCTGGCTGGTGGATTCCGGGGCGCTGATCGGGTCACCGGTCCAGGCGCCGAGGGTGTCGAGTTCGGCGCGGGCGGTGGCGGTGTCGGGCAGCCCGATCGGCACACCCATCTCGGCGGCGAGGGAATGCAGGACCCGCAGATCCGGCAGCGGCGCCGCGACCCGGCGGGTGGTGTCGAGCGGGGCCGCCGTGAACGGCCGCGCCCGGCCTTCCCAGGTGCGGAAGGTCCCGGACTTCTCCGTGACGGGCGCGACCGGGAACACCACGTCGGCGCGTTCGGTGACGGCGCTGTGGCGCAGTTCGAGGCTGACGACGAACCGTGCGGCGTCGATGGCGGCCAGCGCGGCGGCCGGGTCGGGCAGGTCGGCCGGATCGATGCCGCCGATCACCAGCGCGCCGGCCTGCTCGGCGTTGGCAAGGATGCCGGCGGTGTCGCGGCCGAGACTGACCGGCAGTTCACCGGCCTGCCAGCGATGGCGAACCTGCTGGCGGGCCGCCGGATCGATGACCGGACGGCCACCGGGCAGCAGACTCGGCAGCGCCCCGGCTTCCAGCGCGCCCCGTTCCCCGGCGCGGCGCGGCACCCAGGCCAGGGCGGAGCCGGTGGCATCGGCGAGCCGGACCACCGCCGAGAGCGCGCCCGGGCTGCCCGCGAGCCGTTCCCCGGCCATGATCACCGCGCCGGGACTACGGAGCAGGTCCATGAGTTCGGCGGCGTCGGCGGAGGTTTCGGCGCCGATGGCGGCCAGGACCTCGGCCTCACCGCAGGGCGGGGTCTGGATGAGCGCGCCGGTGAGACGTTCGAGTCCGCGGGAGGCGAACGGCGCCAGCGACACCACCCGCAGTCCGTGGGTGCGGGTGGCTTTGCGCAACCGCAGGTACACGATCGGGGACTCTTCTTCGGGTTCGAACCCGACGAGCAGCACCACCGGCGCCTGGCTCAGCGCCCGGTAGTTGACCTGCACACCGCGTCCGGCGATCCGCGCCGCCAGGAACCGTTCCTCTTCCTCGGAGTGGACGCGGCTGCGGAAGTCGATGTCGTTGGTGGCCAGCACCATCCGCGCGAACTTGCTGTAGGCGTAGGCGTCCTCCTCGGTGACCCGTCCGCCGACGAGCACACCGGCGTTGCCGATCGCGGCCCGCAGCCCGGTCGCCGCGGCGGCGAGCGCCTCGGGCCAGGACGCGGGCGCCAGCACGCCGTCCCAGCCGCGCACCAGCGGGGTGGTGAGCCGGTCGCGTTCGGTGGCGTAGGCGAAGGCCCAGCGGCCCTTGTCGCAGTTCCATTCCTCGTTGACCTGTGGATCGTCACCGGCCAAGCGGCGCAACACTTTCCCGCGCCGGTGATCGGTGCGCTGCGCGCAGCCGGAGGCGCAGTGCTCGCAGACGCTCGGGGTGGAGACCAGGTCGAACGGGCGGGCCCGGAACCGGTAGGAGGTGCCGGTGAGCGCGCCGACCGGGCAGATCTGCACAGTGTTGCCCGAGAAGTACGAGTCGAGCGGTTCGGCCTGGGCGATGCCGACCTGTTGCAGCGCACCACGATCCATCAACTCGATGAACGGGTCACCGGCGACCTGCTGGGAGAACCGGGTGCAGCGCGCGCACAGCACACACCGTTCCCGGTCCAGCAGCACCGCCGAGGACAGCGGAATCGGCTTGGGATAGGTGCGTTTCTCGCCCTCGAACCGGGATTCGGCGCTGCCGGTGGACATGGCCTGGTTCTGCAGCGGGCACTCCCCGCCCTTGTCGCAGACCGGGCAGTCCAGCGGGTGGTTGATCAGCAGCAGTTCCATCACCCCACGCTGCGCCTTCTCCGCGACCGGCGAGCTGAGCTGGGTGCGCACGACCATGCCGTCGGTGACCGGGATCGTGCAGGAGGCCACCGGTTTACGCTGACCTTCGACCTCGACCAGGCACTGACGGCAGGCGCCGACCGGTTCGAGCAGCGGATGATCGCAGAAACGTGGGATCTGCACGCCGATCAGTTCGGCGGCACGGATCAGCAGGGTGCCGGCGGGCACCTGGATCGTGGCGTCGTCGATGGTGACACTGACCAGGTCGGCGGGGACCACGTCACTGCTGTTCCCCGGTGCGATCGCGGTCATCGGTTCCCTCCCTCTGCCGGAGCCCACACCGTGGCGCGGGCCGGATCGAACGGACAGCCGCCGCGGCGCAGATGCTCGAGGTATTCCGCACGGAAGTACTTCAGCGAGGAGAAGATCGGGCTGGCCGCGCCGTCGCCGAGCGCACAGAACGATTTGCCGTTGATGTTGTCGGCGATGTCGGCGAGCTTGTCCAGGTCGGCTTCGCTGCCCCGACCGGCTTCCAGATCGCGCAGCAGCTGCACCAGCCAGTAGGTGCCCTCGCGGCACGGCGTGCACTTGCCGCACGATTCGTGAGCGTAGAACTCGGTCCAGCGCAGCACCGCCCGCACGACACAGGTGGTGTCGTCGAAGATCTGCAGCGCTTTGGTGCCCAGCATGGATCCGGCGGCGGCGACGCCTTCGTAGTCGAGCGCGACATCGAGGTGCTCGTCGGTGAACAGCGGGGTCGACGAGCCACCGGGCGTCCAGAATTTCAGGGTGTGCCCTGCCCGCACACCACCGGCGTAGCCGAGCAGTTCGCGCAGGGTGATGCCCAGCGGCGCCTCGTATTGGCCGGGTCGCGCGATATGGCCCGACAGCGAATACAACGTGAAGCCGGGCGATTTCTCCGAACCCATGGACCGGAACCATTCGGTGCCGTGGCGCAGGATCGACGGGACGCTGGCGATGGATTCGACATTGTTGACCACGGTCGGGCAGGCGTAGAGGCCGGCCACCGCGGGAAACGGGGGCCGCAGGCGCGGCTGGCCGCGGCGGCCCTCGAGCGAGTCGAGCAGCGCGGTCTCCTCACCGCAGATATAGGCGCCTGCCCCGGCGTGCACGATCAGTTCCAGGTCGAGGCCGGAGCCGAGGATGTCGCGGCCGAGGTAGCCGGCCGCGTAGGCCTCGGCGACGGCGGCCTGCAGTCGCCGCAGCACCGGCACGACTTCGCCGCGCACGTAGATGAACGCGGTCTGTGCGCGGATCGCGTAGGCGGCGATGATCACGCCTTCGACGAGGGTGTGCGGGGTGGCCAGCATCAGCGGAATGTCTTTGCAGGTACCGGGTTCGGATTCGTCGGCGTTGACGACGAGGTAGTGCGGTTTCGTCGTGCCGTCGGGGCCGGGGCCCTGCGGGATGAACGACCATTTCATCCCGGTGGGGAATCCGGCGCCGCCGCGTCCGCGCAGTCCGGCGTCCTTGACGAGCTGGATCACTTCGTCGGGTTCGCGGCGCAGGGCCGCGCGCAGTCCTTCGTAGCCGCCGGTGGCGAGATAGCTGTCGAGTGTCCAGGAGCGGGGCTCGGCCCAGTGCCGGCTCAGGACCGGGGTCAGTGTCATCTCAGGCCCCCCGTGGAGTCGTCGGTGTCGTCGGCGGCGTGCAGGCCGGCGAGGGTGGCCGGGCCGGGGGCTCCGTCGAGGGCGCCGGGGCGTTCGTCGGGGAAGCCGGCCAGGATGCGGGCGGTCTCGCGGAAAGTGCACAGTGGTGCCCCGCGGGTGGGGCGCACCTGATGTCCGGCGCGCAGGGCGTCGGTGATCGCGACGGCCGTTTCCGGGGTCTGGTTGTCGAAGAACTCCCAGTTCACCATCATGACCGGGGCGTAGTCGCAGGCGGCATTGCATTCGACGTGCTCGAGGGTGATCGCGCCGTCGTCGGTGGTCTGGCCGTGCCCGATGCCCAGATGCTGTTGCAGCGCGTCGTAGATCGCGTCGCCGCCGAGCACCGCGCACAGGGTGTTGGTGCAGACACCGACGTGATAGTCGCCGGTGGGTGTGCGCCGGTACATGGAGTAGAAGGTGGCGACCGCGGTCACCTCGGCGCCGGTGAGGCCGAGATGTTCGGCGCAGAAGTCGATCCCGGTCCCGGTGACACAGCCCTCCTCGGCCTGCACGAGGTGCAGCAGCGGCAGCAGCGCCGAGCGGGGATGCGGGTAGCGGGCGATGACTTCCTTCGCGTCGAGCTCGAGACGCTGGCGCACGTGCGGCGGATACGGTTCCGGTCGCGTGGTGAGGTTCAGCAGGATCACTGTGCCTGCGGGGTTTTCGGTTGTCATCGGTCTACACCACCCATTACGGGGTCGATGCTGGCGACGGCGGCGATGACGTCGGCGACCATGCCGCCTTCGCACATCGCCGCCACGGCCTGCAGATTGGTGAACGAGGGGTCGCGGTAGTGCACCCGGTAGGGGCGGGTGGTGCCGTCGCTGACCATGTGCACGCCCAGTTCGCCGCGCGGGGACTCCACCGCCGAATACACCTGTCCGGCGGGGACTCTGATGCCTTCGGTGACGATCTTGAAGTGGTGGATCAGCGATTCCATGGAGGTGCCCATGATCTTGCCGATGTGCTGGGGCGAGTTGCCGAGTCCGTCGGGTCCCAGTTCGAGGTCGGCGGGCCAGGCGATCTTCTTGTCATCGATCATCACCGGGCCGGGACGCAGTTTGTCCAGGCACTGTTCGACGATCTTGATCGATTCGCTCATCTCGGCGACGCGGATCAGGTAGCGGCCGTAGCAGTCGCAGCCGGTGGTGGTCGGGATGTCGAACTCGTAGTTCTCGTAGCCGCAGTAGGGCGCGGATTTGCGCAGGTCGTGTGGCAGGCCGGTGGAGCGCAGCACCGGTCCGGTGATCCCGAGTGCCATGCACCCGGTGAGGTCGAGGTAGCCGATGTCCTGGGTGCGCTTCTTCCAGATCGGGTTCGCGCTGAGCAGGTGTTCCAGGTCGCGCAACCGGCCGGGCAGGATGTCGAGGAGTTCGCGGACCTTGGTGACGCCGTCGTCGGGCAGGTCCTGGGCGAGGCCGCCGGGCCGGATGAACGCGTGGTTCATCCGCAGTCCGGTGATGGCTTCGAAGACGTCGAGGATGAGTTCGCGTTCACGGAACCCGAACAGCATCGGGGTCAGCGCCCCCAGTTCCATGCCGCCGGTGGCCAGTGCCACCAGGTGCGAGGAGATGCGGTTGAGCTCCATCAGCAGCACCCGCACGACGGTGGCGCGTTCGGGGATGTCGTCGGTGATGCCGAGCAGTTTCTCCACGCCGAGGCAGTAGGCGGTTTCGTTGAAGAACGGGGACAGGTAGTCCATCCGGGTCACGAAGGTGACGCCTTGGGTCCAGGTGCGGAATTCGAGGTTCTTCTCGATGCCGGTGTGCAGGTAGCCGATGCCGCAGCGGGCTTCGGTGACGGTTTCGCCTTCGATTTCGAGGATCAGGCGCAGCACGCCGTGCGTGGAGGGGTGCTGCGGGCCCATGTTGACCACGATGCGTTCTTCGCGGGTGCCCTCGAGTACTTCGCTGACCTGGTCCCAGTCCTGGCCTGCGACGGTGACGACCTGTGGTTCGTCGCGGCGGAAATCGGTGTCGGTCATCAGCTGTAGGTCCTCCGCTCGTCGGGCGGCGGTATCCGCGCGCCCTTGTACTCCACCGGGATCCCGCCGAGCGGGTAGTCCTTGCGCTGGGGGTGACCGCGCCAGTCGTCGGGCATCGTGATGCGGGTCAGGGAGGGGTGCCCGTCGAAGCGGATGCCGAAGAAGTCGTAGGTTTCGCGTTCGTGCCAGTCGGTGGTCGGGTAGATCGCGAACAGCGACGGGATGTGCGGGTCGGCGTCGGGGGCCGACACTTCCAGGCGTACCCGCCGGTTGTGGGTGATCGACATCAGGTGGTAGACCGCGTGCAGTTCGCGGCCCGCGTCGTCGGGGTAGTGCACGCCGTTGACGCCCAGGCACAGTTCGAAGCGCAGCGCGCTGTCGTCGCGCAGCGCGCCTGCCACGTCGACGAGGTGTTCGCGGCGCACGTGCAGGGTCAGTTCGTCGCGGAAGACGACGATCTTCTCGATCGCGGCGTCGAAGGCGATGACGCGGTGGGTCAGTGCGGCGCGCACGGTGCCGACGAAGGCGTCGAACCAGCCACCGTAGGGCGGTGGGGTACCGCCGGGCAGGGTGACCGGAGTGACCAGGCCGCCGTAACCGGAGGTGTCACCGGTGCCGCTGACACCGAACATGCCGTGCCGGGTACCGATGACCTCGTCCTCGGCCGGCGCGGGCTGCGACGCCGGGCTGGGGGTGGATTCCTGCGGAACCTGTTGTCCGGCAGTGTCGTCGGTTCCTTCGGGGGAGTCGAAGGTCATCGCAGCAGGCCCTCCATCCGGATGGTCGGCGTGCTGGCGAGGGCGGCCTGTTCGGCGGCGCGCACCGCTTCTTCCCGGTTGACGCCCATCGGCATCTCGGCGATCTTGGCGTGCAGGGCCAGGATCGCGTTGAGCAGCATCTCCGGCCGCGGCGGGCAGCCGGGCAGGTAGATGTCGACCGGGACGATGTGGTCGACGCCCTGCACGATCGCGTAGTTGTTGAACATCCCGCCCGAGGACGCGCAGACGCCCATGGCCAGTACCCATTTCGGTTCGGTCATCTGGTCGTAGACCTGCCGCAGCACCGGCGCCATCTTCTGGCTGACCCGTCCGGCCACGATCATCAGATCGGCCTGGCGGGGGGAGGCGCGGAAGGCTTCCATGCCGAAGCGGGCGATGTCGAATCGTCCGGCGCCGGTGGCCATCATCTCGATCGCGCAGCACGCCAGCCCGAACGTGGCCGGCCAGACCGAGCCTTTGCGCAGGTAGCCGGCGAAATCCTCGACCGTGCTCAGCAGGAACCCGCTGGGCAGTTTCTCTTCGAGACCCATAATTTCCCACTCATTCCCAGCTGAGGCCGCCGCGACGCCACTCGTAGGCGTAGGCGACGGAGACATTGACGATGAACAGCGCCATCGCGGCGAGACCGAAGAGCCCGAGCGCGTCGAAGTGGACGGCCCAGGGGTAGAGGAACACGATCTCGATGTCGAAGATGATGAACAGCATCGCCGTCAGGTAGTACTTGACCGGAAAGCGCTGTCCTGTCGCGTTTCCCGGGCCGCCGGCGATGGCGTGCGGTGTCGGCTCGATGCCGCATTCGTAGGGTTCGAGCTTGGCCCTGTTGTACCGCTTCGGGCCGACCAGCGCCGCCATGATGACGGAGAACACCGCGAACGCCGCGGCGATGGCGCCGAGTACGAGTGCGGGCACCTCGATGTTCACGACTGCACTTCCCCTCCTCGCTGGAGCAGGCCGGGCTGGGTGGCCCGGCCGCGGACGGCAGCTTCGGCGAGACGCGGCCGACAACGTTGTCCGCCGAACCGGGGCTCGCGCAAGGCTGTGCAGCGATGGCGGAGCGTTATACAAGAGCCCGCGCTCGTGTGAGCTAGAGCACAGACTACCGCCGTTTCGGGGGTCTGCCGCACGTTTCCGGGGCGCCTTTTGATCGATTTCGGTACCGCGATTCATGAGCGATCCGGTGGTAATCGCCGGTACGTGGGCGCGCGGAAACCACGGGTGTTACCAGTGGTGATAGCTGGAAAGGTGCGATTCGGACTATCCGACGGATCGGGACGATGCCGATCAGCGAGCGAGCAGCACTCCGGCGACCGCGTCGGTCAGCTGCATCGGGTCGATCGGATGCGAGACGGCGGCCTCGGCGCGCGACCAGTTGGCCAGCCAGGCGTCGTCGGGCCTGCCGGTGAGCACGACCACCGGCGGGCAGTCGTCGATCTCGTCCTTGAGCTGCTTGGCGATGCCGAGGCCGCCCGCGGGTGCGGATTCCCCGTCGAGGATGGCCAGATCGATCCCGCCGGCATCCATCTGCTCGATGACCACCGGTGCGGTGGCGACCTCGAAGAAATCGAGTTCCGGCAGATCGGCGCGCGGCCTGCGGCCCAGCGCGAGGATCACCTGTTGACGGGTATCGGCATCGTTGCTGTAGACCAGCACACGCAGCGGGGTGGAACCAGTCGATTCGGCCACGTTCGGATCGTACGTCCGCGCGGGCCCGGCCCGTGGCAGGTTCGCTGGATCAGCCGGTCGGCCTGCGCCGCAACGCCGTTACCAGTCTCCGTCCCCGACTGCCTTGTCGCCCAGCGGGATCACCGGAAGTGGTTGTTGGACAGCGGGATTCGGCTGTTCGTCGGCGAGCCAGTCGCCGGTGGGTTTCACCTCGGCGAGCTCGGGCGCGGCGGGCAGGTCGGTGGCGTCGGCGGCGTAGTACTCGAACCAGGGCAGACCGTACTCGGCATAGGACTGTGCGGTGACCGGTGTGGACGGTGCGGGCTCGCCGGTGATCTGCTGCCATTGCGCGGCCGAGGCCAGGTGCACGAAGACGCGGCCGTCGGCGGTCGGCCGGTAGTCCTCGACCGGGCGGGTATCGGTGTAGATCTCCTGGCGCATCGTGCCGCCCGCACCCAATCCCATCGCGCGGGGCGCCGGTGGCGATCCGGCCGGGGCGCCACCCAGGCCCATGGTCATCGCGCCCGGCGGTGCGGCAGGCGCGGCGCACGCCACCGGGGCGAAGCCGCCGTAGTCCGCCGCACGGTCGCGCCGGGCCGATTGCGCACGCTGCCAGGCCGCGAGCGCCTCGTCGGTCAGGCCGTGCACGGCCAGTTGCACGCCACCCCACTGTTCGGTGCCGGTGAGCTGACCTTCGACCGTCGCGCCGAGTCCGAGCGGTACCGCGACGAACTGGCGCACGGTGCCGTCACCGGAGTTGATCCCGTCCAGCCAGGGCTGGCGCGGCAGCGGGACATAGTTCTGCGGCTCCTGGGTGAGCGCGTCACTCCACGGTTTCCCGGAGACCGCGCACACCTTGCCAACGCCGACCTGCAGGGCGGCCGGCGTGGTCGCACTGAACTGCAACCACATCGCTTCCCGCTGATACACCGGCAGCATCACACCCCCACGCGCCCGCCACTGCTCGGGCACGGTATCGGGATAGTCCGCGACCCGGCGCAACGGAAACGCCCCGATCCCCGGTGGTAGCGGATACGTGCCCGTCTCCGGCAGTCGCAGCGTGCGCACGAACGTCACCTGAACACCGCCGGGCAATTCCAGCGCGTCCCCCGACAAAGTCACCTGTGTTGTCATATCCCACCCCTCCGTCCGAACAAGCCCCGTCACCGACCGTACTCAACGCCCGGATGGGCGTCCACCGCGCTGCGGGTCGGTCGTCCACGTGATCCTGACAGAACCCACCGACAATGTCGCCCGAGTTGTTGTGTTCATGACAAAAACCGGACTCTTCGTGAACTACGCCACGCTGTTCCACCAGCGCGGCGGATCCTGGTGGGGTGCCTCGGGGCTCACGAAATGGAACGGCACACCCCGACGATCGGCCAGCGCGCTGCCGACATCGGCGGCTTCCCGCGCTTCCGGCCACGGCGGGACCTCGCCGTCGAACAGCCTGATATCGGTGCCGTGCCGGACCACGGCCAAGTGGTGCTCGGCTCTGGGCTGTGCGGTCACCGCGACCAGGCAGACGAACCAGCCGTCGCTGTCGCCATCCCACAGCGCCTCGATGGCGTCCGGTGGCATCGGCAGCGCAGCGACGGCATCGGTCAAGGTGTCGAGGTCGAGCGGTGGGCTGAGCCGGACCAGCGAATAGCCGAGTTCGGCGCATCGTTTCGCGAGCAGGGCCTGGCATTCGAGCAGGCCGGGGCGTGGGTTGTCGACGTGGTCGCGGATCACCGCGATCGCCTGCAGTTTCCGATGTTGGGCGAGGAGTTCGTCGATGTGTGCGCGGACCTCGGCGGGGATGCGCGCCCACAGGGGAGTCGTCACGACGGTCACGATATCTGGTGGGTTCAGGGGCCGATGGCGGGGTGGAAGGCGTCGGGGCCGGTTTCGGTGGGGTCGATGAGGTGGGCGAGGAACAGGCGGGTGGTCGGGGTGGGGGTGGGGGTGGTGACCGCGTGCCAGGCGCGGTCGAGGGGGGTGCCTGCGACGTCGATGGTGTGCAGGGCGCCGGAACGCAGGTGTTCACCGACGGCGTCGGAGTGGATGAGGGTGAGGCCCAGGCCTTCGCGGGCGGCGGCGATGACGGCGCCGTGGGAGCCCAGTGTCAGGGTGGGTGGGTCGATTCGGAGGCGGTCGAGCAGGGCGAGGGTGGCTTCGCGGGTGCCCGAGCCGGTACCGCGCAGCAGCCAGGTGCTCGTGCGCGGGTCGGGGTCGTCGGTGCCGACGACGACGAGGGTGCTGGGGCGGCGGGCCTGGATGACCAGATTCGCCGCGTGCGGTGGGCGCCCGGCGATGACGAGATCGGTTTCGTGGTGCTGCAGTTCGAGAAACAGCACGTCACGCGGCTGAATGGACAGGCTCAGCTCCACCTCGGGGTAGCGGCGGCGAAACGAGGCCAGCGGGCGCAGCACCACCGATTCACCGGCGGTCGCGACGACCCCGATACGCAGCCGGCCCACATCGGCTTGACGGACCGCGGCGTGCGCCTCCTTCATCAAGCCCAGGATGCCGCGACAGTATTCGGCATAGACCCGTCCGGCTTCGGTGAGGGTGATCCCGCGCCCGGCCCGGGCGACGAGTTTGGCGCCGAGCTGCTTCTCGACATGGGCGACCGCGGCCGAGACCGCCGCCTCGGTGACATGCAACTGGGCGGCCGCGCGCCGGATCGATCCCGACCGGGCCACGGCCAGAAAGGTTTCCATCCGCCCCGCACTGACCCTACCCATACCCGACGGTAGCAAACTCAACGTTTCGGTTGAGTGTGCGCGGAAACATTCAGATTGTTTGCCGCCGGTTCACCCTTCATCCTGGAATTCGCAACGGTCACATCGGATTCCACAGGAGGAACCATGGCGGAAGAAACCGAACGGGATCGTTGGGATCCGGGTGTACAGTCCTACGCCTCGATGGGCTATTACGCACCCGACTATATCCCCGCCGACACCGACGTGCTCGCGGTGTTCCGGGTGACCCCGCAGCCGGGTGTCGACCCGATCGAGGCCGCCGCCGCCGTCGCGGGCGAATCCTCCACTGCCACTTGGACAGTCGTGTGGACCGACCGGCTCACCGCGCACACCAAATATCAGGCGAAGTGTTACCGGGTGGTGGAGGTGCCGGGCAGGCCGGGCGAGTACTTCGCCTATATCGCCTACGATCTGGACCTTTTCGAAGAAGGATCGATCACCAACCTCACCTCGTCGGTCATCGGCAATGTCTTCGGATTCAAACCGCTGCTGGCGCTGCGCCTGGAAGACATGCGCATTCCGGTCGCCTATGTCAAGACCTTCCAGGGTCCACCGCACGGCACCGTGATGGAACGCGAATATCTCAACAAATACGGCAGGCCACTGCTGGGTGCGACGGTGAAACCGAAACTCGGTTTGTCGGCCCGCAATTACGGCCGGGTGATCTACGAAGCCTGCAAGGGCGGCCTGGATTTCACCAAGGACGACGAGAACATCAACTCCCAGCCGTTCATGCGCTGGCGCGACCGCTACCTGTTCGCCATGGAGGGGGTGAACCGGGCAATGGCCGAAACCGGCGAGATCAAAGGCCATTACCTCAATGTCACCGCCGCCACCATGGAAGACATGTACGAGCGGGCCGAGTTCGCCAAGGACATCGGCAGCGTGGTGATCATGATGGATCTGACCGTCGGCTACACCGCGATGCAGTCGATGTCGAAGTGGGCGCGCCGCAACGGGGTACTGCTGCACCTGCACCGCGCCGGGCACTCCACCTTCACCCGGCAGAAAACCCACGGTGTCAGCTTCCGGGTCCTGGCCAAATGGTGCAGGCTGATCGGCGTCGACCATCTGCACGCCGGCACCGTGGTCGGCAAACTGGAAGGCGATCCGGCGACCACCCGCGGCTTCTACGACACCCTGCGTGAGAACTCGGTACCCACCGACCTGGGCAACGGCATCTTCTTCGACCAGGAATGGGCGAGCCTGCCCGGGGTCATGCCGGTGGCCTCCGGCGGTATCCACGCCGGCCAGATGCATCAGCTGCTCGACCTGTTCGGCGACGACGTGATCCTGCAGTTCGGCGGCGGCACCATCGGGCATCCGCTCGGCATCGCCGCGGGCGCCGAAGCCAACCGGGTCGCGCTCGAAGCCGTCGTGCAGGCCCGCAACGAAGGCCGCGACCTGCTCAAAGAGGGCCCCGATGTGCTACGCACCGCGGCGGCGAGCTGCCGTCCGCTCGAGGTCGCGCTGGCCACCTGGGGCGATGTCACCTTCGATTACACCTCCACCGACGCACCCGACGCGGTGCCGACCCCGAGCCTGTAGGGAGCATCATGTATCTGCGCCACGGGACGTTCTCGTATCTGCCTGAACTCAGCGACGCCGACATCGCCGCCCAGGTCCGCTACGCGCTGCTCAACAACTGGCCGGTGTCGATCGAATACACCGACGACCCGCACCCACGTAACACCTACTGGGAGATGTGGGGGTTGCCGCTGTTCGACCTCGACGAACCCGACGGGGTGATGGCCGAGATCAACGCCTGCCGCGCCACCTTCCCCCGCCACTATGTGCGCGTCACCGCCTACGACGCGAGCTACACCAAACAGACCACGGCACTGAGTTTCCTGGTGCAGCGCCCGGCCGAGGAACCCGGCTTCGAACTGGTCCGTTCCGAAGGCGCCGACCGCCGCCAGAGCTACAGTGTGCGGTCCTACGCCACCGGCCGCCCGCAGGGGCACCGCTATGGCGGCTGAGGGATCCGCCGCCGGATTCCGGTTGCCACGGCCGGGCGTCACCGATGCCCGGCCGTCGCGCCCACCGGCAGCGGAGGCGGCCGCGACCGAGGAACTGCTGAGCGAGGACGCGCTGTTGGATCTGTCCCTCGACCTGGCCGGCCACGATGTCGCCGAAACACTGGCCGCGCTCGACGCCGAACTGATCGGGCTGGCCAAGGTGAAGGAACGCGTACGCGAGATCGCCGCACTGCTGCTGATCGACCGGGCCAGGCGCCGATTCGGGCTCGGCTCCTCACGGCCCACCATGCACATGAGTTTCACCGGCGGACCCGGCACCGGCAAGACCACTGTGGCGTTGCGGATGGCGCACATGCTGCACGCCCTGGGCTACATCCGTAAACCCAAGGTGCACACCGTCACCCGCGACGACCTGGTCGGCCAGTTCATCGGTCACACCGCACCCAAAACCAAGGAAGCCATCGCCAAGGCCGCGGGCGGGGTGCTGTTCATCGACGAGGCCTACTTCCTGTTCCGGCCCGAGAACGAACGCGACTACGGGCAGGAGGTCATCGAGATCCTGCTCCAGGAGATGGAGAACGAACGCGCGAACCTCGTCGTCATCTTCGCCGGCTACCCCGACCGGATGGACCGGTTCTTCTCCGCCAATCCCGGCCTGTCCTCCCGGGTGGCCCACCACCTGGAATTCAGCGACTACACCCACGAGGAATTGCTCGGCATCGCCGAACTCATGGTGGCGGGGGAGAACTTCCGGTTCGACGCCGACGCGCAGGTCGCGTTCGCCGAGTATCTGTCGGTGCGGATGACACGGCCACGATTCTCCAACGCGCGCAGTGTGCGCAACGCGATCGACCGTTGCCGGCTGCGCCAGGCCAAACGGCTCGTCGAAGCGGCACGGCCACTGTCGAAAACCGACCTGATCACGCTGTGCGACCGCGACGTCTACGGCAGCAGCCTGTTCACCGACACCGATCCGGAGGTATTCGCGACACCATGCCGGACCGATTGAAAACCCTCACCCGCTACACGATCGAGGAAGAACACCGCCATCCCGGTTCCTCCGGCGAGTTCTCCGCCCTGGTCAACGTGGTGGCGACGGCGACGAAAATCATCGCCAACCAGGTGACCCGCGGCGCGATCGTGGGATCCGGTGGCGAGGAACCGGTCTCGGTCAGCCGCCGCCTCGACGTGCTGACCGACGAGATCATGGTCGGGCAGACCCAGTGGACCGGGCATCTGTCAGGGCTGCTGTCCGAACAGCGCGCCGGAGCCCTACCGCTGCCGGCGACCCAGCGACGCGGCAAATACCTGCTCGCCTACGACGCACTGGACGGGTCGAGCAATATCGACGTCAACCTGCCCGTCGGCTCGATCTTCAGCATCCTGCGCACACCCCGCGACACCCCCGACGGCGCGAGCGACGCGGACTTCCTGCAACCCGGCGTGCAGCAGGTGTGCGCCGGGTTCACCCTCTACGGACCGGCGACCATGCTGGTGATCACCACCGGCAGCGGCGTCGACGGGTTCACCCTCGACCGCGAGATCGGCGCGTTCGTACTCACCCATCCACGCATGCGCATCCCCGAAGACACCTCCGGCTTCGCCATCAACGCCGCCAACGAACGCTTCTGGGAACGCCCGGTCCGCCGCTACGTCCAGGAATGCCTCGAAGGTCTCGACGGTCCGCGCGGACGCGATTTCAACATGCGCTGGGTGGCCTCACTGGTCGCCGACACCTTCCACATCCTGACCCGCGGCGGGATATACCTCTACCCGCGCGACACCCGCAACCCCGCCCGCCCCGGCCGGGTCTCGCTGCTGTACGGGGCCAACCCGATCGCGTTCATCGTCGAACAGGCAGGCGGCGCGGCCACCACCGGACACGACCGGGTGATGGCCGTCGCGCCGGTCGAGGTGCATCAGCGGGTGCCGTTCATCTTCGGCTCCCGCACCGAAGTGCTGCGCATCGAGCGCTACCACCGCGAACCCGACGCAGGACCCAGCTTCGACAGTTCCCTGTTCGGCAACCGCTCACTGTTCCGGCCCGCCCGCCACGACCAGCGCACCTAGGAGGCACCGTGTCGATCAAACATCCCGTCGTCGCGATCACCGGATCCTCCGGAGCGGGCACCTCGAGTGTCACCCGCACCTTCGAGGAGATCTTCCGGCGCGAAGGGATCAGCGCCGCGATCGTGGAAGGCGACTCGTTCCACCGCTACGACCGCACGGCGATGAAACTCGCCATGGCCGAAGCCGAACAGCAACGCGACACCACCTTCTCCCACTTCGGCGAGGACGCCAACCTGCTGCCCGAACTGGAGACCCTGTTCCGCGACTACGGCGAAACCGGGGTCGGCCAGGTCCGCCGATACCTGCACGACGACGAGGAAGCCAAACCGTTCGGCCAGCCCGCCGGCACCTTCACCCCATGGCAGGACCTCACCCCCGGCAGCGACCTGCTGTTCTACGAAGGCCTGCACGGCGCCGCGGTCACCGACAGCGTCGATGTCGCCCGCTACACCGACCTGCTCGTCGGTGTCGTGCCGATCATCAACCTCGAATGGATCCAGAAGGTGTACCGCGACAAGACCCATCGCGGATACTCGAGCGAAGCGGTCATCGACACCATTCTGCGGCGCATGCCCGACTACGTGAAATACATCTGCCCGCAGTTCTCCCGCACCTACGTCAACTTCCAGCGGGTACCGACCGTGGACACCTCCAACCCGTTCATCGCGCGCTCCATCCCCACCGCCGACGAGAGCTTCGTGGTCATCCGCTTCGCCGACCCGAAAGTCATCGACTTCCCGTATCTGCTGTCGATGCTGCACGATTCGTTCATGTCCCGCACCAACTGCATCGTGGTGCCCGGCGGCAAGATGGAACTGGCCATGCAACTCATCTTCACCCCGCTGATCCTGCGCCTGATGGACAAACGTCCCCAACGGCTGCACTAGTCGGGCAGCAACGGCACCGACAGACCCTCCCCGGACTTCAGCAGCGCCGCGCGCGTCACCGCGCCCGAACCGAACCGGCGGCGCAGATCATCGAGGGTGGCGTCGAGGGTGTTGCCGGCGCGCGGTTCCAGCGGGAGCGTGAGCTGCATGGTGTCGGCGTCGTCGAGATTGGTCAGCGACAACCCGATCAGAGTGATGCCACGTTCGGCGATCAACGGCTGCGCCGCCTCGAGCAGCAGCCGCGCGGCCTGGCGGATGCCGGCGGAGGAGTCGGTGGCTTCGAGCAGGGTGTGCGAGCGGGTGGCGCGGGAGAAATCGTCGAATCGCAGCCGCAGCACCACCGTCCGGCACACCCGATCCGCGGCGCGCAGGCGGCGGCCGAGCCGGTCGGTCAACCCGTCGAGGTACGCGGCGATCTCGGCCGGTTCCCGACGACGTCGTCCGAGCGCACGCTGGGCGCCGATCGAACGGCGCCGTTTCCCGGTCTCCACCCGGCGCGGATCACGCGCCCACGACAGCGCGAACAGATGCCGCGCCGCCGCCGGACCCAGGATCACCCGCAGATGCGCCTCACCGGTCTCGGCCAGCTGACCGACCCGGGTGATGCCGTGCGCGCGCAGCGTGGCCGCGGTGACGGTCCCGACCCCCCATAATCGCTCCACCGGCAGCGGATGCAGGAACTCGAGCTCGCGCTGCGGCTCGACCAGGCGCAACCCGTCAGGTTTGGCGACCGCCGACGCCACCTTCGCCAGGAACTTGGTGCGCGCGATCCCCACCGAGATCGGCAACCCCACCCGATCACGCACCTCGGCCCGTAATCGGTGCGCGATCGCGACCGGTTCCCCGCTGATGCGCCGCAACCCACCCACATCCAGGAACGCCTCATCGATCGAGATGCCCTCCACGACCGGAGTCGTATCGCCGAACACCGCGAACACCGCTTTGCTCGCCTCGGCATAGGCCGACATCCGCGGCGGCATCACCACCGCGTGCGGGCACAACCGCAGCGCCTGAGCGGCGTTCATCGGCGTCCGGATCCCGAACGCCTTGGCCTCGTAGCTGGCCGCCAGCACGACCCCGCCACCCACGATCACCGGTTTGCCACGCAACCACCGGTGATCACGCTGCTCGACCGAGGCGTAGAAGGAGTCCAGATCGGCATGCAGAATCGACGCCTCCGCACGGGAGCGGATACGGGGACGACCAGCGGCGACGGAATCGGACACGAACATATGTTCGCATCGATGGCGGCGACCGTGAACGCCGCGCCCGGCTCGACCCCCCATGTCGTAAACCCGGCACGACCCGGCCGGCGACTGTGACCTGTCCCGGATCTCAGCCACCACACCCCACCGACCCGCGCCAGGTCCTAACGTCACCACCGCACACAGCACGGTTCGAAAGGTTGGCGGCGTGGTCAGTAGTACCCAGGAGAAGCTCGAAGAACTCACCAAGATCCTGGAGATCGCCGCGGAACCCGCCGGTGAATCCGCTGTCGCCAAACGCGCGAAGAAGAACATCCCCAGCGTCCGCTCCCGCGTCACCGCCCTGCTCGACCCCGGCAGCTTCTTCGAAATCGGTGCCCTCGCCCGCCAACCCGGCACCGCCGACGCCATGTACGGCGACGGCGTGGTCACCGGCCACGGACTCATCCAAGGCAGACCCGTCGTCGTCATCGCCCACGACCAGACCGTCTACGGCGGCTCGGTCGGGGAGATGTTCGGACGCAAACTCACCAAAGCACTCCAATTCGCGTTCGAGAAAGCCTGCCCGGTGGTCACCATCAACGACTCCGGCGGCGCCCGCATCCAGGACGCGGTGGCCTCCATCGCCTGGTTCGGGCACATGAGCCGAGTCCAAGCCAAACTGTCCGGCTACGTCCCCCAGGTCTCGATCATGCTCGGCAAATGCGCCGCGGGCGCGGTCTACGGGCCGATCAACACCGACGTCCTCGTCGGCACCCGCAACGCCTACATGTTCGTCACCGGACCCGACGTGATCAAAGCGGTCACCGGCGCAGACGTCAGCGCCGAAGACCTCGGCGGCGCCGACGTCCAAGCCCGCCGCGGCGTCATCCACCACGTCACCGACACCGAACAACAAGCCTTCGACTGGGCCCGCACCTACCTCGGCTACCTGCCCTCGAGCTGCCTGGAACACCCACCGATCGTCAACCCCGGACTCGAACCCGACATCACCGCCAGTGACCGCGAACTCGACACGATCATCCCCGACTCCGACCGCGCAGGCTACGACATGCACGACATCCTGCTGCGCATCTTCGACGACGGCGAATTCCACGAGATCCGCAGCGAATTCGCCCCCAACCTGATCACCGGATTCGCCCGCGTCGACGGCCGCACCGTCGGCGTCATCGCCAACCAGCCACTGGTCCTCGGCGGATCCATCGACGCCGCCTGCTCCGACAAATCCACCTACTTCATCCGCCTCTGCGACGCGTTCGGCATCCCGCTCGTCTTCGTCGCCGACACCCCCGGCGTGCTGCCCGGCGTCGAGGAGGAGAACAACGGCGTCATCATCCGCGGCGGCCGCGTACCCCGCGCCATCATCGAAGCCACCGTCCCGATCATCAACCTCGTCGTCCGCAAATCCTACGGCGGCGCCTACGGCATGATGGCCTGCAAACAACTCGGCGCCGACATCAGCTTCGCCTGGCCCACCGCCCGTATCGCCGTCATCGGCGCCGAAAGCGCGGTCGACCTCATCGGCAAACGCCAGCTCATGGCCGTACCCGAAGAACACCGTGCCGCTGCCCGCGACTTCATGATCAACCAGTACAACGAAACCGTCGCCACCCCCTGGGTCGCGGCCGAACGCGGCTACATCGACGCCGTCATCGAACCCGCACGCACCCGCCTCGAAATCCGCCACGCCCTGCGGCTACTACGCGACAAGCACCCCCTGACCCAGGAATTCAACCCGCGCAAACACAGCCTCTACTCGATGTGAACACACCCCCGCAGCCGGTACTGTGACAACCGGTCTGTCGAGGGCGACGGCATCGGAGGAGCACAATGGCGGTGCGAGGTTTCGGCGATCTCGAAGCGGTGCTCATGGACCGCCTCTGGAACCGTGACGTCGACACCACCACCGTGCGCGAACTCCACGACGACCTCACCACCGAACGCGACATCGCCTACACCACCGTCATGTCCACCATGGACAACCTGCACCGCAAAGGCTGGCTGGCCCGCCGACGCGACGGCCGCGCCTACCGCTACTGGCCCACGATGACCCGCGAGGAATACAGCGCCCGCCGCATGCACGAAGCACTCACCACCGGTGGCCGCGGCGACCTCGTGCTGCGATACTTCGTCGACCGCATCAGCGACGACGAGTTCGAAGGACTCCGGGCCGCCGTGCGGACCCGGCGCAGCGAGGAGAACTGAAGAAATGGGCGTGCTCAGCGTCGGATGGGATCAGATCCTCGCCTGGCGGTCAGCCGGGCCGCCGGCTGGATCTCGCCACTGGTCCTGGCCGGCGCCCGCATCGCAGGCACCTGGGAACAGGCCGACAGCGAAATCCTCGTCTCGACCTTCGACGGCGAAACCCTGCCCGCCGGCGAACTCGCCACGGCGGTGGACCGGCTGGGCGGCCCACCCGGTCGCACCGCCCGCACCGTCTAACGCGGCCGCACCCGCTCGACGCTGTGCGTGCCGGCCCGCCGCCCGGAGAACACACAGTCCGCCAGCGACAGTCCACTGACATACCCGTTCGCACAGATCCCGACCGCCGCACGCCCCGCCGCATACAACCCGGGAATGACCCCACCCGCCGCGGCACGCACCGCACCGGTGTCCTCGTCGACGAGCAAACCACCCAGGGTCAGCATCGGCATCGGATAAGTGAGCCGTGCGGTGAACGAGATGTCGAGCAGGGTGAATGGCCCGGTGCGGATCGGGCGGCGGATGTCGGCGGGCTTGCCCAGCGGATCAGCGACACCGTCCTCGATGGCCCGATTGTGGGCATCGACACTCGCACGCAGCCCGGCGGCATCGACACCGGCGCGGGCAGCGACCTCCTCGACCGTACGGCCCGAGCAGCTCCCGATCCGCAACAGCCGTTCGGTCTGCATCCGCTGGAACCACACCGACTGCTTCCCGATCTGCTTGCGTGCCTCGGCGGCCAGTTCCGCGTCCACGAGCAGCCAGGCCCGATGACCCGGTGCCGCGGCGATCTTCGCGCCCAGCGCCGCACCGTAGCGGGACTCGTCGATCATGCGACTACCCGTCGAGTCGACCGCGAGCCCACCGTAGAAGGCGCTCGGCGGGGCGATGAACCGCCACGTCGACATCGCATCCATCTTGCCGCTCACCGCGCCCGCGTCCAGGGCCATGGTGATGCCGCTGCCGTCGTCACCGGCGGTACCCAACGGCAGACCCTGCGACCACGGATACGCCGGGGAATGCCGGGCGACCATCTCCCCGTTGGCGATGAACCCGCCGGTGGTCAGCACGACACCGGACCGCGCCCGGATCCGCACCGGCACACCGTGATCGCGTTCGATCCGGTCGAGCAGGACCTGCATCGCGCGGCGCAGACCCTGGTGGTACACACCGGGTTTCGCCGAGATCCGCGCGAGCGCGGCGAAACGCCGCCGCACCGAGGCGGGCGCGCGGTCGATCGTGATCGCCTCGATGCCGGTCACCCGGCCGTCTTCCAGGACCAGCCGGGTCGCTCGGACACCGGTGCGTACCCGCACCCCGTGCGCGTCCGCCGACGCCGCCAGCGGCCCGAACAGCGCTTTACCCGACACGCCGCGACCATGGGCGCGATGGCCACGCTGTCGCGGTGCCGCCAGATCGCGGAAGCCGCCGGCGTTCTCGCTGCCGGAGTAGTACAGGTAGTAGTCGTCGGTGGGGTAGGAGGTCTTGTACGGGCACACCGAGGCCTGGAACGGCACACCGTGCTCGGTCAGCCAGTCGATCAGTGCGGGGGACTGTTCGCAGAATCTGCGCAGTGTCGCCGCGCTCACCGCGTCACCGACCTCGGCCTCCAGATAGGCGAACATGTTCTCGGCATCGTCGTCGATCCCGGCCGCACGCTGCACCCAGGTGCCGGCGCCCGCGTACACGATGCCGCCGGACAATGCTGTCGCGCCGCCACCCATGTACCGGTCCAGCGCGAGGACGTCGGCGCCGGTTTCGCGAGCCGCGAGCGCCGCGGAGACTCCCGCACCGCCGTAGCCGACCACCACGACATCGGCTTCATCGTCCCAGGTCCGCACTTGTACCACCTTCCGAGCAGGGGCTCCGTTGCCCGCTTCGAAAACTATAACGTGTTCTAGAATTCGTGGCGGGGTGGTCGACCGGAACCGCGGTCAGCCAGGCGGCGACACCACCGGAGCTCGGGCAGCGAGACGCCGGGGATCATCCTCGGCCAACGAGTCGATACGGATCCGGCGAGGATGCGACGACGGCCCACTCACCAGGTACTTCTGACCCGGGCGCACCCTCCTGGCCTCCTCGATCACCTCGTCGTCCACCGCCGCGGGGGAGGAGCCCGTGGTGTCGTGGAGCGCATCGCTGACGATGCGGCGCGGATCGTACTGCCGCAAATTCAACGACTGCCATTCGGTGCGATCCAGCGGCACCCCCATCTCCCGTTCCGCCGCGCTACGCGTCGATTCGACGAACCGGCGCAACGTCCGCGCGGACCGGGCGAGCTGGTGGGCGTATCCGGGCAGCCGCTGCGGACCGAGGACGAACCCCGCGATGACAGCGACCAGGAACAACTTCTCGAAGGTCAAACCGAACATGGTGTGGCTCCACGTTTTCAGTCGGCGGCCGGCACGCGTCGAGCGGCCCGCCGATCGTGCAAGGCGGTGATCGCGAGGGCAGCACCGAACAGCGCCGACATCGGCAACGCGACCAGGAACATGGACAGCACGTCAGCGGCCGGGGTCACCAGGGCACTGAACAGCACGATGACGACCACGATGACCCGCCAGCTGCCGCGCAGCCTGCGCGCCGAGACGATACCGAGGCAGTTCAGTATCACCAGCAACGCCGGCAGTACGAATGCGATCCCGGTCGCCAGCACGATCTTCATCACGAAATCCACGTAGTACGAGGCGTTGAGAATCGTGCTGTCCTGGTCATCGGAGAAACCTGCCAGCACACTGACCATGCGCGGGAAGACCAGCAGTCCGAACGCGCACCCGGCCGCGAAGAGCGGGGCCGCCGCGGCGGAGAACCCGAGGACGTATCGCCTCTCACGCCGGGTCAAGCCGGGGGTGACGTAGGCGAAAAGCTCACGCAGCCAGACCGGACTCGACACGACCACACCGGTGAACAGCGCGATCTTCAGTTCGAGATCGAACGCACCGGTCACCGTGTCGTAGTTCAGACTGGCCTGACGTGAAAGCGCGAGCTCTTCGACCGGCGCTCGCAGCACGTCGAGGATCTGGTCGGCGAGAACGAAACCGATCACCGCGCCAACGAGCAGTGACACCGCAGCGCGCAGCCCGCGGCGTCGCGCCTCACGAAGATGCCCGGCGAGCGGCATCGTGCCGCGCGCGACGGTGGTCGCGGTCATGACGCGTGTCGATACGGAACTGTGGTGTCGCGCGGCGAGGACGGTGTCTCCTCACGCACCTCGTCCTTGAGGATGCGCAGGGACTGGCCGACGCCCTTGGCGAGCGACGGGAGCTTGGTCGACCCGAAAACGAGCAGCAGGATCGCGAGGACGATGAGGGCGTGCCAGCCGGTCAGGTTGTGCAACATGATGTTTCCTTCGAGTCGTGGGGATGGAAAGGTGGTCAGTTGGCCGGGGGAGTGCCGTTGCCCATCGGGGGCTGCCCGCCACCCGGCCCGCCGCCGGGTGAGCTGACCGCGGGCTCGGTGGTGGTGTCGACCGCGACGGCCAGCGAGCCGGCATAGCCGGCGGTAGCGTCGCCGGAGTAGATCGGCATCTGCAGGTCGTAGCCGTCACCGAAGATGCTGTCGCTCTCGATGCTGCCGAGCTGGGCCAGGTTCTGCGCCGACTCCGGATAGGTGTCGAGCTGATAGATCTCATCGAGCATGTCCTGAGGGAAGGCGACCTGCGAGGTGGCGATGGCGTTCGCGACGTCGGTCGCGGAGTCGGCATCGGGATAGACCTCGAAGTGGATGTGGGTCCAGCGGCCGGGGTAGCAGCCGGGGACGATCGTGTCGAAGGTCGCGGTGCCGTCGGCGTCGAGGACCTGGATCCCGCGCAGATACGTTTCGTCTTCGGCGCCCTCGGAATACATCGAGTACTGGCCGTCCGCGTCGCATTGCCAGGCGTACACGGCGGCGCCTTCGAACGGGCTGTTGCCGTTCGCCATGTCGGTCACGGTGAAGGTGAGCGAGAGCGGGACACCGGCGACCGTGGTCCCGCCGTCCAGGCTCGAGGTGATGTCGCGGCGGACGATTCCGGATTCCTCGAGAATGTTGACGCCGTTCGTGCCGTCGGCGGGGTAGGGGCCGTTGGTCTCCTCGGGGATCTCGCTCGCGGCGGCCGCCGTTGTGGTCGAATCGGCGGCGCCGGGGGAGTTCGAGCAGGCAGCGAGCGCGATCGCGCCTGCGCCCGCACCGACAACACTGAGCACCCGGCGGCGGGTGACGAGGGTGGCGATATCGAAGCCGGCACCCTGATCGACGACATCCTCGGCGGGGCGATCGAGCAGGCGTCCTTCATAGGCCGGTCCCGCGGGAGTGTTGGTGGGTTCGGGTATGCGGGTCATCGCTGATTGCTCCTTCGGTGACACTCGGTGGGTTCGTTGCTTCCGATACTCCGTGTCGATCCGGTGAGGGCCCTGCACTGTTGCTGTCAGGCTGCTGGGAACTACTCGCGGATCCGCAGGCGTAGAGTTGATACCCCGAGGCGGCAGGAGTTGACGATGTCCCTACGCGCCAGACCAGCGGTAATCCGGACTGCTGGGATCGCTGTGGCCGTGGGCGCGGCGATGCTCTTCGGCGCGGCCGGTCAAGCATTCGCCGACGTCGAACCCGGCGACTACACGTCCACGACGTGGTCGTCGGGCATCGTGCTCCTGCAACGCGACGCGCGAGTCGAGGGCGGGGACCTGGTCTTGATAGGGCGTTACCCCATTCATTCGACGCCCGACGGTGGTTACGTGGACCTGTTTCCCGGCCATCGAGTCGTACTGATCAGCGACGGACATGGCGGGTACACGGGCCCGGCGTATCTGGGTGGGGTGGTGATCGGTTCCATCACGCTGACGCCTCGGCATTGAACCCGAGCGCTCACCAACCGCTTACTTGACATAATGTGCATTATCGGCGCTGGAACGGCGCTGGTCCGGGGGCGGTTTTGCGAATTTTGCGGTGTGTGCCGCAGTGCATCGCGTGCCAATCGGCCGGATTGCCGCCCCTGGACCAGCGCTGTCGCCGCGTGTGCAACCATGCTTCTTCAGTGGATCACCCAGGATCCTTGGACGCCAGACCCGGCGAGTCGAATTCGAGCGATTCTCGGGCTCGGAGCCAATGATGACTCATTGGGATGAATTGCTCGCCGGCTGGCCCGTGCGGTGCGATAGCTGGGCAAACCGGGTTGGTGGTGGATCCGGGGTTCAGTGTTGCCACTCCCCCTCCACTTCCCCACACCCCGTCATTTTGTCACTGTGACGTTTTATCTGTAACCGAGTCCCTGTCGTCAGAGGTAGATGCTGTCGACCTCGGTCGCGTATTTCGTCATGACCGCTGCCCGTTTGAGTGACATCTTCGGGGTCAGCTCGCCGGTGGCCTCGGTCCAGTCGGTGGCCAGGATGCGGATCTTCTTGATCGCTTCGGCGTGGGAGACGAGGGTGTTGGTGTCGGCGACCGCGGCGTCGATCTCGGCGATGAGGTCGGGGTGCGTGATGAGGTGTTCGGCCGGGGTGTCGACGGGGAGGTTGTGGCGTTGTTTCCAGGTGGGCAGGGCATCGGGGTCGAGGGTGATCAGGGCGCCGATGAAGGGGCGGCCGTCGCCGACGACCATGGCCTGGCCGATGAGGGGGTGGGCGCGCAGGGTGTCTTCGAGGGGGCCGGGTGCGACGTTCTTGCCGCCTGCGGTGACGAGGATTTCCTTCTTGCGGCCGGTGATGGTGAGGTAGCCGTCGCCGTCGATGGCGCCGAGGTCGCCGGTGTGGAACCAGCCGTCGGTGCGGGCGTCGGCGGCCGCTTCGGGGTTGCCCCAGTATTCGCCGAAAACTACGGGGCCGCGGAGCAGGAGTTCGCCGTCGTCGGCGATTGTGATGCCGTGGCCATCGGTGGGACGGCCGACGGTGCCGACTCGGGTATTGCGCGGGGTGTTCACGGTGATCGCGGCGGTGGTTTCGGTGAGCCCGTAGCCTTCGTAGACGGGAACGCCCGCGCCGCGGAAGAAGTGGCCGAGGCGTGCGCCGAGTGGTCCGCCACCGGATACCGCGGCTGCGCACTGTCCGCCGAGGGCCATGCGGAGCCGGCGGTAGACGAGCTTGTCGAACAGGGCGTGCTCGAGCTTGCGGAGAATGCCGGGTCCGCCGGTGTCGAGTGATTCGCTCCAGGCGATGGCGGTTTCGGTGGCGCGGTCGAAGATCCGGCCCTTGCCGTCGGCGTGGGCGTTGTTTTTCGCGCTGTTGAAGACTTTCTCGAACACGCGCGGCACGGCGAGGATGAAGTTCGGGCGGAAGGCGCCGAATTGGTCGACGAGGGTGGACCAGTCGGCGCTGAACGCGACGACGACCTTGGCGTCGAGGGCGGCCAGGGTGACCGCGCGGGCGAAGACGTGGGCCAGCGGCAGGAACATGAGGGTCTTGTTGCCCTCGGTGACGAATTCCGCGAGGGCGATCCGGTCGGATTTCGACTGGGCGTAGAGGTTCGCGTGGGTGAGCAGGACGCCTTTGGGACGGCCGGTGGTGCCGGAGGTGTAGATGAGTGTGGCGGGTGTGGTGGCGCCGACCTGGGCGCGGCGGGTGTGCACGATGTGGTCGTCGAGGTGGGTGCCGCGGGTGGTGAGTGTGGTGAGGGCGCCCTGGTCGATCTGGAGGGTTTCGCGGAGTGCGGGCAGGTCGGCGGGGTCGATGTCGTCGATGACGCGGCGGTGTTTGTCGCTGTCGACGATCAGGAGTGCGGTGCCGGAGTCCTGCAGGATCCAGGTGGCCTGCGCGGCGGCGGAGCTGTCGTAAATGGCGACGGTGCAGCCACCGGCGGCCCAGATGGCGTGGTCGAGGACGACCCATTCGTAGCGGGTGGGGGCCATGATGGCGACGCGGTCGCCGAGCTGGATGCCGGTGGCGATGAGGCCTTTGGCGACGGCGGTGACGGTGGCCGCGAATTGGGCGGCGGTGATGTCGGTGTGGTCGCCGTTGTCGGTGGTGGCGTGGAACAGGACGGTGTCGGGTGTTTGCTCGGCGTGGCGGAACACGCTGTCGGAGTTGTTGGCGTGTTCGGGGACGGTGTAGGAAGCGGGGGTTTCGAATTCTCGCATCAGTGTCCTCCGGCGGGTGCTGGTGCGCGGCCGAGGCGATACAGCCCGCGCAGGTCGTAGGTGTGGGTGGCGGTGGCGCCGAGGATCAGCCCGATGGCCAGGCCGGCGAGGGTCATCCAGAGGCCTTGGGCGAGACCGGCTTCGAGGTGGCCGTCGAAGAACACGATGGCGCGCACGGCGAGGTAGATCTGGTGCATGGGTTCGAAGCCGGCCATGTCGGCGATCCAGCGGGGGGTGGCTTCGAGGGGGATGGTGCCCGAGGAGGACGGGATGCCGAGGACGACGAAGACGATGAGGTTGATCATCAGGCCCGCGGTGCCGAAGGCGGCCATGACCGACAGGCAGGTGATCGCGATGGCGGTGATGGCGAGGGTGCCGTAGAGGAACAGCAGGAGTGGTCGTCCGAGGGACATGTCGAGCAGGGCGGCGATGCCGAGGAAGACCGCGGAGGCCAGGGGTGCGCTGATCGCGGCGATCCCCCATTTGATGAGCAGGGTGCGCCGACGGCTGATCGGGGCGGTGGCGGTGGTCTTGTGCCAGGGGCCGTATTCGGCGGGGACGAAGCCGAGGGAGGCGTCGACGAGGGAGTTGATCATCATCGCGCCGCTGAAGCCGACGATGAGCAGGACCAGGGTGTAGAAGAACGCGGCGAGGCCTTGGCCGGTGCCGTCGGGTAGCGGGTGGTAGGCGGTGACGACGACGTCGATGGGTTCGGTGAGTTGCAGTTGTGCCGCGCCGCTGAGTGGGGTGTCGCCGATCGCGGTATGTACCTGGGCGGCGAGTCGGGTGCCGACGGTGGTGTTGACCTGGGTCATGGCCTGGTCGGCGACGGTTTGCATGATCTGGGCGGCGAGGGTGCCTGCGCGGGGGTTGGTGAGCACGGAGATGATCGGGCGTTCGATGTCGCCGGGGACGATCGAGGCGGTGCCGAGGATGGTGACGCGTTTGGTGAAGTCGCCGGGGATGACGATGGCGCCGTAGACCTCGCCGTTCTGGAGTTGGCGCTGGGCTTCGTTGAGGCCGACGGTGCGCAGGTCGATTTTGTCGGCGGGGATTTCGGTGCCGAGAGCGGTGGTGATCTGGTCGCCGAGGTTGGTGGGTTGTCCGGCGACGGTGTCGCCGACGTCTTGGTTGACCAGGGCGATCGGGAAGTCGTGCAGGTGCTTCTCGGGGTCGGCGGTGTAGCCGAGGTACATGGTTCCCAGGAGTGCGGCCAGCACGGTGACCAGCGTGATCGGGGCCAGCCATTCGCGGAGGGGCATGGCGCGCGGTGGGCGCGTCGGCGCGGTGTTGTCTGTCATGGCATCGGTCAATGTAGTCAGCGACTACAAAGTAGTCAATGCAAACATTGGGTGGGGGTGTCGGATATCCTGCTCGTACCATGTCCCTGCACTCGCGCTATCACCACGGCGATCTCCGGGCCGCGCTGCTGCGCCACGCCGAGACCGCACTCCGCAAGGTCGGTGTGGACGGTCTGTCACTGCGTCAGCTCGCCCGCGACACCGGAGTCAGCCACGCTGCCCCGAGCCGGCATTTCCGGGACAAGCAAGCTCTGCTGGACGCGCTGGCGATCACCGGGCTGGAGCGGCTCGGTGACTGTTTCGAGCAGGCCGTCACCGACGGGCCGATCACCACCCGCCTGCAGACCTTCGCCCGCGCCTACCTGCGTTTCGCGGTCGACAATCCCGAGCTGCTCCCGCTGATGTTCGCGCGCAGGCACAGTTCGACCGCCGCCGAGATCCAGGTGGCCGCCGAGCGGGCGTTCGCCGTCCCGATCGCCTTGATCGCCGAAGGTCAGGCCGCCGGGGAAATCGTGCCCGGCGACCCGAAACGTCTCGGCGTCACCGCACTGGCGGCCCTGCAAGGCCTGGCCACCTTCGTCGGTTCGGGCTACACCGCCGACTACGACTCCGAGGACCTGCTCGACGACCTGGTCGGACACCTGACCCTCGGCCTGCTCCCCCGCTCCCCCACCTCCTGAGCGCCGAATACGTGCCGGGCAGCGGAAGCGACATACCCGGTTGTGTGGCCGGCTATTGCATCAGCTCGGCGTGAGCGTGCTCCGGTGCTCTCGGGCAGACGTAGAGCTGCTGGTCGTAGCCGCTGCCTATCTGGACCGCGGTGTGGTTGAAGCCGATGAGTGGTTCCTGCACCGGTTCCTCGTGCGGGCGCCAGCTGCTGTCGCCGCAGGCCTCGAACGTGGCGATGGTCAGTAGGGCATCCATGTCGCTGTCGCAGGTAGGGCAGCTCCGCGGGGTGGGGTCGGTGGCTCCCCAGCGAGGCCAGCCGCCGACTTTCCAGCCGGGTGCGGCGGCCAACTCATTGTCGTAGAACTCGGGCGGATACGACGCGTAGGCGCTGTCCACACCCGTGTCGGCGGCCTGCCACACGCTCCAGTTTCCGAGTGGGCGTGGGCCGACACGATGCGCGCCAGTTCGGCGGGTGCTTCTTGGGCCACGAGATGGCCGGCCTCGGGCAGTACGGTCAGGGTGATGCGTCGGTTGGCGGCGCGGAACCGGTCGAAATCGGCGCCGTCGATCGGTGACCGTCCTGCGCGCACCAGCAGGATGGGCAGGTTCGATGCTGTTGCGGCCGTGTGTAATTCGGGGCCTGAGCTGAGGATGTCCTCGGTGAGTTCAGCGTACTGGTCGAGCAGGCCTCGCTCGCTGAGCCAGGCGCGTACCCGTTCCGGTTCGGAATTCGGCACGGCATCCACCAGTATCAGGCCGGTAACACGGCGAGCGATGGTCGGTTCCGCCAGCGCGGCGAGGGCGGCGTACCCGCCGGCGGAGGCACCCACCACGACGAGCGGTGCGGGCTCCTGCCGCACCATCTCGATCACGTCGTCGGCGAGCGCGCGAAGAGCTGTCGGTTGCCCGGTGCTCTCGCCGTGACCGCGCAGATCGTAGGCCACGGTCCGGAGCCCGGCCTCGGCGAGGCGGGTGGCGGTCGGGGCCCAGACGCCACGGTGCTCTCCGCCCGCATGGAGCAGCAGGACCGTCGGCCCGGTGCCGGTCACTGTTGCCCGCAATGTGGTGTCACCCAGGGTGAGGGTTTTCTCGGTCATCGGTGATCCGGGGACAGGGCGCCGGGTTTGCCGATATCGGTGTTCATAGACGCTCCTCGACGCATCGGGTGCGTGATCCGAGGGCGCGGCGAGGTGAGATTTCGCCGATGACACGTTCGGATGCCCGCGATGCTCGGTTCGGTGGGGTAGATCGATTCGACGTGTGGGTCGGCACCTGCCCCGTGTTCCCTGTCCCGATCCGGACGGGTCAGAGATTCGGGGGCGGGTTGCCGCCCGAGGTCCACCACAATCATCGGCTGCACACGATAAGCGAGTCAATCCTGTGGGCTGAATCATGTTCCGGGACTGGGGATCCTGCACTACCGGATCGAGATCGCCGCTGCGGGCCGCGCCCGACCGTCCTCCCCCAGTGATGAATCCCGAGGGAGGACGGTGATTTCATGCCCCGACGTAGTCGGCGAGGTGTTCGCCGGTGAGGGTGGAGCGGGCGGCGACGAGGTCGGCGGGGGTGCCTTCGAAGACGATGGTGCCGCCGTCGTGGCCCGCGCCGGGGCCCAGGTCGATGATCCAGTCGGCGTGGGCCATGACTGCCTGGTGGTGTTCGACGACGATGACGGATTTGCCTGCGTCGACGAGGCGGTCCAGCAGGCCGAGGAGTTGTTCGACGTCGGCCAGGTGCAGGCCGGTGGTGGGTTCGTCGAGGATGTAGACCCCGCCCTTGTCGGACATGTGGGTGGCCAGTTTGAGGCGCTGGCGTTCACCGCCGGACAGGGTGGTCAGTGGCTGGCCGATGGTGAGGTAGCCGAGGCCGACCTCGGTGAGGTGGGTGAGGATCTTGTGGGCGGCGGGGGTGCGGGCGTCGCCGTCGCCGAAGAATTCGCGGGCTTCGTCGACGGGCATGGCGAGCACGTCGCTGATGTTCTTGCCCGCGAACATCAGTTCGAGCACCTCGGCCTGGAAACGTTTGCCCTCGCACACTTCACACACCGTGGAGACCCCGGCCATCATCGCCAGGTCGGTGTAGACGACGCCGGCGCCGTTGCAGTTGGGGCAGGCGCCTTCGGAGTTGGCGCTGAACAGGGCGGGTTTGGCGCCGGTGGCTTTGGCGAAGGCTTTGCGGATGTGGTCGAGCAGGCCGGTGTAGGTGGCGGGGTTGCTGCGCCGGGAGCCCTTGATGGGGGCCTGGTCGATGGAGATGACGCCTTCGTCGCGGGGGATGGAGCCGTGCACGAGTGAGCTCTTGCCGGATCCGGCGACACCGGTGATGGCGACCAGGACGCCGAGGGGGATGTCGACGTCGACCTTGCGCAGGTTGTTGGCGGTGGCGCCGCGGATCCGCATGGCGCTGTTCGCTTTCCGGACGGTGTCTTTGACGGCGGCGCGGTCGTCGAAGTGGCGGCCGGTGACGGTGTCGCTGGCCCGCAGGCCCTCGACGGTGCCTTCGAAGCAGATGGTGCCGCCCTTGGAGCCGGCGGCGGGGCCGAGGTCGACGATGTGGTCGGCGATGACGATGGTCTCGGGTTTGTGTTCGACGACGAGCACGGTGTTGCCCTTGTCGCGCAGCCGCAGCAGCAGGTCGTTCATGCGCTGGATGTCGTGCGGGTGCAGTCCGGCGGTGGGTTCGTCGAAGACGTAGGTGACGTCGGTGAGCGAGGAGCCCAGGTGCCGGATCATCTTGACGCGCTGGGCTTCACCGCCGGACAGGGTGCCCGAGGGGCGCGACAGCGACAGGTAGCCCAGGCCGATCTCGACGAAGGAGTCCAGGGTCTGGCGCAGTGATTCCAGCAGCGGCGCCACCGACGGGTCGTCGATGCCCTTGACCCATTCGGCGAGGTCGGTGATCTGCATGGCGCAGGCGTCGGCGATGCTGATGCCCTCGATCGTGGAGGAGCGGGCTTCGGCGCTGAGGCGGGTGCCCGCGCAGTCGGGGCAGGTGCCGAAGGTGACGGCGCGTTCGACGAAGGCGCGCACGTGCGGTTGCAGCGCGTCGAGGTCCTTGGACAGCATGGATTTGCGGATCTTGGGGATCAGGCCCTCGTAGGTGAGGTTGATGCCGTCGACCTTGATCTTGGTCGGTTCCTTGTAGAGGAGGTCGGCGAGCTGTTTCTTGGTGTATTTCTTGATCGGCTTGGCGGGGTCGAAGAAGCCGCTGCCCTTGTAGATGCGGCCCATCCAGCCGTCCATGCTGTATCCGGGGATGGTGAACGGGCCCTCGTCGAGGGATTTGCTGTCGTCGTAGAGCTGGGTGAGGTCGATGTCGTTGACGGTGCCTTTGCCTTCGCAGGTCGGGCACATGCCGCCGGTGATGGAGAAGCTGCGCCGTTCCTTGACCGTGACGCCGTGTTTCTCGACCGCGACCGCGCCGGATCCGCTGATCGAGGCGACATTGAACGAGAACGCCTGCGAGGAGCCGATGTGTGGGTCGCCGAGGCGGCTGAACAGGATGCGCAGCATGGCGTTGGCGTCGGTGACGGTGCCGACCGTGGAGCGTGGGTCGGCACCGAGACGCGACTGGTCGACCAGGATGGCGGTGGTGAGCCCGTCGAGGACGTCGACGTCGGGACGGGACTGGCTGGGCATGAAGCCCTGCACGAAGGCGCTGTAGGTTTCGTTGATGAGGCGCTGGGATTCCGCGGCGATGGTGCCGAACACCAGCGAACTCTTGCCTGAGCCGGAGACGCCGGTGAACACGGTGAGTCGGCGTTTGGGGATTTCGACGCTGATGTCGCGCAGGTTGTTCACGCGGGCGCCGTGGACGCGGATCAGGTCGTGGCTGTCGGCCGGTTCGACGGTGCGGGTGGTACCGGTTGGGCTGGCCGTGTTCATGGGTCTCCCTCGAAGGTGGTCGGCGTCGCGGTGGGAATCGTATCGGCGGGGTCCGACAACCTATCGGAGTTGCTGGATGCGGATCAGGTTGCCCGCGGGGTCCCGGAAGGCGCAGTCACGGATGCCGTAGGGCTGGTCGGTGGGTTCCTGCACGACTTCGATGTCGTCGGCCTGCAGGGTGGCGAAGAGTCCGTCGAGGTCGTCGGTGGCGAGGTTGACTCCGGCGTAGGTTCCTTTGGCCATCATCTCGGTGATGACGCGGCGCTCGTCGTCGGTGAGGCCGGGGTCGATGGCGGGTGGGGTCAGCACGATCGAGGTGTCGGGCTGGCCGGGCGGGCCGACGGTGAGCCAGCGCAGGCCGTTGTAGCCGACGTCGTTGCGGACTTCGAAACCGAGCTTGTCGCGGTAGAAGGCCAGGGCGGCGTCGGCGTCGTCGTGGGGCAGGTAGCTCTGGTGAATGGTGATGGTCATGGCGACCACGCTAATGATCGGTCGGTGCGGTCGCTTCTCGATTCCTGATCGGTCTGGTCACCTTCTTGACCACGCACGACGGCATCCCCTCGGTGGCGGCGGCCTGCTGTTTGTAGATGCTGGGCGGTACCCCGACCAGTTCGGTGAACCGGGTGCTGAAGGTGCCCAGTGAGGACGAGCCGACCTCGAAACACACCTCGGTGACAGTGAGATCGCCGCGCCGCAGCAGCGCCATCGCGCGTTCGATGCGGCGGGTCATCAGATACGAGTAGGGCGATTCGCCGTAGGCGGCGCGGAATTTGCGGCTGAGGTGCCCGGCGGACATGTGCACGCCGCGGGCGAGTGCTTCGACGTCGAGGGGTTGGGCGTATTCGCGGTCGATGCGGTCGCGCACGCGTCGCAGCAGTGCGAGATCACGCAGGTGCTGGGGTTTGTCCGTGCTGGTCACCTGCGTGATCGTCGCATGCCGGGGCGGGTTCGCCTAGGACCGGGCGTGGGTGGTCTCGGCCCAGTCCGCGTGCGGCCCCGGGATCAGGGCGTGGGACGTAACACCACGATGCCGGGGGTGGTGGCGACGTAGTCGGCCAGTGGCGTGTCGATGACGCGGTACTCGGCCAGTGAGGACGCGTTGCGGAACATCGTGCCGGTGGGGGTCGCCACGACGATCCCGACGTGGGTGACGTCGAGGCCGGGCTCGGGGCTGTAGGCGCCGAGATAGTCACCGGTGCGCAGGCCGGCGATGACCGCCGGATCGACAGCGGCTGCGGGGATGTGGGTGACGGCGCGATCCACGACCGGGACGCCGGGCAGGTAGGTGCTGCCGTCGGGTTTGGCGTTGAGATGTTTGGTGGTGGTGACCGCGGCGGGACTCAGGCTCGCGGTGATGTCGGTGGCCGCGATCCGGGGGCGGGTGGCCCAGTCGGTGAAGAAGTGTTTGCGCTGGGCGAATTCGACGCGGCTGTCGATGTAGCGGGTCGCGGTCAGGTTGGTGAGGAACTGGTCGCGGTCGGCCGAGCGGGAGGCGGCGTCGATGTAGTCGAGATAGGTGAAGCAGTCCACGCGGCGCAGATCCACGACGAGCTGTTCGGGTTCGCTGGCCGAGCCGATGAGCATGTTCTCGCCGTAGGGGGTGCCGAGCAGCCGCGCGGAGAGCCGTTCGATCAGTTCGGCGCGGCTGATGTCACCGGCCTGGGCCCGGATGGCGAGCAGGTCGTCGATGGTGCGCGCGGAGGCGTCGTCGATGGCCGGGGCGGCCTGCGCGGGTGCGGTGGCGCCGAGGAAAGCGGCCAGCACGAACAGGATCGGGACGATGATGCGCAAGACGCCTCCAGCAGACAACGGGGTGCTAGCGCTGTCCACCGTATCGGACCCGCGTTCACCCGTGCGGCAGGATGACCGCGCGACCGGTGATCTCCCCCGCGTGCAGGCGCTGGTAGGCCAGCGGCGCCTCATCGATGCCGAAGGTCTCCACGTGCACGTCGACGGCGCCGTGATGGGCGAGTTCGAGCACTTCGACGAGTTCGGTGCGGCTGCCCCAATACGGTGCGGTGACCGTGGTCTGGAACGGCAGTGTCGCGAACCCGACCGCGACGGTGCCGCCGCCGAGCCCGACGACGGTGATATCGGCGTCGATGCCTGCCGCGGCGGCCGCGGTCGCGGTGGTCGGTGGGGCGCCGACGAAATCGAGGATCACCTGGGCGCCTTCGCCGCCGGTGAGGGTTCTGATCCGGTCGGCGGCGTGCTCGTCGGACAGGACGGTCTCGTGGGCGCCGACGCGGCGGGCCAGATCGAGGCGATCCGCGGAGACGTCCAGGGCGATGACCCGGGTCGCGGTCAGGGCGCGCAGCAGCTGGATGGCGACATGGCCCAGGCCGCCCGCGCCGATGACCACGGTGGTCGACCCGGGCACGAGTTTGGGCAGTGACAGGCTGATCGCGTGGTACGGGGTCAGGCCGGCGTCGGTGAGCGAGACGTTCTGCACCGGGTCGAGCCCGCGCATCGGTACCAGGTGGCGCAGGTCGTCGACGATCATGTATTCGGCCATCGCGCCGGGCGCACCGAGCCCGGGCGGGAAGATGCCGAGTTCGGCGGCGCGCAGACAGTAGTTCTCCTGGCCCTGCGTGCATTTGCGGCACAGCCCGCAGCCCCACGGCCCGTAGACCGCCATCATCTCCCCGACCTCGATGCCCTCGACACCGGCGCCGAGCGCGGCGACCGTGCCCGCGCCTTCGTGGCCCAGGGTCAGCGGCAGCGGGAACCGCAGCTGCTCGGCGGGCATGCTCATCACCGCGATGTCGGAGTGGCAGACACCGGCGGCGGCCACTTTCAGCAGGATCTGTCCGGGACCGGGTTCCGGGTCGGGGACGGTGACGACTTCCGGTGCGCTGCCGGGGGTTCGATACTGGACTGCCTTCATGGTGGGCCCTCACGTCGACGATGACTCGGGACAGACCGAACCTCTCGATCGTGGCAGCGCGGTGGTGGCGCGTCAACGACCCCGCGTGGCGCCGGTCAGATCGCGCAGCCGTCGGGTCCGCAGGTGTCCTCGTCGGCGGCGAGGACGACCGGGGCGGGGCGGTCGTTCCAGGCGGTGGTCAATGCCTGGGTGAACACCTCGGTCGGCTGGGCGCCGGAGACGGCGTACTTGTCGTCGAAGACGAAGAACGGGACACCGGTCGCGCCGAGCTGGCTGGCGGCGCGTTCGTCCTGGCGCACGGCATCGGCGTAGGCGTTCGGGTCGTCGAGGACCGCGCGGACGGCGGTTTCGTCGAGCCCGGCTGCCACCGCGACCGCGACGAGGCGTTCGGTGTCGGCGAAGATCGGGGCCGGTTCGGCGAAGTTGGCGGCGTAGAGGGCGTCGACGAGGCGGTCCTGGTTGCCCTGTTCGTGGGCGAAGTGCAGCAGCCGGTGCATGTCGAAGCTGTTGCCGAAGTCGCGGCCGCTGGTCTGATAGGGCAAGCCGAGCTGGGCGGCCTGGGCGGCGATGCCGCGTTCGTTGGCGGCGGCCTGTTCGACGCTGATGCCGTACTTGGCGGCGATGTGCGCGATGACCGGGCCGGAGGCGTCGGCGGGCAGGCCGGGGTCCAGTTCGAAGGAGCGGTGCACGACCTCGACCTCGGCGCGATGTTCGAAGCCGGCCAGTGCCTGGTCGAAGCGGGCCTTGCCCAGGTAGCAGAAGGGGCAGTTGATGTCGGTCCAGATCTCTACTCTGGTTGTCACGCGGGCCTCCTGGCGGCATTCGACCGGCGGTGTCCCGCCGAACACATCTGGACAAGCGTTCAAATCTGTGGGTGCAACATCGGCAACGGAGCCGGTATTCCCAGCGCGTCCGGGCACGACAGGACAGCGAGGACAACCGATGACAGCCGATCACCGCAGAGGCTGGATACCAGCGCCCGAGGGACTCCTCGTCCCCCGCGCACTCGGCGGCCTGTGGGCGATACGCCACGCGCAGAGCCGCGCCAACGCCTGGTTCGCCGACCCCGCCACCGAAACGCGCCCGATGCGCGGCACCGACGCCGAAGTGGAACTGACCAGCTACGGCGAATGGCAGGCGCACTGCCTGGGCGGCTGGCTGGCCGGACTTGCCTCGATCCAGCGACCCACCCTGGTGGTCTGCTCGCCCTACCTGCGTACCCGGCTCACCTGGGCGTTGATGGCCGAGGCCGCCGCCACCCGCAACCGGCACCTGCGCCCGATCCGCACCCTGGTCGACGAACGCCTGCGCGACCGCGAGATGGGCATCTTCGAACTCCACCCCTACCGGGCGATCCGGCGCCGCTCCCCCGAGGAAGCCGCCCGCCGCGAACAGATCGGCAACTGGGTCTACCGGCCCCCGGGCGGGGAATCCCTGGCCGATGTCGCGCTGCGGGTGCGCGGCTTCCTCGACGAACTCGACACCGTCGCCGCCGGCGAACAAGTCCTGCTGGTCGCCCACGACGCGGTGGTGCTCGCGCTGCGCTACATCCTCGACGGACTGGGCGCGCCGGTCCCTGATTCGCTCGAACCGGTACCCAACGCCTCGGTCTCGCAGTGGCGGCGCGAGGGCTCGCGACTGACGCTGCGGGTGTGGGGCGCGACCGACCACCTGGCCGTCGACGAGCAGGCCGGGTGATCAGCGCACCCGGACCGAACCCTGGTCCGGGTGCGAGAATGCCGGGGTGCATATCGCGATCGGCTTGGTGGTACTCATCGGTTCGGCGACCGCGCTCGCGGCACTGGCCCGCCGCGCCGGGATATCCGAACCGCTGGTGCTGACCCTGGCCGGGGTCGCGGCGTCCTATCTGCCGATGGTGCCGCAGGTGCATCTGGAACCGGAGGTGGTGCTGCTCGGCCTGCTGCCGCCACTGCTCTACACCGCGGCGCTGCGCACCTCACTGGTCGACTTCAAGGACAATCTGCGCACCATCGCCTCGCTGTCGGTGGGGCTGGTGCTGTTCAGCACCTTCACCGTGGCGCTGGTGGTGTGGTGGCTGCTGCCGGTGCCCTTCGCCGCCGCGGTCGCCCTCGGCGCGGTGGTGGCACCCCCGGACGCGGTGGCCGCCACCACGGTCGCGCGGCGCACCGGCATGCCACGCAGCATCGTCACCGTGCTCGAGGACGAGTCGCTGTTCAACGACGCGACCGCGCTGGTGTCGTTGCGCAGCGCGATCGCGGCGATGGCCGGCGCGGTCACCGTGTGGCAGATCGGCGAGGACTTCCTGATCGCCGCCGTCGGTGGCGCGCTGATCGGCGCGGTGGTGGCGGCACTGCTGGTGGCGGTGCGCAAACGGATCAACGATCCGGTGCTCGACACCACCGCCTCCCTGCTGGCACCGTTCGTGGCGTATCTGCCGGCCGAACACTTCCATGCCTCCGGGGTGATCGCCGTGGTGACCTGCGGGATGATCCTGGGTCACGGCGCGCAACGCTGGCAGGGCGCGGCCTCACGGGTCGCCGAGACCACCAACTGGCGCACCATCCAGTTCATCCTGGAGAGCGCGGTGTTCCTGATCATCGGCCTGCAGGTGCGCTGGATCGTCGAGGGCGCCTGGCACAGCGGCCTGGACCACTCGACGCTGCTGGTCACGGCGGTGGCGGTACTGGCGGCGGTGATGGTGGCCCGCCCGATCTGGGTGTTCACGCCGGTGCTGGTTGCGCGGCTGTTCGGGCGGTCGCGCGAACCGTTGAGTCATGCCGCGGTGGTGTCGTGGGCGGGTATGCGCGGGGTGGTGACCCTGGCCGCGGTGCTGCTGCTGCCCGAGTCCACCCCGCAGTTGCCGGTATTGGAACTGCTGGCGCTGGTGGTGGTCGGTGGCACTCTGCTGGTGCAGGGCACCTCGCTGCCGTGGCTGGTGCGGCTGCTGAAGCTGCGCGGCCCGACCCGCGCCGAGGACGCGCTGGCCAAAGCCGATCTGCTGCAGCAGGCCGCCGGTGCCGGGCTGGCCGAACTGGATCGCCGGATCGGGCCCGACACCCCCGAGCCGGTGATCGAGTCGCTGCGCCAGCGGCTGATCTGGCGGACCAACGCCGCCTGGGAACGGCTGGGGCGCCCCGAGGCCGAATTGGCCACGCCCACCGCGGAATACCGGCGGCTGCGGCTGGCCATGCTGGCCGCCGAACGCGACACCGTGCTGGCGGTGCGCGACGCGGGCACGGTCGACTACGAGGTACTGCAGCATGTGCTGGCGCGCCTGGATCTCGAGGAGTCGATGATCGACCGTTTCGACGAGGCCGACGACGATCAGCGTCTCGAACCGCTGGCCGGTGCGGCCGCCCCCGACGGCTGCGAGCATCTGCGGCAGGCGCCGCTGCTGCGTGAACCCGACGGTGCGCTGGTGTGCGCGCAGTGCGTGGCCGAGGGGTCGACGTGGGTGCATCTGCGGTTGTGCACGGCGTGCGGCACCATCGGCTGCTGCGAGTCGTCGGTGGGCAATCACGCCAGCGCCCACCATCACGCGAGCGGGCATCCGGTGATGCGCAGTATCGAGCCGGGCGAAGTGTGGCGCTGGTGCTATGTGGACGAGCTGCTCGGCTGAGCCGGCGCGGAGTCTAGGCCGGGCGGTGCGAGTAGATCAGGCGCGCGTATTCGGCCAGCAGTTCGTCGAGTTCGGTGGGTTCGCCGGTGGCGGCGAGCTGCTGGTAGCCGATGATCATGGCCATGCCGAGTTCGGTGACCACCGTGGCGGTGGCTTCGTCGCCGACGACGCCGTCGATGACGCGGAACACGGTGCGGCGGCGGGACTCGTCGACGCGTTTGACGGTGACGTGCACCGATTCGTCGTTGGCCGCCCACGCCCGCAGCGCGGCTTCGGCGCCGTGTTCGAGCCCGCTGGCCAGCGCCGACATGGCGCGCACGTCGGCGTCGGGGTCGCCGTGGCCGACCTCGATGGTGCGTAGCTCGATCATCTGGCGGTTCTCCCAGTGCTCGAGCAGTGTGTCGACGAAGCCCTGCCAGGAACCGAAGTGGTGGTAGAACGAGCCGCTGGTGACGCCGAGGCGACGGCACAACACCCCGATGTTGAGTCCTTTGAAGCCGAACTCGGCGAGCACCGCCACCGCGGTGTCGAAGTACTGCTCCTTGGTGACCACTCGGGACATCGCGATGCCGTTCTGTTCGTTGCGGGCAGGGTCGAAGAATGCGAACAGTACCCCATCGTATCGATGCCCCGCGCGCCCGTAACGAAGTCCATGCTGTGCCGGGCGCGGCGCTGAACGTTGTGAAATAGCAAGCGCGGGAACGAAATCCGTGCACAGAGCGCTGTGAAGTGGATCCGGATGGAATAACAGAGCAATCGCTCTGTAAACTTTTGTTCATGCCGAGACCGCGCACCCACGACCCACAGGCCGTGCTGGACGCCGCCGAAAACCTCGCCGCCCGTTCCGGTCCGGCCGCGGTCACCGTCCGCGCGGTCGCCACCGCCACCGGCATCTCCAACGGCGCGCTCTACCACAGCTTCGGCTCCCGGCGGGAAGTACTGGCCCGCACCTGGTTACGCGCCGCGCACCGCTTCCTGGCCCTGCAATCGAGCGCGGTGACCGCCGCGCTCACCGCCACCGACCCCGACACCCGCATCGCCGCCGTCGTCGACGCCGCCGACACCCCGGCCCGCCTCGCCGAACACCACCCCGACTCCGCGCGCCTGCTGCTGCTCGTCGACCGCACCGACCTGCTCACCGGCGACCTGCCCCCGGAGCTGGCCCGCGAGATCGCCGCCACCGACAAGGCGCTGCTGTCGGTGCTGACCCGCCTCGCACGCGCCCTGTGGGGCCGCGCGGACCGGCGCGGTGTCGCCACCGTCACCGCCTGCCTGGTCGACCTGCCCACCGCGCTGCTGCTGCGCCGCGACCGCCTCACCGATCCCCTGGCCCGCACCCACCTGCGCGCCGCCGTCCGTGCCGTCCTCGAACTCGGCCCCCACTGAAAGGCACCACCTTGCCCACTCTGCGCCACCACGACACCGTCGCCGTCCTCGACCTCGGCGACGGCGAGAACCGCTTCTCCCCCGATTTCCTCACCGAAGTCCACACCCACCTCGACACCGTCGTCGCCGACGGCGCCGCGGCCCTGGTCACCACCGCGACCGGCAAGTTCTACTCCAACGGCCTGGACCTGGACTGGCTCTCGGCCAACCCCGACCACGCCACCGAATACGTCGAAGGCGTGCACACCCTGTTCGGGCGGGTCCTGACGCTGCCCATGCCCACCGCCGCGGCCCTCAACGGCCACGCCTTCGGCGCGGGCGCCATGCTCGCCATGGCCCACGACTACCGGGTCATGCGCGCCGACCGCGGCTACTTCTGCTTCCCCGAAGCCGACATCCGCATCCCGTTCACCAACGGCATGGCCGCGCTCATCCAGGCCAAGGTGCCGCCCAGGACCGCCGTCGCGGCCATGACCACCGGCCGCCGATTCGGTGGCGCCGACGCCGCCGCGTACGACCTCGTCGACACCACCGCCACCGCCGCCGACGTCCTCGACACCGCGCTCGGCATGCTCGCCCCGATCGGCGCCAAGGACCCCCAGACCATGACCGCGATCAAATCCGTCATGTACGCCGCAGTCCTCGACGCGCTGCGCGGCAAGGACTGACTCACGGCAACCGGGGGCCCTTGCCCAGGTAGATGTCACCGCGATCATCGCTGGCCCAACCGCCCCCGGTGTAGTCGTCGAGCACGAAACACGCCTCACAGAACTGCTTACCGAACACCGACAGATAGATGCTGCGATAGGAACTGATCGCGTGCATCTTCACCGACTTGTAGGCGGCCTGCGCGGCCGGTTGCGCCTCCAGGAACGCGTAACGACGGAAATCGGCGACCGGTTCGGTGGAGAACCGGACCAGCCCCAACCGGCTCAGATTGCCCAGATAATGGTGGTCACGTTCGGGAATCGCGCACCCGGCCATGTAGGCGATCATCGTGATGCCGTCGGCGAGGCGCTGCGAACCGATCCCGAACGGTGTCTTGGTGCGGATATCGATCGCCGGTTGCGGACCGGCCACCGCGAGGAACCGCAGAATACGGGCCTCGTCGGGTGTCAGGTCGTGCAGGATCGGCACGAACGACGGATGCAGATCACGCGGCTGCTGCGCCGAATCCCAGCCCTCGGTGATCATCGCGTCACCCATCGCCTTGAGATCCTCGGCGACCGGTTCGGGCGGACCGTAGACACCGGCGGCGGTCGGGGTCAGGCCCAGCGCGCTCAACGCGGCCCGGCGCACCATCTCCACCCGTTCGTCGAGGATCTGCGACATCGGCTCCCCGGCCCGGATGTCCTCGGCCAGTTCGGTCGCGGTGTGCAATGCGCCCTTGGTGACCGCGCCCACGATATGGCGCAACGACAAACCGGCCAGGCGCGCCAACCCGACCAGATCGGTCGGCACCTGAGGCTCGGGGCCGGGACTGCGGTCGGGCAGGTTCTCGTCCATGATCACACTCCGAAGACCAGCAGATGCAACGCCCCGATGACGACACCGAGCGCCCCACCGTGCGCGTAGAGCAGCCACGCGTCCTGTTCGATGGCGGTGTACAGCATTTCGACGAACTCCTCCGGCGGCAGTTCCCGCAGCTTCTCCGTCGCCAACCGGTCCACACTGGCCGCGGTGGTCTGCGAGAACTCCACGTCCTCGACCAGCCACGGCTTCATCTCCGTCGCCAGATTCGCCCCCGCGGTGGCCTGGATGGCGTCGAACTGCTTGGGCCCCACCGCCAATCGCGTCACCGACCGCAACGGACCGAGCACCCTATCGATCTCGGCCTTCAGGAAATGCGCGATCACCGCCCGCGTCTTGTCCCCGCTCGGCCCCTCCAACAGCTGCTCGGTGACCACATCCAGCGTGACGATCTGATACCCGATCGCATGCCCCAGATCCGCGGCCGCCTGATACTGCCGCTTCGCGAATTTCGCCACCCGCCACGGATATCGGTACCGCGGCTGCGGCACCGCGGGCTCGAACACCACCTTGATCGCGATGATATTGACCAGCACACCCACCACCGCGCCACCGACGAGCACCCACAGCCACGCAGGCAGGAAATGCAGGATGTCGTAGAGCCAGCCCGGCAACGAGATCAACGCCGGCGAATCACCGTGCGGGGTGCTGTAATGCAGCAGCGACAACCACAACGCCACCACCACCCCGAACGGAAACCCCAGCACCCCACTGCGGGTCATGAACCGCAACTCCGGGGCACCCAGACCGTAGATGACATCCTTGAGCAGCTCGGGGCGCCGCCGCAGATAGCCCACCACCATCAACTTCACATCCAGCAGCTGATCGATATTGGCGCCGATGAAATCGAACGCGCGATCGGTGATCGCCGGCAGCTCGGCCTCCACCCGCGTATACATCGCCTCCCGCGCCCGCGGCGGCATATCCGCCCACAGCTTCGGATGCTCGCTGACCATCACCTCATCCACCATCGACCGCACATTCGGCAACGCCACCCGCGCCACCTGCGCGGAGATCTTGCGCGGATCCATCTGATCGAAGAAATCCTTGGCAGTGCCGATCTTGGCGACCGCATTGTCGACCATCAAACTGGCCATCTTCTCCGCCCGCGCCGGAATGAACCCCTGGAAACCGAGAATGCCACCCGGCGCGAACGTGGGCAGAATCTGCACCTTGCGCGGCAACAACGGAAACACCGTCTTCAGGCCCGGCACATAGAACCCGGTGAACCGCACCGGCGCGAACAACATGATCACCCCGGTCCAGTTGGTGATCAGGCCGGCCATCGCGCTGAAGATCGGAATGCTGATCATGTCGACCCAGAACTTCGACAGCCCGGTCGCCTGCTCCCAGTCCAGCAGTCCGAAGAACCCCGCCGCTACGATCCCAGCATCCATCCGGCGTCCACTCCGTCGTGTTCCGAACTACGCGCGTGCAGCTGATCATAGGTGACCGATCAGGCCCGATCAGGCAAGTTGTCCGCTTCCCCGCTAAACCGGAGCTAACTCGCTACCGGGGCGTGGTATCGACCAACAGCAGATTGGTGTCGATGTCATGGGTGACCTTGTTGGCCACCGAACCCAGCAGCCGCGCCGGACCACTCATCCCGCGATTGCCGATGACGACCAGATCGTATTTCCAGGCCACATTGCAGATCGCCTCCGCCGCGGGCACCCCGGTCAGCACATCACGCCCGAACAGTTCCGGATCGGCGAGCTCGACCTGCCCCTCCACCTCGGCCAGCGTGTCGGCGCCCTCGGACTCGGTCTTGGCCGCGGTCACCAGGAACGGACGCGCACCCAGCGCCGACGCGAGCTCGTAGCCGCGGCGCACCGCGGTCAGCGAACTCTCCGACCCGTCGGTGGTCAAACCCATCGTCGTCCACCGCTTCGGCACCTTGTGGGTGAACACCACATCGGTATCGCTGTGATGGGACACATGATTGGCGGTCGAACCGAGCAGCCGCGCCTTGGATCTGCCCAGCCCACCCCCACCGATCACCAGCAACGTCCCCGGCACCCGCGCCGCCACCTCCAGCAGCACCGGCCCCGCCGCACCGTCGAGCTCGACCCGCTCCACCGCACCGACACCGGCCGCCGCCAACACCGCCGCGGCCTCGGCGGTGACCTGCTGGGCCCAGGCGGCATCGGTACCCGCCTTGAGCGTCGCTTCCTTCCACACACTGACCACCGTGACCCCGACCGCTAGCCGCGCGGCGAGCTCACCGGCCACCGTCACCGCGGTCTGCCCGGACTCCGAGCCGTTGGTCCCCACCACGATCCGCTGATAGCACCCCATGTGACGCTCTCCGATCGACGGCAGGTCAGCTGAGCTGTGGCCCACAGTATAGGTGCCGCACACCCTCGGCAATCGGGCCGAACGCTCAGTCGCCGCCGCGCAGGTACCGGTCGAAGAAGGCGAAGATCCGCTGCCACGCGTCCTCGGTGGCCGCCGCGTCATGCCCCAGACCGATCCGCTGCAACACCCGATCACCGGGCATGACATTGGCGAAACCGTGCGTCACATCCGGGTAGGTCTTGATGTCGTGATCGACCCCGGCCGCGGTCAGTGCCGCCGTCAGCTTTTCCGGCGCACTCGACAGTGCGGGATCACGGCCACCATAGCTGGCAACCACCGGGCAAGCACCGTCGAGCAGGGTCTGGTAGTCGCCGAAGAGGCTGCCGTAGAACGGTGCCGCGGCATCGAATCCCCGCGGCGCGGTGAGCAGCGCGAATCCGCCACCCAGACAGAAACCGAGCACCCCGATCCGGCCGGTGCAGTCCGGGTCGGCGGCGAGATGGTCGCGGGCGGCCAGGATCTCCGCCACCGCAGGCCCGGTCCCGGTGAACGCGACCGCCCGGAACGCCTGCCGGATACAGCGCACCCGCCCCCGGGTGAACAGATTCGGCGCGATCACCATGAAGCCCGCACCGGTGACGATCTCGACCTGACGGCGCAAGTCCTCGCTCACTCCGAGCGCATCGTGCAAGACGACCACACCCGGCCACGGCCCCGCCCCCGCCGGGCGCGCGATCATGACATCGAGTGGCGTACCCGCCGGTGTATCGATCCGGATCGTTTCCATCGCACGAATCTAGAACCCGACACCGCGATCGGGGAGCGAATCAGCCGACACCGGCACCGAGCCGGCGGGCGAGGTCGGCACCGGACCAGTGCCGACGGCTCTGCAGCAGACCGCGAGGATGCGAGTGCTGGTCGACACACCCCGAGGCCAGGCACAGTTGCGGCCACATCCTGTCCGCAACTGCGGCGAATATCAGGGCACCAACCGAAAGGAGACAGTATGTCCACCACTCCCGCCGTCCCCCCGGCACCCGCCGGATCCGCCACGGTCGACCCCTTCATCTGGACCGACGACGCGGCAGGTCTGCTCGGCTTCCTGGTCGCGGTGTTCGGGGCGATCGAGGTCCCCGAGGCGCGGACCGCCGACACCGACGGCCTCATTCTGCATTCCGAACTGCGGATCGGCGATTCGACGCTGACGATCGCCGACCGCAAACCGGACTGGCCGTATACACCGTCCTTCGTCCGCGTCTACGTCGACGATCCGGCCGCCACCCTGGAACGAGCCGCCGCGCGTGGTGCGCGGATCGTGACCGAGCCGACCGATTTCTGGGGCGACGTACTCTCCCGCTTCGCCGACCCGTTCGGCCACCTGTGGTGGGTGTACAAGCACAATCCGGGCAACGCGTCCTGGGACGAAACCTCCACCGACGGCTCCGGCGACGACAGTTGGGGGCAGGCAGACTCCACCGAGGACGCGGGCGAGCAGTCCTGGGAATCGTTCTCGACACCGGAGTTGACCGCCGTTCACTCCTCGCTCATGGAAGCGATGACGTCGCTGAAGGACCCGCGCATCCGCTGATCGATGCCCTGCGGCCCGCACCCGGACCGCAGGGCTCAGAGAGCGATACCCAGCAGCGCGTCGACCGCAGTCCGGACCAGGGCGGGAGCAGCGGTGTCGGTGCCGCCGTAAGCGATGGCCTGACCCGCCCAGTTGTCGACCGCGTCCAGAGCCTTCGGCGTGTCCAGGTCGTCGGCCAGGTGCTGGCGCAGCCGCGCGACGGTCTCGGCCGCCGACGGGCCCGCGGGCAGCGCGGTGGCCTCACGCCAGCGATCCAGCCGGGTCTGCGCGGTGGCCAGGACCTCGTCGGTCCACATACGGTCCTGCCGGTAGTGCCCGGCGAACAGGCCGGCGCGGATCGCCGCCGGATCGACCCCGGAGCGGCGCAGCTTCGACACCAGCACCAGATTGCCCTTGGACTTCGACATCTTCTCACCGTCCAGGCCGATCAGCCCGGAGTGCACATAATGGCGGGCGAAACGACGCGCGCCGGTGATCGCCTCCGCGTGCGCGGCGGAATACTCGTGATGGGGGTAGATCAGGTCCGAGCCGCCACCCTGGACATCGAACTCGGTACCGATACGGTTGAGCGCGATCGCCGCACACTCGATGTGCCAGCCGGGCCGACCGGCCCCGAACGGGGCAGGCCAGGACGGTTCACCCGGCCGGGCCGCCCGCCACAGCAGCGCGTCGATGGTGTCGCGTTTACCCGCCCGGTCCGGGTCGCCGCCGCGTTCGGCGAACAGTGTCTCCATGGTCGCGCGGTCGTAGCCGGATTCGTAACCGAACTGCTCGGTGGCGTCGGTACGGAAGTAGATATCGGGGTACTCGGCGTCGTCGACGGTGTAGGCCGCGCCCGCGGTCAGCAGCTTCTGCACCAGCTCGACCACTTCGTCGACCGATTCGATCGCCCCGATGTAGTGCCGCGGCGGCAGCACCTGCAAGGCGGTCATGTCCTCCCGGAACAGCTCGATCTCGGAGTTACCCAGCTCACGCCAGTCGACCCCGTCACGGGCCGCGCGCTCGAAGAGCGGATCGTCGACATCGGTCACGTTCTGCACATAGTGCACATCATGGCCCGCATCCCGCCACAGGCGGTTGACCAGGTCGAATGTCAGATAGGTGGCGGCATGACCGAGGTGGGTGGCGTCATACGGGGTGATGCCGCAGACATACATTTTCGCGGTCGCGCCAGGGGTGACCGGGCGGACCTGGCGGTCGGCGGTGTCGAACAACCGCAACGGCGGCCCTGCTCCGGGGACGGTCGGTAGGGCGATATCGGACCAGGACTGCATGATTCGAGGGTAGAGCCCCCGCCGGAGTGCCCGCCCCGCGGGCCGGGTCAGGCGGTAGCTCGCGGGGTCGCGGCGCCGGCCGCTACCTGGACACCAGCGTGTCCGCCGGCGTGCGTCAAGTGTTGTGCTCGAGCAGAACAGCTGGTCGCGGCGCTGCGGGCAGATCCCCACACCGCGTAGGCGCCCGCCTCGGCGAACGATTGCCGGACGAGAACGACACGGCACCCGGCCCCGATTCCGCGAGGCGCAATTATCGAACGTGATTATCCCGGATCTGATAATCGGGGCGCCGACGCCCACAGCACCGGGAGCGAGGTGTCGTCGCGCGTCGGGAGCGGCGACACCTCACCTCGGCTCAGCCGATCAGGGCTGGGCGTAGCACTGCACGTTGGTGCCGTCCACCTCGGGACCGAACTGCGGCAGCGCGTAGTACGCCGCACCCACCTGATCGGCCGCCTCCACGGTCACATCCGGCAGCGGCGCACCGGCACGGTCGGTGGCCTTGCACACGAAGGTCTTCTCCGTCCACCACCCGGCCGGGAACGCCTGCGCGGGCGCCGCGGCAGCAGCCACAGCGCCGGTGAGCAGCAGCGCGGCCGCCGAGGTGGTGACGATCGAACGAGTCGACATGTTTTTCCTCTGATCTTGCGTTGATGACGAAAGTGCTTGGAGCACACTAGCACCGGCCCTGACCAGGCAACAGACCCCATAAAGCACCGTCATCCACCCGCAGGCGGGGCATCGATCAGAACGCGGGCCAGGGGATCGGGCGCGCGGAATCCGGGACCGGCATCACCGGATGCTCCAGCAACGACTTCGTCCGTTCGATCAACGCGGTGATCTCGGCATCGGTGATATGCGGCGCCAGCGAATCCGCCACCGCCCCCGGCAGATTCGCCGCGAACACCGAGATGTCGGTGATCAGCGACTCGTGCACCGGCGAACCCGCCCACCCCCACAACACCGTCCGCAACTTCGGCTCACTGTGCAGGCAGATACCGTGATCGACACCGTAGACCTGACCGTCCACACCCTCGAGCGCATGCCCACCCTTGCGATCGGCATTGTTGAGCAACAGATCCAGCACCGCCATCCGCTGCAACCGCGGATCATCGGCATGGATCAGCGACACCTCGCGACCGTCACCGTCCAACGCCCGCAACACCTCACAGAACCCCGCAGGCACCGTCCCCGGCGTACACAGATCCACCAGATCCAGCCGCTGCCGCGCATCGGTGCGATTGTCCACCGAGGTCACCCAGCGCTGCACCATCCCCGACCCGAACGGGCCGTCGCGCAACACCGTCTCCGGAATGACACCCCACCCCAACCGCTCCGAGATCAGATACGACGCCACCTCACGCCCGGCCAGCGTGCCGTCCGGGAAATCCCACAGCGGCCGCTCACCACGCACCGGCTTGTACACCACCCGCAACGGGCCACCGCCGGGCCCCGGCCCGGCGATCTCACACACCAGCGTCAGATTGCTCGCCACGCCGACCCGCCCGACGATCTCCAGCTCACCCTCGGTCAGCGCCGACACCGCATCACTCCTCGTCGAGTTCGGCCGCACCGAAGATCTCGCCGCGCCGATACCCGTTGGTGCGCACACACATGTGCCCCCGCGCCGACAACGGCTCCCCACACAGCGGGCACGGCGGACGACCCGCCGCGATCACCCGGGTCGACCGCAACGCGAACTCCCGCGCCTGAATCGGCGTCAGGAACACCCGCACCGCGTCCGGGCCCTCCTCGGTGTCATCGAGCACCACCGACTCGTCGACCTCGGTCTCGGTGATCGCCAGCAACTCCACCACCACCGCGTTCGCGTCGGCATCCCAGCCCAGACCCATGGTCCCGACCCGGAACTCGGTATCGATCGGCGTCACCAGCGGCGCCACATCGCGCACGTCCTCGCCCTCGGGCGGCACCTCGGCACCGAAGCGGCGCGCCACCTCGTCCAGCAGCAAACCCATCCGGTCGGCGAGTACCTTCACCTGCTGCTTCTCCAGCAGCACGCTGACCACGCGCGGTTCCTGCACAGCCTGCAGGTAGAACGAACGATCGCCCGGTTCACCGACTGTCCCGGCGACGAAACGATCGGGGGTGCGAAAGACATGGATTGCGCGTGACACATGCACCTCCTGAGACGAAACCCTGATCGACACTCACGAACACACTCCCGCTAAGGAGAATCGCGGTGCCCGGCATTCCCATTATCCGCGCTCGCGGCCACCGCCACCTCGCCGCCGGGCACCGGCGGCGCCACCCCGGCCAACGCGGACAGATCGGCGCCGGTGTCGTTGAACTTCCACACCGCAGGCCCCATCGAGCCGTACCGCACCACACTGATCGACGCCGGCTCCACCGCGATCCGCTGGAAACCGTCCAGATGCAGGCCCAGCGCGTCGGCCAGAATCGACTTGATGACATCACCGTGCGCGCACGCCACCCACAACACGTCACGACCGGCCCGCTCGGCCAACGTGCGCTCGATGTCACGAATCGCGGCCACCGCCCGCTGCTGCACCTGCGCCAGCCCCTCACCGCCGGGGAACACCGCCCCCGACGCGTGCGCCTGCACGACCTTCCACAGCGGCTCGCCCAGCAACTCCGCGATCGGGCGACCGGTCCAGTCACCGTAATCGACCTCGATCAGACGCTCGTCACAGTCGGGCTCCAGCCCCAGCTTCTCCGCCAGCGGCGCCACCGTGCGCTGACAGCGCAACAGCGGCGAACTGGCGATATGTTCGATCGGCAAGCTCGCGAGCCGGTCGGCGACCGCGGCCGCCTGCTCGGTCCCGCGCTCGGTGAGCTCGACACCGGGACTCCGGCCCGCCAGGGTCCGCCCGACATTCGACGTGGACACTCCGTGCCGGAGCAGGATCACCGTCATGGGACCAGCCTAACCATCGAATCGCCGACACCTCAGGTCGCCGAGATGACACCCGCGGCGAGCAGGCCCATCACGGTCAGGCCCAGAATGATCCGGTAACCCACGAACCAGTAGAACGAATGCTTGCCGACGAACTTCAGCAACCACGCCACCGAGGCATAGCCGACCACGAAGGCCAGAAGCGTCGCGACCAGCAACTGCGGACCACTGGCATTCAGACCCTCACCAGCCGGTTCGAACGCATCCGGCAGGCTGAACAAACCCGACGCCGTCACCGCGGGAATCGCCAGCAGGAACGAGAAACGCACCGCCGCCTCCCGCTCCAGACCCAGGAACAAACCGGCCGTCGACGTCGCACCCGACCGCGACACACCGGGAATCAGCGCCAGACACTGCGCGAAACCCATCACCAAACCGTCGCGGGTGGTCAGCTTCTCGATCGGCCGGGACTTACTGCCGTAATACTCACCCGCCGCGATCACCAGCGCGAACGCCACCAGCATGAACGACACCAGCCACAGATTGCGCGCACCGGTCCGGATCTCGTCCTTGAACAGGAAACCCAGCACACCGATCGGGATCGTCGCGATGATCACATACCAGCCGACCCGGTAGTCCAGCTCACGCTGCGCATCCCGCTCGTGCGCTTCCCGCGCGCTGCGATCCATCACCGGCAGCCTGGTGGTGACCCGCTCACCCACCGGCACCTCCTGCTGCGACCGCTCCCGCAGCCGCATCCCCAGCGTGGTGAACCAGGCGACGAGGATCCGCCAGATGTCCTTGGCGAAATACACCAGCACCGCCGCCTCGGTCCCCAGCTGGGTCACCGCGGTGAACGACGCACCCGCATCCGAACCGAAGAACACCTCCGACACGATCCGCAGATGCCCGGACGACGAGACCGGCAGGAACTCCGTGAGCCCCTGCACCAACCCGAGTACCAATGCCTGTATCCAGGTCATCGACTCGCCCACCACGTCCTCCTGCTGCCTCACGCCCGAAAGACCGCGTCCTCCTGGGCTTTTGCTTGCGCTGCGGCAACGACGGCCGCGACCTCGCAGCGACCCTACCCGTCGCTGTCCCCCGTCGCCGCCCGCCCACCTAGGGATCTGCTGAGAGTGCGGGTCGTCGGCAGGTGACATCGCACCGTGCGCTTAGTCTTGTCGCCGTGACGAAAACGCGGGCGCGGTGATGGAACAGCGAACGGTGGGACGCAGCGGACTTCGGGTGTCGCGGATCGGCTTGGCGACACATACCTGGGGGACACATACCGACGCCGACGAGGCAGCGGTGCAGTTGGCGGCGTTCACCGAGGCTGGTGGCACGCTCGTCGACACCTCCCCGATCTACGGCGACGGCGCCGCACAGCAGATACTGGCCGAACTGCTCGGCGACCTGGTCTCCCGGGACGACCTCGTCCTCAGCGGCTGCGCCGGCATCGTCCTGCACGCACCCGGAACCGGGGTCGGCGACACGGTGCCCGCCCCGGCGGCCGTCGGGCCCGTCGTCGACGCCTCCCGGCGCACCCTGCTCAAACAACTCGACCGGACCCTGCTCGAACTCGGCACCGACCATCTCGACATCTGGAGCATCGCCGCCTGGGACCCCCACACTCCCCTCGACGAGGTCGCGGCCACCCTCGACACCGCCGTGCGGACCGGCCGCACCCGCTACGCGGGCGTGCGCGGCTTCGCGGCCTGGCAACTGGCCAGCCTCGCCGCCATCGCCCCGGTCACCGCGGCCCAGACCCCGTATTCGCTGCTCGCCCGCGGTACCGAGACCGATGTGATTCCCGCCGCCCGCCATCACGGCGTCGGCACCATCGCCTCCGCGCCGCTGGCCGGCGGCATTCTCACCGGGAAATACCGTGACGGCGTCCCCGCCGATTCGCGCGGCGCCGACGAGGCCACCGCCGCCGAGATCCGGCGCAGGCTCGACGACGACCGCGCGGTCCGGGTGGTGGATGCGCTGGTCACCGCCGCCGACGGCCTCGGCACCTCCCCGCTGGCCGTCGCGCTGGCCTGGATCCGGGACCGGCCGGGTATCGCGAGCATGATCGTCGGCGCGCGTGACATCGGTCAGCTCACCGGTGTACTGGCCGCGGAAACTCTGGAGTTGCCCCGGGCCATCGCCGCCGCGTTGGACGATGTGAGCGCCCGTTCCGAATGATGGCTAGCCTTACCTGCATGAGACTGCGTGGTGTGTTGACGGCGATGCTCGCGGCGACGGTGCTGACCGGCGCCGTCGCGTGCACAGGAAGCAATTCTGCATCGACTGCCATTTCGCAGGGTCCGGCCACCGCCCAACTCGCCGACCTCGACCCCGTCCCGATCGGCGACACACCCACCCCGCAACTCCCCGTCACCGTCCAGTCCTACGACGGCAGCGACGTCACCGTCACCGACATCTCCCGCATCATCGCCGTCGACCGCTACGGCACCCTCGCCCAGACCGTCTGGGCCCTCGGACTCGGCGCCAACCTCGTCGGCCGCAGCACCTCCGCCTCCTTCCCCGCCGCCGCCCACGTCACCAACGTCGCCGGCGGCAACGGCAGCCTCAGCGTCGAAGCCGTCCTCGCCCTGCGCCCCTCGGTCTTCCTCACCGACACCACCAGCGCCGCACCCGCGGTCCGCGAACAACTCCGCGCCGCCGGCGTCAACGTCGTCTACTTCGACCCCGACCGCAGCATGGACGGCGTCGTCCCCCAGATCGAAGCCGTCGCCACCGCACTCGGCGTCCCCGACGCAGGCACCCGCCTCGGACAACGCACCAGCGACGAGATCGCCGCCGCCACCGCCCGCGTCCCACACCAGGACCCGGCACCCAAGATCGCGTTCCTCTACCTGCGCAGCACCGCCATCACCATGATCGCCGGCCGCGGCTCCGGCGCCGACTCGCTCATCACCGCCATCGGCGGCATCGACGCAGGCACCGCCGCAGGAGTCGACGAACCCTTCGTCACCATCACCAGCGAAGCCATGATCGCCGCCGCACCCGACGTCCTGCTCGTCATGTCCGACGGACTGAAATCCGTCGGCGGCGTCGACGGCCTGGAAAAAATCCCCGGCATCGCCCAAACCCCCGCGGGCCGCAACCGCCGCGTCGTCGACATGTCCGACGCGGTGATCCTCAGCTTCGGCCCCAACACCGGCCGCGTCATCTCCGCACTGTCCGACGCCGTCTACGGCAAGAACACATGAACAAAGCCCAGCCGACCACCGCGACACCACGCATCACCGACGCCACCCCCGACCCGCTACCACCCACCCGGCACCGCGCCACCCGGGTCACCGTCGTCTGCGCACTCGCCGTCCTCGCCCTGATCGCGCTGGCGCTGGTCTCGGCCGTCCTCGGCCAGGTACCCACCACCGCCGCCGAAGTCTTCGGCAGCATCACCCACCGCATCGGCCTCGACCTCGGCCCGCTGCCCGCCCACCCCGCCGGGGAAGTCACCCTGTGGCAGGTCCGGTTCCCCCGCGTCGCCCTGGCCGTCCTCGTCGGCGCCGCCCTCGCGACCGCAGGCGCGCTGCTACAAGGTGTCTTCGCCAATCCCCTCGCCGAACCCGGCGTCATCGGCGTCTCCGCCGGCGCCGCCGTCGGCGCGGGCACCGTGATCGTGATCGGCGGCGCATTCGTCGCCGCCTGGTCCGTCGCCGCAGCCGCCTTCCTCGCCGGACTCCTCACCACCGCCCTGGTGTACCTGCTGTCACGATCCGGCGGACGCACCGAAGTCGTCACCCTCATCCTCACCGGCGTCGCCATCAACGCCTTCGCCGGCGGACTCATCGCCCTGCTGCTGTTCGTCGCCACCCCCGCCGCCCGCGACCAGATCGTGTTCTGGCAGATGGGCAGCCTCAACGGCGCCACCTGGCCATCGGTCGCGGTCGTCGCCACCCTCGCCGCCACCGGCATCCTCGCCGCCGTCCTGATCGCACCACGCCTGGACCTGCTCGCCCTCGGCGACTCCGCCGCCCGTCACCTCGGCGTCGACGTCGAACGCCTGCGCCGACAGGTCATCGTGGTCGTCGCCGTCCTCACCGCCGCAGGCGTCGCCTTCAGCGGCATCATCCTGTTCGTCGGGCTCATCGTGCCGCACCTGGTCCGCATGCTCGTCGGACCGGGCCACCGCGTACTCGTCCCGCTCAGCGCGATCCTCGGCGCCGTTGTCCTACTCGGCGCCGACGTCGTCGCCCGCACCCTCGTCCACAACGCCGACCTCCCCCTCGGCATGCTGACCTCACTGATCGGTGGCCCGTTCTTCTTCTGGCTGCTGCGCCGCACCAGGGCCAGGGCAGGAGGCTGGGGATGACCGGCACCACCCGCCACAGCACCTCCTGGCGATCCCTGTTCGCCCGCACCCCCGACGTCCCCGCCCGGCCCACACCCGGCACCGTCACCCTGCGCGCCACCGGACTCACCGTGCGGCGCGGCACCCGCACCGTCCTCGCCGACGTCGACTTCCAGGTCACCGCAGGCGAAATCGTCGCACTCGTCGGCCCCAACGGGGCAGGCAAATCGAGCCTGCTCGCCGCCCTCGCCGGCGAACTCGAACCCAGCGCGGGCACCGTGAAACTGGAAGGCCACGCACTCACCCACTGGTCCCCCGCCGACATGGCCCGGCGCCGCGCCGTACTCCCCCAGTCCCACACCGTCGGCTTCCCCTTCACCGCACGCGAAGTCGTCGCGATGGGCCGCTCCCCCTGGCTGCACACCCCCGCCGCCGACAACGACGACGCCCTCGTCGACGCCGCACTCGCCGCCACCGACGTCACCCACCTGGCCACCCGCGCGTTCCCCTCCCTCTCCGGCGGTGAACGCGCCCGCGTCGCCCTGGCTCGCGTCCTCGCCCAGGACACCGCCACCGTGCTCCTGGACGAACCGACCGCCGCCCTCGACATCGGCCACCAGGAAGCCGTGCTGAAGCTGGCCGCCGAGCGCGCCACCGACGGCGCCGCCGTGGTCGTCGTAGTCCACGACCTCGGTGTGGCCGCCGCCTACGCCGACCGGGTCACCGTCCTCGCCGACGGCCGCGTCGCCGCCGACGGACCGCCGCGCACCGTCCTCACCCGCGAACTCCTCACCGACGTCTACCGCCACCCGGTCGACGTCTTCGACCATCCCGCCACCGGCGCGCAACTCGTCCTCCCGGAACGCGGCCGCCACTGACCCGACATTCCACGACACTCCAATTCGACATCGGTCGCCGGTCCAGGCTTTTGATCCACGGTTCGCAGCTGTCCACGCTGCTCAGGTCAGACAGCTGTGGTGACGAGTTCGGGTGCGTGGCGGGCGATCTTGTCGAGCGCTTTCGCGGTTCGGGCGGACCGCACTCGTTGCAGGACCGGGACGACCGAGGCCCACAGCGCGACCGCGCCACCATCGTCGCCGGTCTTCCACTGGGCGATCCCAGCGTCGGCGCAGGTGAGCGCGTGCACGCGTGCGTGCGTGCCCGGGTTCCAGATCGACGCACCGAGGGTGAACAGCTGTTGGGCTTGTCCGTGTTCGCCGAGCGCGGTGAAGGCTTTCGCGGCTTGGTCGACAACGGTGGCCTTGTTCGGGCACCACATCGCGATCGCGTGAGGTGCGGGCTCGGTGAGATCGGCGGAAATCGTCAGCTCCGCCCGGCGGAGTACGTCTCGGGCTTGGACGTGGTTGCCGGATTCGGCATGGCAGCGGGCCAACCCGACCGTGAACAGCGCGGCCGTGTCAGCACCCAGATGCCCGTGCACGCGCCGCGCCGCTTCTTCGGCGAGGTCGACGCTGAAGCGGTGTTGCCGGATATCGACGCCCTGCAATGCCAACGCGCGCAGAACCCACGCCTGTTGCACGGGGTTCGCCGCGTGCTCGGCCAGCCGAAGCGCGGCGACGTAGTAGCGTTGCGCAATTCCGTCCTGGCCCGCGTCGTGGGCCTTGAACCCCGCCAGGTAGGCCAGCTCGCAGGCTGCCGAGAACGCCTCGCGACGCACGCCCGCGTCAGCGAACTGCGATCCGAGCAGATCGGCGACGTCGGTGACGAGGAATTCCGCGACCGCGGTGCGTCCGATACCGCCACCACGTGCTTCATCCAGCGACAACAACGCCGAGGTGACCGCGCGAACCGCGTCGACTTCGGCCATGCCGACTGTGCGAGTCGCTGACGTCGCGATCAGGCGGCTCGCGTCGAGGGCAGTCAGCGCCGTCGCGCTCAACGCGGCGGTGTAGGCGGCGCGCAGCAGGAATGAGCGGCGGTCGACATCCGCGCGGCCCAGCGCGGTCACCGCGGCGACGGGATCTGTGTAGGCGCCACAGATGCGTTCGTACCACAACGCGAGGTCCGGCGGCGCACTGCGGGCACCGGTCTCGTAGTGCCCCAGTGCTGATTTGCTGAAGTTCAGCCGGGCCGACATCTGCGACAATGACAGCCCGGCGGCTTCACGCGCAGCCTTGAGCTGGGCTCCAGCCACTGCAGCCGCCCCGTGCTCCTCCCCACACCGACTACGAGTCGTCATGGGTCGATGCTATCGAGGTGTAGACACCTGGAGACGCGGAACGGGTCATTGCCGCCCCGATTCGCACCACCCTGGATACCAGGCACCGGGCCAATCGGATGGCCCAACTTATCGCAGGGGGTGCGATGAAAAGCGGGATTGATTGTGTTGTCATCGGCGGTGGAGTCGCCGGGTTGATGATCGCGGCAAGGCTAGCGGGCGCGGGAATGAGTGTGCGGCTGATCGAGCGTGACCTGCTGGGTGCGGGCGCGACGACGAGCAATCACGGTCTGATCCACTCCGGGGCCCTGTATGCGCGCTGGCACCCCGAGATCGTCGCCACCTGCGCGCAAGCCCAGATCGCCTACCGGACGGCCTTTCCCGACTGTGTGGTAGCGACCCAGCCGTGCTGGTACTACGGCACACCGGAGACGATGCACACCTACCGCCGGTTGTGGCGGCGTCACGACATCGTCAACCATCGCGTCGATGGCCGCGAAATCAACGAGATACTGCGTGTTCACGGTCGCGATGTCGCCGCGTGCGCGACCAGCGAACTGGTCATCGACACCCACGCGCTCCTGAATGACCTTGCCGCGCACTGCGTTGTGTTGGGCGTGGAAATCGTGGTCGGGGTGAAAGCCGCCCGGATTCTCCTCGAGGATCGCCGGGTACACGGTGTCGCGACCGCCCAAGGGTTGACGTGCGCGCCGATAGTTGTGGTGTGCGCGGGCATCGGCACCCGCGCCTTGCTCGATGACGCGGGGTCGATGATCGGCACCGCGCTCTCGTCGCGGTTGGAGATGCTGACCGCCTACCCAGGTGTCCTGTCGCGCCCGTTGATCGGGCTCGAGTTCGGGTGGCCTGCCTTGGCGCCGACCGCTACCGGGGTGGTCCTGGCATCGCGCTACGGCGGGGTCCAGCCCGCAGTGACGAAAGCAGGACGCTGGCCGGTGCCCACCGGCGAGGCCGCCGCGCTCGACGCCGAATTACGAGACTGGCTCGCACCGGGAATCATCGAGCACGGTCGCGCCAGCGCGTGGGTCTGCTCGAAAACCGAACACCTGGGCACCGATGCCGACCGGTGGGGCACCTCGCCGAACTACGCGGTCATCGACCACACCTACCGCGAACAGCTTCACGGATTGTGGACGGTTCTGCCCGGCAAGATGACCCTGGCGATGCACGCTTCCCGCGAAGTCGCCATCGCGATCACCGGCACAGCGCTACCTCTCGCCATGACAGCTGGTCGCGCGGCGCCAGGTGATGCGTGCGGCCTGGTCGCCGGGCAGCCCTGGGTCAGCGAGTCGATGCAGGAGGCGCGATGATCATCCCGTTCACCGCCGCATTGACCGACGCCGAGATCACGGCGGCGGCGTCCTTGATCACCGACATCCTGAGCTCCGGTGACCTGGTGTTGGGCCAGCACACCGAGGCGTTCGAGGGGCGGGCTGCCGCGATGGCCGGCGTGCGTGAGGCAGTCGCGGTCAATTCCGGGTCCACCGCCCTGGAGATCATCTTCTCCTGGTTGGACGTGGCCGGGCGCACCGTGTTGGTCCCGACGAACACCAACTACGCGACCGCCGCGGCAGCCCTGCGGGCGGGAGCTCGGGTCGAACTCTACGACTCGGGCCTGTATCCCGACCTCGACGATATCGCCGCGCGACTATCGGGCTCGGTTGCCGCTGTGGTGGTCGTCCACGTCGGCGGATACCTGAGTCCCCGACTGCCGGAACTGGTCGCGATGTGCGAACGTGCGAGGGTGGCGCTCGTCGAAGACGCCGCCCACGCGCACGGCGCGCACCTGCACCGCATCCCCGCAGGCGGATTCGGGGTCGCGGCGGCCTGGTCGTTCTTCGCGACCAAAGTCGTCACCACCGGCGGCGAGGGCGGCGCGATCACCACCAGCGACAACGCCCTCGCGACGTTCGCCCGGCAATACCGCAACCAAGGTAAGACCAGCGACGGCGTTCACATCCTGGCAGGCAATAGCTGGCGGCTGACCGAGATCGGCGCGGCCCTGGGTACGATCGGCCTCGATCAGCTCACCGACGACACCTGCACGCGCCGCGCCATCATCGACCGCTACCGGCGAAACCTTGCCGGTACCGGCTTGACCTTCCCCGACATCGGCGAGAACAACCAGGTCAGCGGCCATAAATGCATCGCACTGCTCGCTGACGATATCGACCGGGATGCGCTACGAGCTGCGGCGGCCGAGCACGGGGTGACCCTCGCACGCGGCGTCTACGAACAACCGCTGCACCGACAGCCGGTGTTCGCCAACCTCAACGCGGGCGATCGGTTCGCTCAGGCCGACGACTTCGCCGCCCGCCATATCTGCCTGCCGTTGTGGCGGTCCATGGACGCCGGCACCGTCGAGAAGGTGATCACCGCCGTCGCGGCCGCGACCACCGCCGCGCGCTAGCCGACAGCAGCCGGACCGACACGTGACCAGTCGAAACCGAGGTCGCCCTTTTCGGCGATGATCTTCTCCCACCAGTCACGATGGGACACGTACCAGGCCACCGTCTCAGCGATCCCGGCATCGAACTCCCGTGTCGGTGCCCAGCCGAGCTCGGTTTCGAGCTTGGTGGGGTCGATGAGGTAGCGGCGATCGTGGTTGGGCCGGTCGGGAATGTGTTCGATCCATTCGGCGGGATCGAGACCCAGCTCAGCGCAGACCCGCCGCGCGATATCGAGATTGGTGACCTCGCAGCGCGCGGAAATGTCGAAAATCGGTAGCAATCCCGGATCCGTGCCTGCAGCCACAGGAATCGGGGGAAGATCGGCGTGCAACACCTGATGCACGGCCGCGCAATGGTCGTCGACGTGCAGCCAGTCCCGCGACTGCAACCCATCGCCATAGACGGGAACCTTGCGGCCGCGCAGCAGGTTCGTCACCGCCAGCGGGATCAGTTTCTCCGGCAGCTGGAAGCGACCATAATTGTTGGCGCAGTGAGTCATTCGGACATTCAGGTCGGGATAGGTCGCCATGTAGGCGCGCACCATCTGATCGCCGGCCGCCTTGGCCGCCGAGTACGGCGTCTTGGCGTTCAATGGTGAGCGTTCGGTGAACCACTGCTGCCCGGCGGCCAGTTCCCCGTACACCTCGATCGTCGATACGTGCACATGGGAGGTCACCGGCACCAAGCGGCTGGCTTCGGCCATCACCTGCGCACCCAGGGCGTTGGACCGCATGAACACCGACGGCCCTAGGATCGCGCGATCGTTATGGGACTCGGCGGCGAAGTTGACCACGAAATCCGGCCGGTGCTTCCGGTAGATCGCTTCCATCGCTTCCAGGTCGGCGATATCGGCTTGAACGAAGCTGACCTTGCCGATGGCGGTGTCCAGGTTGGCGATGTTGCCCGCGAACCCGATGTAGTCGACTGCTACGACGTGTGCGTCCGGCTCGCGTTCGAGCAGGAAATGCACGTAGTTCGCGCCGATGAATCCAGCGGCACCGGTGACTAGGTAGACGGCCATGCTCGCGAGCCTATCCGACCCATACCCACGCGGGTGGCCACCTTGCGGGAGCGCGGCTGGTCGGACCACGGCACGCGCTGTCTCGCTACCGAAGTTCCAATACATACCAATATAGCTGCCTAGACAGTTACAGTCTAGGCAGCTATATTGGCGCGATGGAGAACGCCACTGCCGTACGGACCGCGTCGCTGCTGCACGCTTCCGCGCGGGAACTGTCGAGATCGCTGGATCGAGAGCTCGCCACCCATGGGGTAACCGCTCAGCAGGCAGCGCTACTGATCAATCTCGCCGGCGGTGAGAACAGTCCGAAACGCCTGGCCACTGCGCTCGATATCGACACAGGCGGGGCGACCCGGCTGATAGACCGACTCGAAGCCAAAGACCTGCTGCGCCGTCGGCCCGGAGTCGAGGACCGTCGAGCGGTCGTTCTCGAACTCACCGAGTCCGGTCGCGAGCTCACTCCGATGCTCACACCCGCTTTCGCAGCGGTGGCCGCGAGCTTCTTCCTCGGGTCCGCCGACGCCGAGGTCCGCGGGGTTGGTCACCTACTAAAACGCGCTCTCATGTCACGACAGGCCGAGGACCGCAGCGCTGGGTGAGCTCGACTCAGACCTGGCGTGCCCACTCCCCTGTCCGGGGTTCGCGATACCCTACCGGCGCAGATTTCGGTCGAACAGAGCGAGCAACTCGCGGTAGTGCCGTTCGGCGGCCTCGGGGTGATAGGCGGAGGTGTCGGCTTGGGTGTAGCCGTGGTGGGCTCCCTCGTAGACTTCGGTGCGGTGCCGGACGCCGGCATCGGCGAGTGCCGTGTCGAACTGGGCGATGTGGTCCGGAGTCATGTGGTGATCTTCGCCGGCGTGGGCGAAATACAGCTCCGCCGTGATGTTTCCGACGGCCAGGTGTGGACTGTCCGGAGTGGCGGTGACCAGCGGTCCGCCATGGAATCCGGCCACTGCCGCGACCCGATCAGGAAACATGGCCGCGGCCATCACCGCCAGCCGCGCACCCATGCAGTAGCCGGTGAGTCCGACCTTCCCCTCGGCGACCAAGGGCGCCGCCGCCAGCCATTCGAGGTAAGCGCCGGTATCGGAGCGCAGGAGCTCCGGTGTCAACTCGCGGATCATCGGGAAGACCTGCTGGAGGATCTCCGGCCGCTGCTCCGGGTCGATGAAGTTCGGTAGCTCGATTACCGGCGCGTTGCCGTGCCGGTAATAGGCATTCGGCACCAGGACGGTGTAGCCGTGGGCGGCGATACGTTCGGCCAGCGTCCGCAGGCTGGGCCGCAGCCCGAAACCGTCCTGAATCACCAGCACTCCCGGATGGGCGGCGCCGTCATCGGGGTAGGCGACATATGCGTCGGCGACACCATCAGGTGTCCGCACGTCGACCAACGTACCGTGCGTTGCAGTCATTGTTGGGTCCTTCTGTCGTAGTTGATGTCCTGTGATCAACACGACGAAGGCGGAGCCCGCGCACCATCGGACCCTCGTTCGACAAGCGGACCGATACCGGCCCGCGCAGCGCTCAGAACAGCACCGGGTAGCCAATCCGTGTGTGGCGCAAAGCCGTCCCGGTAGTCATCGTTGACACGGTAGCCGATCAGACATGTTTGCTGTCAACCCGACCCCCGCCCTCCGAGCTGTTTTGGTGTTGCAGTTCGGTCGGGTGTTGACTGAGTAAGGAAGATCTATAGATAGATGCGCATATCCACGTATCACCATGTTATATGTTAGGTACTTCGAACAACACAAGAAAATTCTCTGTGTGAATCCTCGGCGCGGCCCTCCTACTTCCCTCCGTTCATTCTTCGGTCCGCGCGTCCACTCCCCTCCCCCGAACAACGGTGGGGAACCGGATCAACCGGTCCCCCACCACCTTCCAGACGAACTGTTCAGCGCCAGATGATCTTCAGCAGCGCCGGTGTCAGCACCATGCGAATGATCGTGGCGTCGATGATGAGGGCGACGATCATGCCGTAGGCGATGTACTTCATCAGCACCAGGTCGGAGAAGCCGAAGGCGCCCGTGACGACGATCAGGATGGCCGCGGCCGAGGTGATCACGCCGCCGGTGTGTGCGACGCCGTACCGGATGGACTCGGTGGCGTCGGCCCCGGACGCGCGTTTCTCCGCGATCCTGGACAGCAGGAACACCTCGTAATCGGTCGACAGGCCGAAGATCACCGTCACGATCAACGCCACCACCGCGAACATCAGCGGACCGGGCGTGAACTCGAACGTGCCTGCTCCGTGGCCCTCCACGAAGATCCACGTCAGCACACCCAGCGTGGACATCAGGCTGAGCAGGCTCATCGCCACCGCCTTCACCGCCAGGATCACCGAGCGGAACGCGATCATCATCAAGGCCAGGGCCGCGGCCATCAGAATCGCCAGCAGCAGCGGCAATCCGTCGATCAAGCCGTTGATGCTGTCGCGTTCGAGCGCGGGGATACCGGCGACCATCACCTCCACGCCCGGTGGTGCGGGGAGCGCGCGCAGAGTGTCGATCACCCGGTCGGCGTCGCGTTTGTCGCTCAATCCCGCCGAGAGCACATTGACGTCGTTCTTCGTCGGCGCGGCCGGTTCGAACCGGCCGGTCAATCCGGGGATCTGATTGGCCTCGAACCGGATATCGCTCAGCTGCTGGGGCGTAGCTCCCACGATGACCAGTTTCAGTGGCTCGGTACGGAAGCCCGGGAACAGCCGGTCGAAGTCCTCCTGGGCCACGCGCGCGGGATTGTCCGCGGCCAGATATTTTTCGCTGATCCCACCGAACTCGATGTGGCGCATCGGGACGCTCAGCGCCAGCAGCGCGAGCACAATCGGCACGACCACAGCCCACGGCCGCCGCATCGCCCACTGGGCCAGCCGGGAGAAGAACCCGGCGTCGATCTCGTCCTCGGTCTTGCTGCGGGTGAACCGCTTCCAGCCCAGCCAGTCGATGCGCCTGCCGACAATGCTCAGCGCCGCGGGCAGCGCGGTCACCGAAAGCAACGCGGCCAGCATGACCGCGGAGATGCCGCCGTAGGGCACCGAGCGCAGCACGCCGTTGGGGAAGATGAACAGCGCGCCCAAGCTGACCGCGATGATCGCCGCCGAGAACAGGACCGTCCGGCCGGCGGTGGCCACCGTGCGCGCGGTCGCTTCTTCGACATCACGGCCCGCGGCCAATTCCTCCCGGAACCTGGTCACGGTGAAGAGCCCGTAGTCGATCGCGAGCCCGAGACTGACCAGCGTCATCACCGCGCTGGCGAAGACATTGACCTCGATGTGGTCGGTGAGGAACCGCAGGATCCCGGAGGTACCGAGAATGGTCAGCCCGCCGATCAGCACCGGCAGCAGCGCGCCGACGACACCGCCGAAGACGAAGTACAGCAGGATCGCCACGATCGGCAGCGCGATGATCTCCGCGCGTTTGATGTCGTGCTGCATGCCGATATTGATGCCCTCGACGACCGGCTGCAGACCGGCCAGCTGGACGGTCGTACCGCCCGGACCCGCGCCGGGCACATCGGCGTTCAGATAGGGCTTCAGCGCGAGATAGTTGTTGACTGTCGCAGTGCCGCCACCGCCGGCGAGCCCGATACTGGCGAAGGCGTGCTGCTTGGTCGGGTCGGCGGCGTTCGCCGAGAACGGGCTGTCCCAGTAGCTGTCGATCTTGTGGATGCGCTCGCCGTGTTCGGCGCGCAGATCGTCCAGCGCCGCTGTCACCGGCCCACGGACGGCGGGATCGTCGACGGTGGTGCCCGGTGGGGCGGTGTAGATGACGATCAGGTCGCCGTCGGTGTCGCGGCCGAAGGTGTCGTCGGCCAGTTTCGAGGCCGCCACCGACTGGCTGGACTCGTCGAACCAGCCCTCCTGGGTGTAGCGGCCTGCCATGTCCCGGCCGAACCAGCCCGAGATCAGCACCGTGAAGACGAACAGTCCGAGCACGAGGTAGCGGTGGCGGTGGACGAACCGGCCCCACCGCATCGAACGCGATTCCCGCATGGTCAGCCGCAGGCGGCGGTGCGGTAGTCGGCCGAGCGCAGGATGCCGCACAGGTCGGTGCGCGAGATCTTCCACTTACCGTCGAGCAGCACGAAATGCACGATGGTGGTGCGGATATTGGTTCCTGAACCGTCCTTGTCCAGGCGCATGGTCGCGGTGAGGGTGCCGTCGCGGTTGTCGAAGACCGGATCGACCACGCCGTAGACGGCGTGCGGGTTGTCGCGCAGCGCCTGGTACATGTCGGGGATCGCGTCCTTGAACGCTTCGCCGTCCTCGATGAGGTCGGTGCGCTCGGCGTCGGGCAGGTTGGGGTCGAGCGCGCGTTTGATCTGCGCGTCGAGTTCCGCGGCGGTCGGCAGCGGCGCGTTGGCCTTGCTCGAGGACGCCGCGACAGAGGAGGCGAGGGAGGCGTTGGCCGAGGACCGTGCGGCGTCGACCGAGGCCTCGTCGGTGGTTCCCGAGCACGCGGCTAGGGCGACGAGGGCCGTCAGGCAGGCGGTGGCCGCAGCGGCCCTGGCGAAAAGTGTGGAAGACATCACCATCTACATACCATCAATGACGGCACTGATACGTCCCAGCAGGCCACGCACCATCGTGATGTCCCGGACAGCGGCGGCCGCGACCGGGGTGGTGTGGTGCAGCAGATCGCGCACGAACGCGGTCACGCTGCGTTCGTCACCGAGGTCGATATCGGTGATCGGGGCCTGCGCGGTGGCCACCACATCGGCCGGTTCCGGGACGGATTCGCCCAGGTCGTCGCGGTAGATCTCGATGGTGAGGGTGGCGCTCCAGGTGCGGAAGGCGAACGGGCGGCCGTCCTCGGTGGTGCCGAAGCCGTGGGCGAAGGGGCCGACGGTGATGTCATCGATGCCGAAGCCCACTGCTGTCCGGTCGGTCATCGTGGCGATCTCCTGCCCACTGCTCGGCGGTCAATTGTCGACGCGTCAACAGTAACCCGGGTCACCGACACCCTGACGTGCGCCACCCGGTCGGAGCTACCGGTGAGTCATCATGGTCAGATGGTGATCAGCGGTCACCTCGTGCGGAATAAAGGAGTTCGGTGCATGCGCCCTCGCGGCTCGGTCGCCTCAGCGTTTCTCGGCGCGGCGGCACTGGTGGTGCTGACAGGATGTGCCGGTGAGGACGGCGGCCCGGATGTGCCGACCCGGGAACCGGCCACCGCGGCGGTCTCCCCGGCCACCACGTCGGCACCCGCCGGTCAGGTCTTCCCTGCCCCGGCGACAGCGGCGTTGCTGGCTGAACGCTCGACGGGGCGGATCGCGGCACTCGACACCGCGGGCACCACACTCACCCTGACCGATCCCGCCTCCCCCACCGCGCCGCGCACGGTTACCCTGCCCGTCGCCGGCGCCGCGCTCGCCCAGGGCACGCCGGGCGAGGTACTGATCGCGGCCCCGGATCGGGTCCTGCGGGTCGACGCGGCCACCGGCACCGTCACCGAGACACCCGTCGAGGGTGACCTGCGCAGTGTGCAAACACGCACCGACGGCACGCTCGTGGTCGGTACCGCCGACGGAACTGTCCGGGTGCTCGCCGCCGACGGCACTGTGACGCGCACCGTCACCGGCCTGGTCTCCGCGGACGCGATCGCGGTCACCGGGGACGCCATCACCGTGCTCGACCGCGAGCAGACCGCCGTCGTCAGCGTCGGCGACGACGCGCTCGGGCTGATGCTGCGGGCCGGCGACGGCGCGACGAATCTGGTCACCGACCCGCACGGACGCATCATCGTCACCGATACCGCGGGCGGTGAACTGCTGGTCTACTCGGCCGGTCCGCTCGTGCTGCGTCAGCGTTTCCCGGTACCATCGTCGCCTTACGCGCTCGCCTACGATCCGCGCTCCGACACGGTGTGGGTGACCCGCACGGAGAGCAACGAGGTCGTCGGCTACGACCTGTCGACCGGCATCGGCGTCGAGGTGGGGCGCTTCGCGACCCTGCGACAGCCCGACGCGGTGACCGTCGACGAACGCACCGGCGATCTCTACGTGGCCTCCGCCGCGGGCGAGGGTCTGCAGCGGATCGGCGCGGACGAGCGGAAGAGAGGGCAGTGATGGCCGTCAAGCCTCGCGGTTCACGTTCGGCGATCCCGCCGGGCTGGGAAACCAGCAACGACGACTACGAGTACGTGCCGCTGCGGCTGCCACCCGAGGTCACCCGGGTCACCGCCTCGATGCGGCTGGCCATCCAGGCCGAATTCGGTGGCTGGGAACTGTCGCGGGTGCGCGCCTACACCGACGGCAGCCGCCGGGTGTTGTTGCGCCGCCGCAAGAACGCCGTCCTCCCCGTGCCCGAACCTGGATTGTGAGCCGACCCATGTACGCCCTCTTACTACGCTTGATGTTCCTGATCCCGCCGGAGCGGGTGCACCATCTGGTCTTCGCCGCGCTGCGGTTCGCCACCTGGTTCCCGCCGACGCGCTGGCTGGTGCGCAAGCTGACCGTGGTCGACGATCCGATCCTGGCCACCACCGCGTTCGGCGTCGACTTCGCCGCCCCGCTGGGGCTGGCCGCCGGATTCGACAAGAACGCCGACGGCGCGAACACCTGGGGTTCGCTCGGTTTCGGTTTCGCCGAGATCGGGACTGTTACCGCGCGGGCCCAGCCGGGTAATCCGGCGCCGCGGCTGTTCCGGCTGCCCGCCGACCACGGCCTGATCAACCGCATGGGGTTCAACAATCACGGGGCCGCCGCGGCCGCCGCGCGGCTGCACGGCGCGCATCCCACCGTCCCGATCGGGGCGAATATCGGCAAGACCAAGGTCGTCGAACCCGAGGCCGCCGCGGGCGATTACGCGACCAGCGCGCGGCTGCTCGGGCCGCTCGCCGATTTCGTCGTGGTCAACGTGTCCTCCCCCAACACCCCAGGTCTGCGTGATCTGCAGGCCGTCGAGTCACTGCGGCCGATCCTGCAGGCGGTGCTGGCCTGTGTGTCGGTGCCGGTATTGGTGAAGATCGCGCCCGATCTGTCGGACGAGGATGTCGACGCGGTCGCCGATCTCGCGGTGGAGCTCGGCCTGGCCGGGATCGTGGCCACCAACACCACTATCCGTCGTGACGGGCTGAACACCCCGGCCGCCGAGGTCGAGGCGATGGGCGCCGGTGGACTGTCCGGTGCGCCCGTCGCGGATCGGTCACTGGAAGTACTGCGCCGCCTCTATGCCCGGGTGGGTGATCAGGTCGTGCTCATCTCGGTCGGCGGGATCGAGACCGCCGAGCAAGCCTGGCAGCGCATTCTCGCCGGCGCCACCTTGCTGCAGGGCTACACCGGATTCATCTACGGTGGCCTGTTCTGGACCACCCGCATCCATCGCGGCATCGCCGCGCAGCTGCGCGCGGGCGGTTTCGGTTCGCTGGCCGAGGCGGTCGGCGCCGAGCATCGCACCCACTCGGCCTAGCCGAAGTAGACCCGCCGCGCCGCGTTGCCGTGCCCGAACAGCTGGGGTGCGGTGCGTGGGCGCGCTGGTGCCGCCCGGTGGGTGAGTTCGACGGGGTCACCGTCGCCGAAGCGTTCGATCATCCGCTTGTACAGCCGGATGATCGCCTGTTCCCACACGATGCCGAGGGTATCGGCGTGGGCGTTGATCTGCGCGTGTGCCATCCGGTCGTGGGTGGCGGTGACATCGCTGATCAGTTCGTCGAGTTGCATGCCGGCGAAGGCCTGCTCGCGGGTGAGGGTCCGGTCGGGCAGCCAGCTGAGCTGCCAGCGTTCCGGATTCGCGCCGACACGTTCGGCGTATTCGGGGCTGCGGGTGCTGCGCATGTCGTCCGGGGTGAGGTGAATGGTCATCGGATACTCCGATTCCATGAGGGGAGCTGCGGCTCCCGTTTCCTGAGACGCCGGCCGGCACGTGGGACGTGCCGTGTGCGGCGAGTGCATCGGCGGTGGCGCCGGGTGCACCGTGGATCGTTGCCTGGGCCGATCCGGTCCGGAATGGCGAGGATCGCCCAATTCCAGTGTGGCATTTGCCCTTCACTGGGGTCAATTGCCGTTGTAAGTTGGTAATTGCCCGATCAGCGGGTCGGTAAACCACCTTCGGGTCGACTTTTGGAGGCCGATCGCGTGCCGATGGTTCCGCAGGACCCCCGTACCGACGTCGTACGCGCCATCCTCGCGCGCCTGGGCAAATTCTCCGGTGTCAGCGCAGATCGGCTGCGGCACACCGAGATCGGCGCGATGCCGATCCTCGAGCTGCCGGTGGTGACACGGTTTGCCCAGCGGACCGGGATCGCCCGGGAGGACGCCGTATTGCCGGTACTCAGTGAGGCCGCCCGGCAATTGCCGCCGAGTGACCGGCTGATCGTCGACGCGACCCTGGTTCTCGGCCTGCTCCGCGAACCCCCGCATGCCGGCATCGATCCCGCCGAGCTCTACGCGGTCAACCTCGGCGCGCGCCGGGAGTACCTGGCACAGCACTGGATCCGGCTGCACACCGCCATCGGCGCGGACGCGATCCCGGACGCGCCGACCGTCAAACGGCTCAGGTCCAGCGCCGAGCGCGGTGCGCTCACAGCGCTGGCCGTACTACTGACGGCCGGGCCCGCACCGGCGCTGCGGCCCGCCGGTGAATCCATCGCCGCCGCACCGCTGTCGGCCGAGGTCGTGACCGTCGTCGGTGACGCGGTGATCGACCACCTGTACCGAGTCGACGCCTTCCCCGCGGAGAACTCGCCGGTCGGTGGCACTTTCACCGGCGCGCCCGGCGGGAAGGGCCTCAACCGCGCGGTCGCGGCGGCGCGACTGGGCCTGGATGTCCGGCTGCTCGCCGCCATCGGCGCCGACGACAACGGAGAGCGCATCCTCGATCTGCTCGCCCGGCGCCGGGTCGGCGAATCGCTGGTCAAGGTGGTGCCCGAGGCCGCGACGCTGGTGACCGCCGTGGTGATGACGCCCAGCGGCGAGGTGCGGTTGATCGGATGCCGGGATCCGCAGGTGCAGTTGCTCGTCGACGACCTCGACACCGCGTCGGCGCGGGCGACGCTCAACGGTTCGGCGGTCGTGGTGCTCACCTTCGAGCAGCCGGTGGCGATCGTCGAGCGGATCCTCGGCATGCTCGGTGAGCTGCCCGATCGCCCGCAGGTGATCGTCTGCGCCGCACCGGCTCTGGCCGCACCGCAGGAGCTCTACCTGCACCTCGATGTCATCGACTACCTGATCGGCACGACCGGGGAACTCGACGCGCTGCTGCCCGAGGTGCACACCGACTCCCCCGCCGACACCGCGCGCCGGCTGCGCGGTCTCGGCGTGTCGACGGTGTGCGCGGTGGACGGTTTCGCCTGCACCGTGTACTCCGATGACGACGACATCGTCGTCGACCACTTCCCGCAGGTGCTCAAAGCCGCGGTCGGCGCGGCGGCGGCCTTCGCCGCGGCGCTGGCCTACCGGGTGGTGAAATCCGAAGCCGCGCTGACCGTCTCGGACTTCACGTGGTGTACCGCGGCGATGCTGCCCACCCAGAAACTCGGTGCGGTCTCGACGGTGTTTCCCGATGTCGCCGAGATCGACCGGGTCGTGCACGTCTACGCGCGCGAGGCCGCCGCGACAGTTGACCCGGATGTGACCCCCGCTTGACGTCTCGGCGGACGCACCGGGAGTAGAGTCGCGCCGTTGCCTTGCATGTACCGTCCACGCGCCGGGTTTCCCGGTGCCGGAAGCCCTCGGAGGAGCGCTTGACGATCATCGAGTCCGTCCCGAACACGCCGGACTCGGCGCCGGGACGAGACGCTGACGATCTGCGGCCGGACCATCAGTTCAGCCGCAACGGCACCCAGCTGCGAGTGCAGGTGCACTCGCTCGACAGCCGCACCGACGGCGGCTATCTGCTGGTGTTCGGCGAACCCGGCGACAAACCGCTGGTGCGGGTGCATTCCCGCTGCCTCTACGGTGACGCGCTCGGCTCCGACGACTGCGATTGCGGGCCGGAACTTGCGCGTTCGATGGACATGATCCAGACCGAGGGGGCCGGCGTGCTCGTCTATCTCGAGCAGGAGGGGCGCGGGGCGGGTCTGCTGTGGAAGGCGATCGGCTACCGCACCAGTGAGCAGTTCGACCTCGACACCTTCGACAGCTACGAACACCTGGGCCTGGATCCGGACAGCCGGCGCTACGAGCACGTCGCCAAAGCGTTGCTCGACCTCGGCATGCACCAGGTACGGCTGCTGACCAACAACCCGGAGAAGGTCCGCGCGCTGCGCGAGGTGGGGATCGCGGTGGAGGTGATCCCGCTGGCGATCCAGCTGGGCACCGATCGCGGCCGCCGCTATCTCGACGCCAAGATCCGGCGCCGCAAACACATGATTCCCCGTGATTTCGCGCCGTGGGCGCCGCAGTATTCGACGTCTACCGAGGTCGCGGCGCTGCCAAGCGACCAGGGCCGGTGGCGGTGGTTGCGGCGTTTCCGCTTCGGCGGTCATGGGTAACGCACGCCACAATCCGGTATGTCCGGTTACGATGAGTGAGCCGCGCCACTATTGAGGCCCATCGCTCGAGACGATGAGATATCTGCACTCGCATTGGCACGGTGTCCGGCTAAGCCTATTCGGGAACAGGGATATGACAGACATCGGTTTCGCGCACGCTTCCGGCGTCACGGTGCACACCGTGCCCGCCGCCTTCCAGCAGACCGCAGCCTTGCGGCCCGACCAGATCGCTCTGCGCACGGTCGGTGGGACCCAGCAGATCACCTGGGGCGAATACGCCACCCGGGTGCGGGCCCTGGCTGCAGGACTGGCGAAACTCGGTGTCGGGCACGGTGACGCGGTCGGGATCATGCTCACCAACCGGCCCGAGTTCAACCTCATCGACACCGCGGCACTGCACCTGGGCGCGACGCCGTTCTCGGTGTACAACACCAGCTCGCCCGAGCAGATCGCGCACGTGTTCACCAACGCGGGCAACAAGGTGGTCATCACCGAGCAGGCGTTCCTCGACATCATCCGTGAGGCCGACGGCGACATCGAGCACACCGTCGTGGTCGACGGCACCCCCGAGGGCGCGATCACCCTGGCCCAGCTCGAGTCCGACCCGGCGCCGGATTTCGACTTCGACGCCGTCTGGCAGGCCGTGCGGCCCGGCGACCTGGCCACGCTGATCTACACCTCCGGCACCACCGGCCCGCCCAAGGGCGTCGAGCTGACCCAGAGCAATGTGATCGCCCAGGTCGTCGGCCTGATCACCGGCCCGCTGCCGGTCGGTTTCGACGACCGCGCGGTCTCCTATTTGCCTGCCGCGCACGTCGCCGACCGCATCTCCGCGCACGCGATGAGCCTGCTGACCGGCATCCAGATCACCACCGTTCCCGATGCCCGCGAGATCGCCGCGGCGCTGCCGGACGCCCGACCGACGGCGTTCTTCGGCGTGCCGCGGGTCTGGCAGAAGATCAAGACCGGCATCGAGAACAAGCTGGCCGTCGAACCGAGCCCGGTGAAGAAGGCGCTGGCCAACTGGTCGATCGGCGTCGGTGTGGCGCAGGCCAAAGCGAAGCTGTCCGGTGAGGGTTCCTCCCTGCTGCTCGGCGTGCAGCACAAGGTCGCCGATGCGCTGGTGCTGTCCAAGTTGCGCGAGGCGCTCGGTTTCGGTGAGCTGAAGGTCGCCGCGTCCGGTGCGGCCCCGGTGCCCGCTGAGACCCTGGAATACTTCCTCGGTCTGGGCTTCGCGGTCAGCGAGGTGTGGGGCATGTCGGAGACCACCGGCGTCGGTACCTACACCGAGATCGACAAGCCGCGGCCCGGCTCCGTCGGCAAGGTGATGGACGGGTGCGAGCTGCGCCTGGACTCCGACGGCGAGGTGCTGCTGCGTGGCCCGATCATCACCCCCGGCTACCGCAACATGCCCGACAAGACCGCCGAGGCCATCGACGACGCCGGCTGGCTGCACACCGGTGACATCGGCACCCTCGACGCCGACGGCTACCTGCGCATCGTGGACCGCAAGAAGGAACTCATCATCAGCGAGGCGGGCAAGAACATCGCCCCGTCCAATATCGAGAACGCCATGAAGGCGGCCTCGTCGATGATCGGTCAGGCCGTCGCCATCGGCGAGGCCCGCCCTTACATCACCGCGCTGATCATGCTCGATCCCGATGTCGCCGCCCTGCGCGCCAAGGAGTTCGGCGCGACCGAGGCCACCCACGCCGAGCTCGCGCGGCGCACCGAGATCCTCGAGGAGGTCAAGGCGGCGGTGCTCGACGGCAACCGCAAGCTGTCGCGGGTGGAACAGATCAAGCGGTTCGTGGTCGTGGAGACGCTGTGGGAGCCCGGTGGCGACGAGCTCACCCCGAAGATGTCGCTCAAGCGCACCCCGATCGCGACCAAGTACGCCGCGACCATCGAAGAGCTCTACACGGCGACGCCGCCGGAGCACGTCGTCAACGTGAAGTAGTAGTGCTGCGACGGTGGCCCCGGGAGATTCTCCCGGGGCCACCGTCGTTGTGGTTCAGTGCTGTTCGTAGGTGCCGATCAGCGTGGCCCTGGCGAGGGTGTGGAAGAACAGGTTGAAGCCGAGGTAGGCCGGGGCGGCGTCGGGTCCGACCTCGAGTTCGGGGACGTCGACCGCGTGTACCACCACGAAATACCGGTGCGGGCCATGGTCTTTCGGCGGGGCGGCGCCGACGAAACCGGGGAACCCACCATCGTTGCGCAGCGTCACCGCACCGGTCGGCAGACTGCCGTCCTCGCTGCCCGCACCCGTATCCAGCGAGGTCACCGAGGCCGGGATGTTGGCCACGGCCCAGTGCCAGAATCCGGAGCCGGTCGGGGCGTCCGGATCCAAGACGGTCACCGCGAAACTCTGCGTCTGCTCCGGGAATCCGGACCAGCTCAGCTGCGGGGAGATGTCCATGCCGCCCGCACCGAACACCCCCGACACCTGGTCGTTGGCGACCGGCTGCCCGTCGGTGATATCGGCGGAGGTGACAGTGAAGGACGGCACCTTCGGCAATGCGTCATAGGGGTTGTAGCTCATGAAGGCCTCTCGGATTGGTGGTCGATCAGCTGTGCAGAAGGAAATGTTCCAGCACGCGGGTGCCGAATTCCAGTGATTGCACCGGTACCCGCTCGTCCACCCCGTGGAACAGGGCGGTGAAGTCCAGCTCCGGCGGCAGTTGCAGCGGCGCGAAGCCGAAGCAGCGAATACCCAGCCGCGCGAAGGCTTTCGCGTCGGTGCCGCCGGAGAGCATGTAGGGCACGGTGCGGCCGTTCGGGTCGTTGGCGAGCACCGCGTCGTTCATCGCGTCCACGAGGTGCCCGTCGAAGGTGGTCTCATAGGAGTCCAGTGCGGTGATCCACTCGCGCTCCACATCGGGGCCGATGAGTTCGTCGACCTCGCGTTCGAAGGCCGCCTGCCTGCCGGGCACCACCCGGCAGTCCACCACCGCCTCGGCGGTCTGCGGGATCACATTCGCCTTGTAGCCGGCCTGCAACATGGTCGGATTCGCGGTGTCGCGCAGGGTGGCGCCGATGATGCGCGAGATGGTGCCCAGCTTGGCGAGCTGGCCCTCGATGTCGGGACTGTCCGGATCGAACTGCAGACCGGACTCCTCGCTGACGGCGGCGAGGAATTCGGCGACCGAATCCGAGAGCACCACCGGGAAGGTGTGGCGGCCCAGCCGGGCGACTGCCTCGGCGAGAATGGTGACCGCGTTGTCGTCGTGCAGGAACGAACCGTGGCCGGCTCTGGCCTTGGCGCGCAAGCGCATCCAGCCCAGGCCCTTCTCGGCGGTCTCCACCAGGTAGAGCCTGCGTTCGGTGCCGTCGGGACGCGGCACGGTCAGCGAGAAGCCGCCGACCTCACCGACAGCCTCGGTGACACCGTCGAACAGGTCGGGCCGGTTGTCGACCAGCCACTGCGAACCCCACCTGCCGCCGTTCTCCTCGTCGGCCAGGAACGCGAACACCAGATCCCGTGGCGGCACGGTGCCTTCGGTCTTGAACTGGCGCGCCAGCGCCAAGGTCATGCCGACCATGTCCTTCATGTCGATCGCGCCGCGACCCCACACGTAGCCGTCACGCACCGCCCCCGAGAACGGGTGCACGCTCCAGTCGGCGGCCTCGGCGGGCACCACGTCCAGGTGCCCGTGGATCATCAGCGCGCCACGGCTCGCGTCGGCGCCCTTCAGCCTGGCGAACACATTGCCGCGACCCGGGGCGCCCGACTCGACGTAGACGGTCTCGTAACCGACCTCCTGCAGCTGCAGCGCGACCCATTCGGCGCACTCCCGTTCGCCCTTGGTGGTCGCGAGCTCGCCGGTGTTGGAGGTGTCGAACCGGATCAGCGCGCTGACCAGGTCCACCACCTCGTCTTCCGCGCGGGACCGTCCAGGGGAAACCGAATTCTCGTCAGATGCCGACACGTCCCCTTTCCTACCACCCCCGGGCCTCGTCCCGCGCCATCTCCCCTGGCGCCCGCCGATTCCGCGCTGCTCGGCCCGCGTCGGCTGCTCCGGCTCGTGCTGAACGGAATTCACCGGACCGGCCGACGTGCGAGGCGTGTGGTTGGCTGTCGGTATGCGTGCGCGGGTACTTCGGGTCGGAACGCTGGTGGTCGCCGTGGCGGGAACGGTGGCGGCGGTCGCCGGGGTGGCGCTGCATTTCCTCGGGTGGCCGGTCGAGGTGCTGGTGCTGGCGGCCTCGGGCGCGCCGGTGCTGATGTGTGGCGCGATGGTCGGGGTGGTCGGGTTCGCCGCGGTGCGGCAGTGGCTCGCGGCCGGTGCCGCTGTGGTGGTGTCGGCCGTCGCGGTGGCCACCCAGGCGCCGCTGTACTTCGCCGACGGTGGCGGCGACGGGTTGCCGATCACCGCCGTGCAAGCCAATCTGCTGTTCGACGGCGCCGATCCGGCCGCGTTCGTGGAGCTCGTGCGTGCGCACAATGTCGACCTGCTCACCGTGAACGAACTGACTCGCGCTGCTGTCACCGAACTCGGCCTTGCCGGATTGGATGATTTGCTGCCGCACCGCTACCTGGCGCCGGGGCAGACCGCGAGCGGGACCGGGATCTGGAGCCGCTATCCGCTGTCGGAGACGGTCGAGTACGACGGATTCGTACTGAACCAGATCTCGGCCACCGCCACCGTACCGGGGATCGGGCCGGTCGCGATCTACGCGGTGCATCCAGTGCCGCCGATCTACGACATCGGTGTGTGGGCCGACGAGTTGTCGCGGCTGACCACGATTCTCGACCAAGCGCCGGGTGACCGGCCGGTGGTCGTCGGCGGGGATTTCAACGCCACCCACGACCACACGCGTTTCCGCGCGATGACCGGCGGTCGCTACGCCGACGCCGGGGCGCAGGCGGGCGCGGGTCGGCTGGTCACCTATCCGACCGACAAGCGGGTGCCGCCGCTGGTCGGCATCGATCACTTCCTACTGGCCGATGCGCATGCGACCGAGGTCGAGACCGTCGATCTGCCCGGTGCCGATCACCGCGCGCTGGTGGCGCGCATCGTCGTGCACCGAACATAGTTCCCGCTGTACCTCACCGTCCGAGATCCGGCCGGCGCATCTGCCGGCGGCCCCGCACTCGGCCAGCACGGCGTCGACCCGCGCGGCCACGGCCCGGCCCGGACGCGTGGCACCGGTGCGCCGGGTCAGGTCTGCTGTACCGGTTCGTAGGCTTCGGCGGCCAGCCCGAAGGTCCAGGCGACACCTTCGCGCGCGGTGCGGGTGGCCGGCGGCACCCGTAACCAATAGACGCGGTGGCTGCCGTCGGGTTCGGGGGTCGAGTTGACCACCTCGACCATCACCACGTCCTCGTCGTCGGCCAGCGCGATCCGCCACAGCACACCGGTCTCGTCGCGATGCAGCGGGGTGGCCTCGGACTCGGTCAGATAGCGGTCGTAGCCGTAGTACTCGAGCATCACCCGCCGCAGTTCCGCGTTCTCCTCGGCGCGGATGCGCTGCGGGGTCAGTTCGCGCAGACCGTCGAGGAAGTCGGCGGGGACCGGCATCCCGCGCCAGGCGTGGAGCGCGAAACCGTCGGCGTAGACCAGTGCCGGACCGTCGCCGCGATCGAGGCGGCCCGCTTCGTCGCGGTGCAGTTCGAGGGGACGTTCCGACACCACGGCGATCTTCTCGTAGGGCCACCACCAGCCCGCCTCGGCCGCGACGGCGGCGATGCCGTCGAGCGGGCTGCCGGGCGTGGTGTCGAATGCGCTGAGCCAGGCCGCGTCATGCTGGCCCAGTACGGCATCGAGCATCAGCAACCTGAGCCGTCGCGTTGCGCCGCCCGTCCCGGCGACCGGCTCGGTGATGCCGGTGCGGATCCGGTCGACGACCATCTCCGTCACGTCCCAGAGCGGCGCTCCGGTAGCCCGCCAGTGCGCGCTGTAGCCGTGCGTGCAGAGGGCGGTGTGCAGCCGTTCGCGTTCGGCGGCCCACGGCGCGTCGCGGATGGCTGTGCGCACCGAGGCGCCGGTGTCTAGCCCGGCGTCGAGCAACCGCACCGCCTCGCGTGGGGAACCGGCCCAGCGGATCTGTTCGGGTTCGGCCAGTCCCGCACAGGTGTAGGCCAGCCGGACACCGGCTTCCGCGCGAGCCCGGTCACCGGCGCCGGTGGCTGCCGCGACTGCCCGCCAGTCGTAGGTGCTCATCAGTCGGCCACCACCCGGACCGAACCCGGCACGTACTCGCGTTGCCGGATCACCCGAAACCATCCCTTCGGCAGGGCGATCGGCGCGTGTTCCTCGTGCACCACCCGTCCGCCTTCGGGCAGGTGCAGCAGCAGCGGACCGAACACACCCGCCTCCCGGATCAGCGTGCCGGGACCGGGGATCGCGTGTGCGTGGCCGGTGACCTCGCCCAGTGCCAGCACCAATCGGCCCCGGCTGTCGCGTGCTTCGCCCCGCGTCGTGTGGGCACTGCCGGGAACGGCGTGTTCGGCCAGCGGCACGATCAGTACATCGCCTTGTCGGTACATGTCTTTCTCCCAGTCACGGTCCCCAGCGGACCTGTCGTGTGCGCCGACGTTGACGTCCTCCCCGGCCTAAGGCCGAGGATTCCTACCAGCACCCGCACGGGCGCTCTCGATGGGTTCCTGTTTCACCGGGACACGCCTACCACCGCTAGGCGGCAGGACTTACCATCCCTCCGCAAGCGTTTAACCTCTCCGCCCGTCCAGCGGCGAGGATATTCTTGGCAGCGTTCAGATCACGATCGTGGACCGCCCCACACGAGCAGGCCCACATGCGGACATGCAGCGGCTTCTTCTCCCCGACCACACCGCACGTCGAGCATGTGCGCGTCGATGGAAAGAACCGGTCCACCTTCACCAACGTGCGCCCATACCGGGCCGCTTTCTCCTCCAACATGCGGATGAACATCCCCCACCCCGCATCATGCACCGACTTCGCCAACCGAGTCCGCGCCAAACCCTTCACACACAAATCCTCGACATAGACCGCTTGGTTCTCACGAATCAGAGCCGTGGACTGTTTATGCGCGAAGTCGCGCCGGGCGTCGGCCACCTTCGCGTGGGCCTTGGCGACCCGCAGGCGTGCCTTGGCCCGATTCTTCGAACCCTTCTCCTTGCGCGACAAACCCTGTTGCGCCTTCCGCAACCGTCGTTCGGCACGGCGGAAGAACTTCGGCGAGGTGATGACCTTCCCATCCGAGCAGACCGCGAACGTCGTGAGTCCCAGATCGATACCCACCTCGGCGTCGATGCCTGGCAACGACTCCGGGTTCACCTCGACCACGAACGACGCGAAATAGCGACCCGCCGCGTCGACGATGACCGACACGCTCGACGGCTCCGACGGCAGTACACGCGACCAGCGGACCGCGACATCCCCGACCTTCGGCAAACGCAGCCTCCCACTGTCGGTGACCGCGAAACGCGCGTTGCGGGTGAACCGGATCGACTGCCGATTGTCCTTGCGGGAACGAAACCTCGGCGGCGCCACCCGCGCACCCTTCCGCTTCCCGGTCACCGAGGCGAAGAAGTTGCGGTACGCGGTATCGAGATCGGCGAGGGCTTGCTGCAACACCACCGACGACACCTCGGCAAGCCACGCACGCTCCGGCGACTTCTTCGACTCGGTCAACCGCTTCGACAACGCACTGTTCGACAGGCGCGGCGCACCGGATCGGTAGGCGTGCATGCGTGCCGCGAGCGCGTCGTTGTACACCACCCGCGCGCACCCGAACGCCCGCGCCAACGCGATCCGCTGGCCGGGCGTCGGGTAGACGCGGAAGTTGTACCGGAGCTGCACGTTTCGAGCCTATCCCAAGGGTCTGACAGCACAGTCCGGTCTCGGGCACGCTCGGCCCCGGAGCCCTCTGAGGCTCCCCCCGGATAGTGGACACCTGATTCGCAGGACGAATGCCATGCTGGAAGGATGTCCTGATGCCTCCTCACAAGGCGTCGGTCGTTCACGACCGAGTACAAGGTCGAAGTGCCCATCGCGTGATCGATTCCGGTCGCACGATCGCCGAAGTCGCCCGGGAACTGGGCCTCAACGAAGGCCTGCTCAGCAACTGGGTCAAGGACGAGCGGCGTAGGACCGCCGCCGCCGAGGCCCACGGGGACAAGCCCCTGGACGCGGCCGAGCGCGCCGAGTTGTTGCGGCTGCGCAAACAGGTCGCCGAGCTGGAGAAAGACAACTCTTTCCTAGTAAGAGCCTCGGCGTACTTTGCCGCGATGCAGAAGAACCGTCCCGGTTCGATCTGATGGCCAAGTACGCCGGCCCCGACAACGTCGAAGAGACCGCTGGCACCGAAACTACTGAGGGGCAAAGGTTTTCACTTACCCGGATGGCACGGCTGCTGAAGGTTTCCACCTCCGGCTACTACCAGTACCGCAAGCGCAGGGCGGCGACAGTTTTGACGCCGCGCCAGCAGCGACGCGCGGATCTGGAAATGAAGATCACCGGAGTCCACACCGACTCCCGAGGCACCTACGGGGCGCCACGGATCACCGCCGAGCTGCACGAACAGGGTGAGCGGGTCACCGAGAAGACTGTCGCCAAGATCATGGCCTCGATCGGGCTCGAGGGCATCAGCCCCCGCACGTTCAAGATGCGCACGACCGTGGTCGACCCGACCGCGTCGTTCCCGCCGGATCTGGTGGACCGTGTCTTCGACCAGGGCCGCCCGGACGCGGCCTGGTTCACCGACATCACCTATCCCACCTGCGGTGACGGCGAGATGTTCTTGTGCGCGATCCGCGACGGGCATTCCCGGAAAGTGCTGGGTTACAGCATCGCCGACCACATCGGCGCCGATGTGGTGACCGAGGCGATCGATGCCGCGGTCCTCGCGCGGGGTGGTCGTTGTCGCGGGACCGTCCTGCATTCCGATCGTGGCGGGGAGTTCACCGCACGTCTGACCGCGAAAGCCTGTTTCCGGCACGGGCTGCGGCGATCGATGGGCGCGACCGGGATTTGCTGGGAAAACAGCCCCGCGGAATCGTTCTGGTCGAGTTTCAAGCACGAGGAATATTGCCGGCACGTGTATGCGACGAAAGCCGAACTCGTTGCCGCGGTTGACAACTGGATCAGTTGCTACAAAACTGTGCGGCGGCACTCGGCGATCGGGATGCAAAGTCCTGACAGCTTCGAACGTTCAATCCGAGCGGTTGCCGCCTGAATCTCGTAATCCCTTGTCCACCGATCGGGGGGAACCTCACTCCTCGTGTGGGCTTTCACCCCCGCCTTGAAGGGCGGAGCACTGGCCCACACCCGGTAGCGGTGACCACCCCGACAATTCGGCCCGGCGCGACATCTGTCGGTGGCACTTGGTAGAAACGCAGGCGTCACCACCGGGGCGGCACGTCGAAAGGGGCGGGAGTTCATGACCATCGGAGAGCACCTGAGCGAGTGGGGCGGTTTGCCCACCCACCAATTTCCCGACCGGCACACCGACGCCGCCACCCAGGCAGCCGCGGTGCGTGACTTGCCCGCGGCCGATGAGGTGGCCTGGCGTATCGGCGTGGAATCCTACGACCCCGAGGAGACCTGGACCGAGGCCTTCGCCCGGTTCCTGGACACCGTCGACCCAGGACAGGTCCGCGCGCTCGTCGTCGGATGCTGGCCCGATGCCTACGACAGCGGCCCCGAGGAGATCTTCGCCGCGATCGTCGCCGCCCGCGACCGGCTGCCCGCCCTGCGCGCGCTGTTCGTCGGCGACATCGTGATGGAGGAGTGCGAGATCTCCTGGATCAACCAGGGCGAGGTCGGCACCCTGCTCGACGCCTTCCCCGTGTTGGAGCACTTCGGTGTGCGCGGTGGCCAGAACCTGGTGTTCCCTGCCGTCGAGCACAAGAATCTGCGCAAACTCACCGTCGAGGCGGGCGGACTGCCGGTCGAGGTGGTGCGTGGGGTCGCGGCCAGCGAGCTGCCCGCGCTGGTCGACCTCGAATTGTGGCTCGGCACTCCCGAATACGGCGGCGACAGCGAAGTCGCGGACCTGGCGCCGATCCTGGCCGGCGACCGGCTGCCGAACCTCGAGCGTCTGGCGCTGCGCAACAGCGAGATGCAGGACGCGGTGTGTGCCGCGGTGGCCTCGGCGCCGGTGGTGGCCCGGCTGCGCGAGCTGGATCTGTCGATGGGTGTGCTCACCGACGACGGTGTCGCCGCGCTGCTGGGCGGCCAGCCACTGACGCATCTGAAGTCCCTCGACCTGCACCACAACTACGTGAGCACCGAGATCGGCGCCCGGCTCACCGAAACCCTCACGCCCGCCGGCGTCGCGCTGAACCTCGACACCGACGACGCGGACAGCGACGAAGACGGCGAGACCGTGTGGCGTTTCGTCGCGGTCGGCGAGTGAGCTGATGCGCTGGGTGGTGGTCGGCAATGCCGAGAATCGGCGGGTCCGGCTGTTCACCGAGGCCGCCCGCGCGGCAGGTCATCCGTCGCCACGGGTCCTCCCCTGGCAGCAGGTGCTGGTCGAGGGCGGCCACGATTTCGCGGCCGACGAGGTCGTCCGGCTCGATTCACCGGGTGAGAATCCGGCAGTGGACGCACTGTTGCGCGGAGTGAACGAACAGACACGGGTGGAGGGTTCGGCACGCTGGTACGCGAATTTCCTCGACGCGGTCGGCTCGCTGCGCGGTGGCAGGCGCCTGGATGACACGGGCGATCTCGCCGTGCTGTTCGACAAGCGGCGCTGCCATGCGCGCCTCGCCGCGGCGGGCGTGCCGGTTCCGGCGTCCCCCGCGACTGGACCGGTCGACGGGTGGACGGCGGTGAAGGAGCAGATGCGGGCCGCCGGTGCCGCGCGGGTCTTCGTCAAACCCGCCCACGGCTCGTCCGCGTCGGGAGTGCTCGCGCTAGAGTCGACGGCATCGGGCCGCTGGCAGGCGAGGACCTCGGTCGAAGTCGATCACGAAGGGGCACTGCACAATTCGCTGCGGGTGCGCCGGTACCGCGACGAGCGGGTGATCGCCGGCATTATCGACCGGCTCGCGCCCGACGGTCTACACCTCGAACGCTGGATTCCGAAGGCCACCCTCGACGGCCGCTCGGCCGATCTGCGGGTGGTCGTCGTCGCCGGTCGCGCCACCCATGCGGTGGTACGCACCAGTCGCGGGCCGCTGACCAATCTGCATCTCGGCGGTATCCGCGGCGACCTCGCGGCGGTGCGGGCCGCCGCCGGGGAGCACTGGGCCGAGGCCCTCGCCGTCTGCGAGCGCGCGGCAGCCTGTTTTCCGGCGACGCTGTGCGTGGGCGTGGACCTGCTGCCCGGTATCGGATGGCGGCGGTTCTCCGTCGGCGAGGTCAACGCGTTCGGCGATCTACTGCCCGGCCTCACCGGACTCCCCGGAACTACGGCGGCGGGCCTGGACACCTACGCCACCCAGGTGGCCGCCGCACCCGGGTTCGCTATCGCCACGACCGAACCTGTCATGATCGGATCCGCACGATGACCCGGCCCAGCACCACACCGGATCGCCCGGACATGACCGACGTGGTCGGCCGGGACGACATCCTGTTGCTCACCCTCGACACCCTGCGCTACGACGTCGCGGTCGAACTCGTCGCGGCGGGCAGGCTCCCCACGCTGTCGGCCCATCTGCCCGGCGGCCGATGGCAGCGCCGTCACGCACCCGGCAGTTTCACCTATGCCTCCCACCAGGCGATCTTCGCCGGATTCCTGCCGACTCCGGCCGCACCGGGACCACATCCACGATTGTTCGCGGCCCGGTTCGCCGGCAGTGAGACCACCGCCGAGGGCACCTTCGTCTTCGACGAACCCGATCTGGTCACCGCGCTCGCGGCACGCGGCTATCACACGGTGTGTATCGGCGGGGTCGGGTTCTTCAACAAACAGGGCGCGCTGGGTAGCGTGCTGCCCGATCTGTTCGCCGAAAGCCATTGGGAGCCGGAGTTCTCCGTCGCCTCGCCGACCTCGTTCGAAGCGCAGGTGGCGCGCGCCGAGCAGGTCGTCGCCACGACACCGGCCGGGCAACGCCTGTTCCTGTTCCTCAACGCATCGGCCCTGCACCAGCCCAACTGGTTCCATCTGCCCGGCGCCACCCGCGAGGCGGGTGACAGCCTCGCCACCCACGCGGCCGCACTCGAATACATCGACCGTCACCTCGGCAGGCTCTTCGCCGCGCTGCGCGCGCGTGGGCGCTGCTTCGCGATCGTGTGCTCCGACCACGGCACCGCCTACGGAGACGACGGCTACACCGGTCACCGGCTGGGCCACGAATCCGTGTGGACGGTCCCCTACAGCCATTTCTTCCTGGAGCCGTCCCCATGATCACCACCGCACTGCCCCGGCCGTATCAGCACTACGTCTACGCCTACCCGCACAAGACCGCCTACCGGCCCCTCCCCGACCGGCCGTCGCTGCGCCGGATCTGGGAAGGCGAATCCCGTTCGGCGCTCTCGCTGTACCTGCACATCCCGTTCTGTGAAGTGCGGTGCGGCTTCTGCAACCTGTTCACCCGGGTCGGCGCGCCCGACGATCTCACCGGCCGCTATCTGGACGCCCTCACCCGCCAGGCCCGCGCCACGCGCGCGGCCCTGGGTGAGTCGATACCGCCGAGATTCGCCAACGCCGCGTTCGGTGGCGGCACCCCGACCTTCCTCGACGCGGGCGAGCTGACCCGGCTGTGCGATATCGCCGAAGAGATCATGGGCGCCGATCTGCGCGCGATCCCGCTCTCGGTCGAGGCGTCCCCGTCGACCTGCACCACGGATCGCCTGGCGGTGCTGGCCGAGCGGGGCGCCACCCGGTTGAGTCTGGGCGTGCAAAGTTTCATCGATGCCGAGGCCCGCGCGGCGGTCCGCCCGCAGCGGCGCGCGGATGTCGAGGCGGCACTGGGCCGGGCCAGGGCGGCACGCATCCCGGTGCTCAACATCGATCTGATCTACGGCATCGACGGCCAGACCGCCGCGACCTGGCGACAGTCCCTCGATGCCGCGCTGGCGTGGCGGCCCGAGGAGATCTACCTCTACCCGCTCTATGTCCGTCCGCTGACCGGGCTGGCCCGGCACGCCGATCCCGCCGTGGCCGACCGGGATTGGGACCGGCAGCGACTGGCGCGTTACGCCGAGGGCCGCGATCATCTGCTCGCGCACGGCTACGACCAGGTGTCGATGCGCATGTTCCGCCGACGCGACGCCCCGCCGCAGGGCCCCGACGACTACGCCTGCCAGACCGACGGCATGATCGGCCTGGGCTGCGGCGCCCGCTCCTACACCAGCCGCCTGCACTATTCCTTCGACTACGCCGTCGACATGCGCGAGGTGCGCGGCATCATCGACACCTACGTCGCCACCGGCGATTTCGGCTCCGCGGTGCACGGCCGGGTGATCGACGGTGACGAGGCCGCCCGCAGGCATCTGCTGCAGTCGCTGCTGCAAGCCGACGGCCTGCGGGTCGCCGACTACCGGCAGCGGTTCGGCAGCGATCCGTGGGACGACTTCGGACCACAACTGCACACCCTCGCCGACCGTGGCTGGCTCGCCGACACCGGCGCCGGCCTGCTGCGGCTCTCACCCGACGGGCTGGCCTACTCCGACGCCATCGGCCCCGAGTTCTTCTCCGCCGACGTCCACGCCGCCATGGCCGCCTACGAGCTGCGCTGACCATGGACCTGACGATGCTCTACCGTGGCCCGCTCGCCTCCTGCGACTACGACTGCCCGTACTGCCCGTTCGCCAAGCGCCGCGACAGCACCGAACAGCTCCGCGCCGATCGCGCCGCCCTGCACCGCTTCACGGAGTGGGCGTGCGCGCAGACCGGCGATCGGCTCTCGCTGCTGTTCACGCCGTGGGGCGAGGGGCTGGTGCGCTCGTGGTACCGCACCGCGCTCACGCGACTGTCGCATCAGCCGCACGTCGACCGGGTGGTCATCCAGACCAACCTCAGCGGCCGGCTGGACTGGACCGCGGCCGCCGACCCGGCCACTCTCGCCCTGTGGTGCACCTATCATCCCGGTCAGACGCCCTATCGCCGCTTCCTCGACAAGGCCGAACGGCTCGCGCGCGATGGCATCCGGTTCAGTGTCGGCATCGTCGGCCTGCCTGAACATCTCGAGTACGCCCGGCGTCTGCGCGCCGACCTCCCCGAGCATGTCTATCTCTGGGTGAATGCCGCCGAGGGCCACACCTACACCGACGAGCACGCCGCGGAGTGGACAGCCGTCGACGCGTTGTTCCCCTTCAGCCGCCACCCTCACCGTTCGGCCGGGGCCGCCTGCCGCACCGGGTCATCGGTGATCTCGGTGGACGGCGACGGCACCGTGCGCCGCTGCCACTTCGTCCGCACGCCACTGGGCAATCTCTACGACGGCAGCTACCGAGCCGCGCTCACCCCGCGCCCGTGCCCACTGGCGGTGTGTGACTGCCATATCGGGTACGTCCATCTCGAGACGCTGCCGCTCTACGACCTGTTCGCCGGCGGTGTCCTGGAACGGATCCCGCTCGATCTGCCGCCGCAGCCGAGTTCGAGGCTGGTACTCACCGATGTGACCCCGATGGACTGGTCGAGGACCGGCCAGTGCGCGTCGACGGCCTGCTGCGACTCCGTCTAGCGCACTCGATCCGCTCAGAGGCGACGGTCGAACACCGGTGTGCCGGTGCCGGTGTCGAGGTCGACGGTGACCACCCGCAGGCGCGCGGAGTCCGCGGTCAGGTCCAGCACCATGAAGCCCAGCTCGGCTTGTGTGTCGAACAGGGCGGGGTGCGCCTGGCCCGCCGCGGAACCGTGCCCGCCGCCCGCGGTCTTGCTCGCGGCACCGGACACGATCTGGCGGGTGCCCTTGGTGGCCGGTGTCGGATCGAGGACCTGCAGGGTGTGGTCGTGGCCGGACAGCAGCATCGACACCTTGCCCAGCACATGGTCTTCGAAGAAGCGCTTGGCATGGACCCCGTTGAGCGGTTCGATCGGCAGGCCCTCGTAGTTGCCCGCGTCGCCGTGCGGGCCGTTGCTCAGGTACGGCTGGTGGGTGCAGGCGATCTTCCACTGCGCGGGCGATTCGGCGAGCGCGCGGTCCAGCCAGGCCCGCTGCTCGGTCATGTATGGTCCGTCGACCGACCAGTACGGGTCGAGCAGCGGCGGGATGTAGGCGGCCAGTGGGTTGATGTCGAGGACGAAGAACTCGACCACCGGGTTCTCCTCTGGCACGCGCACCGAGTAGTAGCGGCTCGGCATCCACCAGCGCGCCGACTTGGCGTGGTAGGCCACCTCGTGATTGCCGCGGGCGAGCCAGCCACCGTCGCCGGGAAAGATCGCGCTGGTGTCGTGGTTGCCGAGCACCATCGCCCACGGGAAGTCCAGGCCCGCGTTGGGATCCTCGAACTTCGTGGCGAACTGGAGGTCGTCGGGGCCGGCCGGGCCGGACTCGTAGATGTTGTCGCCCAGGCCGACGGCCAGCGAGAACGGTTCACGCGCATGGAATTGCCTGGCCGCGTCGGCGACCGCCCACTGGGTGCGGGTACCGGTGCCCGCGTCCCCGGTGACCAGCACCCGCACGGTCGATCCGGCGCGCGGGGTGAACTTCGGCACTTCGGCGGGCACCGCGGCAGCGGGGGTGAGCCCGACGAGGGTCAGACCCGCGACGGCACCGGCGGCGCCGGCCAGGACTTCACGGCGGCCGATACCGGCCGGGGACTGCTCGCGCATGCTCACCTTCTGCACTCGAGGACTACCGGACAAGCGACCTGATACTAGATCGCGCAGCTCGACCGGATCACACGACGTGCCATCCGCGCACGGCAATCGGCCGGCGCGAACACCGGGGTGGCGGTGTATCAGGCGTGCGCGGACGGGTGTTCGTAGCCGGTCGCCTCGTCCATGTCCTCGAGGGTCATCCCCTTGGTCTCCGGCACGAAGCGGGCGACGAACAGCAGCGAGAGCAGGGCGAAGGCCGCGTACATGCCGTAGGCGACACCGAGCGAGAAGGTCTTCAGGCTCGGGAACGAGACGGTGATCGCCCAGTTGGCCGCCCACTGACCGGCCGCGGCGAGCGAGAGCGCCGCACCACGGATGCGGTTGGGGAACATCTCCCCCAGCAGCACCCACACGACCGGACCCCAGCTCATGCCGAAGAAGACGACGAACAGGTTCGCCGCGACCAGCGCGATCGGCCCGAGCGCGCCGGTGAGCTGCGGCTCGAGCACACCCTCGGCATCGGGTACCTGGTCCGCGCTGCCGAAGCACAGCGCCATGGTGGCCAGGGTGACTGTCATACCGATCGAGCCGATCAGCAGCAGCGGCCTGCGCCCGATCTTGTCGATGAGCAGGATCGCCACGATGGTGGTCGCGATATTGACCACCGAGGTGAACACGCTGATCTGGAACGACTGTGATTCCTCGAAACCGACCGCCTCCCAGAGGATGTTCGAGTAGTAGAAGATGACATTGATGCCGACGGCCTGCTGGAACACCGACAGCATCAGCCCGACCCAGACCACCGGATAGATCCCGTTTCCCGGCTTGCGCAGATCCCGCCACGACGGTTTCGTGTCGCTTTCCAGGCTGTCCTTGATCCGGCCGATGGTCAGTTCGAGGTTCTTCTCACCGAACAGCAGCGTCAGCACCCGGCGCGCCTCGGGAATCCGCTGGGTGGCGACCAGATAGCGCGGCGATTCCGGGATGGTGGTGGCCAGCACGCCGTAGACCACCGCGGGCACCGCCATCGACAGGAACATCCAGCGCCACGCCTCGAGCCCGAACCACAGCTGCTCCCCCGCCCCGCCGGCGATGTGGGCGAGCAGGTAGTCGACCAGCAATGCCAGGAAGATGCCGAGCACGATGGCGAGCTGCTGCAACGACCCGAGTCTGCCGCGGATGCGCGCGGGCGCGGTCTCGGCGATATAGGCCGGCGCGATGACCGAGGCGACACCGACGCCCAGTCCACCGATCACCCGGCCGAGCACCAGCGTCCACACATCGGGGGCCAGCGAGGTGACCAGCGCGCTGACGAAGAACAGCACCGCGGCGATCCGCATGACTTTGAGCCGGCCGATCCGGTCGGCGATCCGGCCGGCGGTCATCGCGCCGGCGGCGGCGCCGAGCAGCGCCGAGGCGACCGCGAAGCCGAGAACGGCGTCGTCGACCCCGAATTCGTCCTGGATCGCGGCGACCGCGCCGTTGATCACCGCACTGTCGTAGCCGAACAGCAGCCCGCCCAGCGCCGCCACCGAGGCGATCCGGATGACCCGATTGTTCGAGGTACCCTCGTCCATGGAGTCAGTGTGCGGTATCCGGACCGGGTCGTCGGCCATCGCCACACCGCACGTTCACCTCGCCGACACGCGCGGCCGCTACTGTCCGCGGGATGACCGATGTCGAGATGCGCCCGATCCCCCGCGATCTCAGCGAGATCGCCGATCTCGCCACCGCCGTGGATCTCACCGACACCACCGCGTTCACCGTCGACGACACCGACGACGACGATCCGATCCTGCTCACCCACCCCGAGGGCCGCATCGTCGACACCTGGCGCGAGGGGTACCCGTACGACGAGCGGCTCTCGCACACGGAATACGAGGCCGACAAGCGACTGCTGCAGATCGAGCTGCTCAAGCTGCAGAACTGGGTGAAGGCGACCGGCCGGCGCGTGGTCATCGTGTTCGAGGGGCGCGACGCGGCGGGCAAGGGCGGCACCATCAAACGATTCATGGAGCATCTGAATCCGCGCGGGGCGCGGGTGGTGGCGCTGGAGAAGCCGTCGGCCCGCGAGTCCACCCAGTGGTATTTCCAGCGCTACGTCGAGCATCTGCCCGCCGCGGGCGAGCTCGTGCTCTTCGACCGGTCCTGGTACAACCGCGCCGGGGTCGAGCGGGTGATGGGATTCTGCTCGCCCGAACAGCATCGGCGGTTCCTGGCCCAGGTGCCGCTGTTCGAGCGGATGCTCGTCGAGGACGGCATCGATCTGGTGAAATTCTGGTTCTCGGTCTCCCCGCTGGAACAGCGCACCCGCTTCGCCATCCGCCAGGTCGATCCGGTCCGGCAGTGGAAGCTCTCACCGATGGATCTGGCGTCGCTGGACAAGTGGGACCGCTACACCGCGGCCAAAGAGGAGAACTTCGAGCACACCGACACCGATCACGCACCGTGGATCGTGGTCAAGAGCAACGACAAGAAGCGGGCCCGGCTCAACGCGATGCGGCATGTGCTCGGCGGATTCGACTACGCCAACAAGGATCGCGGGATCGTCGGCACCGCGGACCCACTGATCGTGGGCCGCGGGCGCGACGTGCTCGGTTCCTGAATCGGCTAGCGGGTGAATGCGACCCGGTGCGCCTCGGTCATCAGCGTCGCCAGTTCGGCGCGTTCGGTGTCGTCGAGGGCGTCGAAGCAGGGCTCGATGAGCTCGTCGGTCAGCTTCTCCGCGGCGGCCCAGCGGACCCGCTGGTCGTCGGTGATCTCCTCGAAGGGCGCTGTCCAGCCGAGACGCTGCGCCTGGGTGGGTCCGTCGGCGATCGGTGAGCCGGCGATGAGGATGGCCTGCAAGGGGGTGAGCCCCTGGGCGAGCACGGCGAGCAGATGGAGGCCGCCGCGCAGTTCCCGCAGGACATGCGTCGCCTGCAGCACGGCGGCGGGTCCGTCGGCGGGCAGCGGCATGGCCCGCCAGCCCGCGAACAGGCCAAGCGCCGGAGTCGGCGCCGCCGCATTGACCCGCTGCAACAGCTCCACCAGGCGGTCGGCCTGCGCGAAGCCGGCCAGCCGGCGACGGCCGAAGTCGTGGCAGGCGGCGAGGTAGCCTGTGGCGGCCGCCTCGGCCGGCATGGGCACCGATTCCCACGCGGGGCGGATACAGTCCGGCGCGAAGAAACCGAACGCGGCGGTGACGACATCGGCGTCGACCTCCCCGAGCACGCCGCCCCGCCCCCGCGCGTAACCCGGATAGAACCCCGGCACTCCGGTCGAGTCGCCGAAGGCGCGTGCCTCGCGCGACATCATGAACGCTCCACCGAGCTCGAGCACCTGCTGTTTGACCGCTGCCGCTGTCATCGTCTGCCACCTTCCACTGTCGACTCTCGACACAGCAGACTTTAGCCGACAATAGTCAGATAGGGGAAGACCTCCGCGCTCTGACGACACGCGGAATCGGCACCCGTCGCCGGGAGCCGGTCCTGACGTCCGCGCTCAGTGCCCGCAGGGGTCGGTCAGATGCAGCCCTTCGTGCACCTTGATCCGGCGATGCTCGGCGAGCACGATCCCGATCCCGACGAGCATGCACACGCCGCACAGCACGCCGGCGATCACGGCCCAACCGGCGAAACCGTACCCGGCGGCGGTCAACGTCGCCGCGAGCAGCACGATCCCGAAGCCGACGAACAGCAATCCGGGCCAGTTGAGCGAATCCTGGATGGATTCTCCGGCGTGCGAGCGGGTGGTGCGTTCGGTATCGGGAAAGATGTGTTCATGGGGATGGGGAAGGCTCGTGGCGTCCATGGCCTACTCCCCCTTTCACGGGGCTAGGGGTCCATACTTCAGGTGTACCCCTCCCGGCCGTGATCTGTCAGTGCCGATCCGGCAACGTTCGGATGACGCCCACCGTTGCCATGTCGGCGGCCACCACGGATCAGTCCCTGGCCAGGATGAAGAAATACGGCTCCGGTTTGTCGCGGAAGTCCATCAGGCCCAGCAGGGTGTTCTCGTCGACCCGGCGGAAGACATCGATGATCGGCAGATGGTCGTAGACCATCGCGGTGGTGACCACGCCACGGTGCTCGACCTCGCGCAGCCGGGCCCGGTAGCGGCGCGTGCGCAGCAGCGGCTTGAGCACCCGAAGCAGGCCACGGCCCTTCGCCACCAGCGAGGGCGGCACCGTGCCGACCAGGCCGAGCGGTACCCGGCGCGGGTCGACGGCGAAGATCTCGCCGGTGGCGTCGAGGAACAGCAGCGGGTGTACCTGTTCGCTGCCGTCGAACTGCTTGCCGTACCAGCCGGAGGCTTCCAGTGACCCGTCCATGCGGTGCCCGGTGCCCAGTTCGCGCCCGTGCCAGCGCCCGGTCAGCTCGGCGGGTGCCACCGGCGGCAGGCTGTCGAACAGTTCCAGCGCCGACTCCCGCGCGCACGCGGGCTCGAGGGCGGTCAGACGGTCGATGTTCACGGGTTCCTTCGAGGTCATGCCGGCAGCCGCAGCGCACCGGGCGCCGTGGCGGGCACGGCGGGTTCGACGGGGACGACGGGGCTGATCCGCTGGTAGTCCGAACCCAGTTCGGGACGCGGATCGGGCTCGCCCTTGTTGGGCCAGAACGCCATCGCCCGCTCGGCCTGCGCGGTGATGGTCAGCGAGGGGTTGACCCCCAGGTTCGCGGTGATCGCGCTGCCGTCGGCGACGTGCAGGCCGGGGTGCCCGTAGACGCGCTGATACGGATCGATCACGCCGGTCTCGCGCGAATCACCGATGGTGCAGCCGCCGATGTAGTGCGCGGTGGCCGGGATGTTGAACACGTCGGTGGCGATATTGCCGGACACGCCGTCGATCTTGCCGGCGTACTGGCGGGCGATGTCGTGCGCGAGCGGGATCCATTCCGGGTTGGGTTCACCACTGCCTTGTTTCGTCACCAGACGCTTGCCCTTCAGGTACGAGGTGAGCGAATTGTCCAGCGACTGCATGACCAGCAGGATCACCGAGCGCTCCGAGGCGCCGTGCGCGTTCTGCGAGCGCAGGAACTGGATCGGATGCAGCACGATCGACAGCAGCAGCCGCAGGAACCGGAACGCGCCACCGTCGATCATCGGCACCGTCTGCAGGAACAGCGCGTTCTGCCCCTTGCCGTAGGTGCACACCTCGACGTGGGTCTGCGGTTCGGGATGGATCGAGGAGGTGATCGCCACGCCCTGGGCGAAGTCCTTGCGAGACTTGCTGGTGACGCCGATGATCGCCTCGGAGTTGCTGCGGGTCAGCTCACCCACCCGCGGCGAGAGCTGCGGCAGGGTGCCGTTCTTGCGCATCGTGTGCAGCAGTTTCTGGGTGCCCAGCGCGGCGGCCGCGAACACCACCTGCCCGGCGGTGAAGGTGCGCCGCTGCTTGCGGAACCAGCCGTTGGAGGCGACGGCGTGCACCAGGTAGCCGCCGTGGCCGTCGGGCTCGACCGAGGTCACCGTGGTCAGCTCGTGTACCTGCGCGCCCTTGCTCTCGGCCAGGTGCAGGTAGTTGAGGGTGGTGGTGTTCTTGGCGTTGTGCTTGCAGCCGGTGAAACATTCCGAGCAGTGGATGCAGCCGGCCCGGCGCGGACCCGCGCCACCGAAGTAGGGATCGTCGACCTCGACACCCTCGTTGCCCTCGTTGAAGAACACCCCGACATGGGTGCGGTGGAAGGTGTCGGCGACCTTCAGATCGCGCGCGACCTGCAACAGCACGTCGTCCTTCGGCCCGACGCGCGGGTTCTCCACGACGCCGAGCATGCGCTTGGCCTGGTCGTAGTAGGGCGCGAGTTCGCTCTTCCAGTCGGTGATGTGGGCCCAGGCGCGGTCACCGTAGAACTCCGGCAGCGGCTCGTAGAGGGTGTTGCCGTAGATCAGCGACCCGCCGCCGACGCCGGATCCGCTGAACACCAGGCACTTGCCCAGCACGCTGATCCGCTGTGGGCCGGTCAGGCCCAGGCGCGGCGCCCAGATGGCTTTGGGGATGTTCCAGTTGGTCTTCGGATAGTCCTCGATGTTCCAGCGGCGACCGGATTCGAGCACACCGACCCGGTAGCCCTTCTCGGTCAGGCGCAGCGCGGACACGCTGCCGCCGAAGCCGGAACCGACGACGATCACGTCGTAGTCGTAGTCAGTCATCACGTCATCACCTCGTAGTCGGCAGGATCGAACTTCGCCTGCGCCTTGTACTGAATTCCGAGCAGTGGCCAGTTGGTCGTGATCCGGCCGTCGGCCTGGCGGTACCACGACGAGCACCGGCTCCACACGCTCTCGCCGAGCTCGGCCTGGATGCGGGTGTCGTAGGCCTGTTCCACCTCGGGCCGCACCGTCAGCGGCTTGCCGGTCGCCGCCAGGTGGGCGACGTAGCGGCCCAGGTACTTCGCCTGCGCCTCGAGGAAGTAGATGATCGAGCCACCACCAGTATTGGTATTGGGGCCGTACATGATGAACAGATTCGGGAAGCGCGGCACGGTCATGCCGTAGTAGGCGTGCGCGCCCGCACTCCATTCCTGCTCGAGGGCCACCCCCTGGGCGCCGGTGATCGTCATCGGGGCCAGGAACTCGGTGGGTTTGAAGCCGGTGCCCCAGATGATGACGTCGACCTCGTGCTCGCGCCCGTCGGCGGTGCGCACGCCGGTCGGGGTGATCGCGCTGATCCCTTCGGTGACCACCTCGACATCGGGCTGTGCCAGCGCGGGCAGGTAGTTGTCGGAGAACAGGATCCGTTTGCAGCCGATCGGGTAGTCCGGCCACACCTTCTCGAACAGGCCGGGCACCGCCGCGGTCTGCCTGCGCATGTGCCACTTGGAGATCGCCCGGATCGCGGCGGCCAGCGGCTTGGCGTACACCCACGCCAGGCTCAGCCCTTCGACCACGCTGTACCAGGTGCCGCGCTCGGTGAGCTCGGTGATCGGGAACTTCTCGAAGACCCGGTGGTGGCGCGGCCCGAACTCGCGGTCCGGGCGCGGGATGATGTAGGGCGCGCTGCGCTGGAACACCGTCAGCCGCGCGGTCTGCGGCTGGATCTGCGGGATGAACTGGATCGCGCTGGCCCCGGTACCGATCACGGCGACCCGCTTGCCGGTCAGGTCCACCTCGTGGTCCCACTCCGCGGAATGGAAGGTGGTGCCGGTGAAGCTGTCGATGCCCTCGATGGCAGGCACGGCCGGGCGCGAGAGCTGGCCGACCGCCGAGACGAGCACGTCGACCACCACGGTCTCCGCGCCGTTCAGTTCGACGGTCCACTTGCCTGTGTCGTCGTCGAAGGTGGCGGCGGTGACCTCCACGCCGAACCGGATGTGGCGGCGCACATCGTACTTGTCGGCCACTTCGCGGATGTAGTCCAGGATCGCCGGCTGCCGTGAGAAGCGGTGTGGCCAGCGTGGATTCGGTTCGAACGAGTACGAGTAGAACGGCGACGGCACATCGCAGGCGGCGCCGGGATAGGTGTTCTCCCGCCACACGCCACCGACCTCGTCGGCCTTCTCGAACACGACGATGTCGTCGAATCCCTGTTTCTTCAACTCGATCACGGCGGCCAGGCCACCGAAACCGGTTCCGATGACGGCGATGGACGGTGTCATGCGGCTCCCTCGAGAATCACCCGGACACAGGTCTGCGGGTCGTCGTTGAACGGCAGGTGCCCGCAGCCGGGCAGATCCACGTGCCGGGCGAACGGCAGTGCCCGGCGGGCGCGGGCGCTCTGCGTGCGATGGGTCAGCACGATGTCGCGGGTGCCCCAGGCGATCGTCACCGGGATCTCGGTGAGCGCGCCGGGCGCGTCGCCGGGGCCCAGGACATAGTTGCCGAAGTCGTCGCGCGCGGCCGCGAAGGCGCTCGCGCCCGCCAGTCCGGCCAGGTCGGTGCGCGCCGCGGCGGGCGGGACCGCGGCCGGACGGCCGAACATCGACGACAGCAGCACGGTGCGCCCGAGCGGGTAGTCCACTGCGCGGTCCAGCGCCGGGCCCGCGACCCGCGCGGCCCCGCGCATGACGGTGAGCAGTCCCTGCACCCAGCGCAACCCGATGGGCCCGTACCAGCCGACCGGCGAGAACGCGGTGACGCCCGAGGCCACTCCGGCGCGTCCCAGTTCCAGCGCGATGCCGCCGCCCATCGAACTGCCGACCACATGCGGGCGCTGGATGTCGTTGTCGGCCAGCCAGCCGGTCAGCCAGTGCGCGTAGCCGCGCGGGCCGGGCCGGACCTCGGGCTGAGCCGGGGAATCGCCGAAACCGGGGAGGTCCAGGGCGATCACCTCGTACTGTTCGGCCAACCGGTCCAGCACCGGGGCGAAGACCTGCCAGCGGCTGCCGAGACCGTGCACCAGCACGATCGGCGAGCCGCTGCCCCGGCGGCTGTGGGAGATCTGCGTCATCGCAGCCCTTCATCCAGAAAACAGTTACTGCGTACGGTTTGTTGATTGCACCAGCTGATTGCCGCCTCGTCAATAAGCGATCACAAGGTTCGCCGGTCAAGTTTCCCGATTCTTATCGGCAGCGCGTACGATTTCTTGGATGACCGTGCAACAACCACGCCGCACCCAGGCGCAGCGACGTGAGTCGACGCGCGCGCGGATTCTCGCCTGCACCGCCGAGTGCCTGCTCGAGCGCGGCTACGCGGCCACCACCATCAGCGCGGTCCAGGAACGGGCCGGGCTCGCCCGCGGCACGGTGCAGCACCACTTCCCCACCCGCGCCGAACTTCTCATCGCCGCCACCTCCCAGGTGGTCGACCTCCGCCTGGACCGGTTCCGGCGCGAAGCCGACCTGCTGGCACCGGGCCGCGACCGGCTGCAATCGGTGGTCGATCTGGCCTGGCGGGATCTGAACAGTCCGGCGTTCTTCACGGCACTGGATCTGTGGGTGGCCGCGCGCACCGACACCGAGCTGCGCGATCGGCTCGTGCACGAGGAGCGCCGGGTCTTCACCGAGATGCGCAGGCTCTACGCCGAGATCCTCGGGGAGCCCTACGCCTCGGACCCGCGCGCGGAAGTCCTCATCGAATTCACCATCGACCTGCTCACCGGCCTGTCGATGACGGCCATGCTCACCGGAACGCTCGGTGAGCGCGAGGCCGTGCTGCGCCGCTGGAAGCGGGCACTGGCGGTACTGGTCGGGCAGCTGCCCGCCGACGAACTGCTCGACGGCAGCCCGCTGCCGGTGTCGGCGGGCTGAGGCGCCCTCAGCGCCGGGTGGTTCCGGACAGGCCGTTCCAGCACAGCGCGACAGCGGTGTCGACGGCCTCGCTCTTGGGGATCGGGCGGCCGGCGTCGAGCCAGTGCCGCGCGGCCGAGTGGCTGGCGCCGACCAGGCCGAAGGCGCACGCGTAGGCGCGCACGTCGTCCATGCCTGCCGCGCGCAGCTCCGCGCTGACCAGCACCGCGCACTCGCCCATGGCGTTGCGGACCCGCCAGCGCACGCACGGCTCGCTGGGCACCGCCGATTCGAACACCAGTGTGTGCCCGCCCGGGTCCTCGTCGACGAAGTCGAAATAGGCCAGTACCGCGCGGCGCACCTTGTCCCCGGAGCCGGCGTCGGCCGCCAGCGCGTCCCGGATCCCGTCGACCATCCGGTCCAGATAGCCTTGCAGCACAGCCAGATACAGGTCGAGCTTGCTGGCGTAGTGCGTGTACAGCACCGGTTTGCTCATGCCGGCCCTGGTGCTGATCTCGTCCATGCTCGCGCCGTGGTAGCCGTGCGCGACGAAGACCGCCCGTGCCGCCCGCAAGGCGCTGAGCCGCCGCTGGGTGCGGGCGGCCTCGTGGCCGGATCTCGTGATGACATCGTCGGCCGGGATCGCCGGGGCGAGGATGTCGGTGTCCAGAATCGTCATGCGTTCACCAGGTCAGCACCGGCTTGACCACGCGTCCCGCGCGTTGGTCGGCCAGTGCGGTATCGATAGCGGTATGGGGATAGCGGGCGACGAGACGTTCGGCTGGGAAACGGCCGCTCGCCTGCAGCGCCAGCAGCTGCGGGATGAAGGTGGCCGGCACGCTGTCGCCCTCGATGCAGCCGCGCATCGTCTTGCCGTGCAGGACGAGATCGGCCACATCGATGGGCGGGGTGCCGCGGCCGAGGCCGACCGCCACCGCGGTGCCCCCGACGGTCATCGCGGTGACGGCGTCACCGAGCACCTCGGCGATGCCGGTGGTGTCCAGGACGTGGGTGGCGCCGCCGTCGGTGAGCTCGCGCACGCGCGCCGCCGTCGGCCCCTCGGCCGGGTCGAGTGCGGCCTCGGCGCCCAGTTCCAAGGCCAGCTCGCGGCGCGCGGGCGAGGTCTCGACGACCACGACGCGCACATCGTCGACTGTGCGGGCAGCCAGCAATCCCGCCATGCCGACCGCGCCGGCGCCGTATACGACCAGGCGGTCCCCCGCGCCGGGGCGCAGCACGTTGAGCACCGCCCCGGCGCCGGTCTGGAATCCGCAGCCGAACGGCGCGGCCAGTGCCAGGTCGACGGCGGGGTCGACCACGATGGTGTTGTCCTCGGTGGTCAGCGCGTAGCCGGCGAAGCTCGACTGGCCGAAGAAACCGTCGAGGACCGGGGTGTCACCGAGCCGGACCCGGGGACCCTCGTGCGCGCGGCGGCCGAACTGGTTGAGCGCGGTGGCGCGCACACAGTAGGCGGGCCGGCCGGCCGCGCAGTTCACGCACGCGCCGCAATGCCGGAACGTCAGCACCACATGATCGCCGGGCTGCACCGTGCGCACCTCGGGCCCGACCGCGGCGACGACGCCCGCTCCCTCGTGACCGAGCAGGATCGGCCGGTCGGCCGCGCCGGCGCGCCGGCTCACCAGGTCGGTGTGGCAGATGCCGGCCGCGACCACCCGCACCAGGATCTCCCCGGCGCGCGGCTCGTCGATCTCGACCGGCTCGACAGTGAACCCGGCCGCCGGATCCCGGGACAGGACCGCCGTGGTCCGCATCAGGAGACCCGTTCCAGCAGGAAGTAGAAGTAGGCGCCGCGCGAGAGCACCAGCTCGGGCTTGCCGTTCATGATGCCCATCAGCGTGGTGTCGTCGAGCCACTTGAAGTGGTCGAAGACCGGGCGGCCGTTGTAGACCATGGTCGCGGTGACCTCACCACGGAACTCGACATTCCACAGGGTCGCCTCGCCCTGGCCCAGTTCGACATTCGAGAACAGAGTGCCGTCCTCGGCGCGGCAGATCAGCGGCTTGGCGTCGTCGAGGGCGAGGAAGTTCTTGCCGTACCAGCGGCTGGCGGGCAGCGCGCGGCACAGCGGGTGGCCGGTCTGAAAGGCGTCACCGCGCCATTCCCCGAGAATGTCCTCGGCGCGTGCCGGGCGTAGCCGGGTCCAGAGCTGGTCCAGTTCGGCGGTCTCGACGCCTTCGCTCTGCTCCCGGAGTTGCTGCCAGCGTGGTTTCTCCGCGCTCATCATGTCCTCGTCTCGCCGGTTCCAGAACCATACGGTTCTGAAAAGGACCATAGTTCCGAACCAGATGGTTCGGCAAGAGGTACCATACGGCCATGCGGGCAGCGGGTGAGGCGACCAGGGAGCGGATTCTGGCCGCGGCGAAGATCGAGTTCGCGCAATTCGGTATCGCCGGCGCCCGGATCAACCGGATCGCGACCACCGCCCGGGCCAGCAAAGACCGGCTCTACGCCTACTTTCCCGGCAAGAGCGAGCTGTATGCCGCCGTCACCGAGCAGTGGGCCACCGAGACCACGCTCGACACCGGTTTCACCGCCGAGAACATCCCGGCCTACATCGGGCGGTTGTTCGACCACTTCGTCGACCATCCCGAAGACGCTCGCCTGCAGGCCTGGGCCGAGCTCGAGCCCTCCGGCGAGGACATCGCCGAGATCCTGCGGCGCACCGTCGAACCCAAGATCGCCGAACTCCGCCGTGGCCAGCGCGAGGGCCTGATCACCGCGGCGATCCCGGCCGCGCTGCTGCTGCGGATGCTCACCGACCTTGCCCGCACCGCGGCCACCCACGCCCGCCAGGACGCCGAGCAGGCCGACGGCAGGCGGCTCGCCAAACGCCGGGCCGCGACCGTGCTGGCCGCCACCCGCATCGTCGGCCCGTAACCGCGCTACCCTGGCGCCGGTGGGGAGCGTGTGGGAATCCTGGGGTCCGGTACTGATCGTGTGGGCGCTGCTCGTACCGGTGGCACTGCTGGTACGTCCCCTTGGGCTTCCTGCTGCCACTGCGTTTCCCGCGCCTGGCCGGGGCGGCGCGCATGACACTGATCGGGGCCGGCCTCTCGGCAACGCTCGAGATCGCCCAGTACGCATTCGATCTCGGCCGCGTCTCCTCGATCGACGACGTGCTGATGAACGCCGCAGGCGCGGGCCTCGGCGCGCTACTCGCCGGCACCCATCACACCCGCCGCACCACAGGCCGCTCGCACAGCGACCGAATGCTGACCCGCCTGGGCTGGGCGACGTGAGAGTTACTCAGCCCCGATCCGGACGACCCCGCCCAGCCGAATCCGGCGAACCCCAGCCATCGACGCCCTGCCGCGCCGAGCCAGGGCCGATCGGCCGGTCTGTCGGCGGTGGGGCCCACCGCTGGTCAGGGTGTGCCGGCGGCAACGGCCGCCCGGTCCGCGCGTCCATGGCAGGCCCGCGACCTGACCGCGATACGCGCACCAGCACGATGACGACGATCGCCAGCACGATCGGCACGGCGATCACCGGGAGCCAGCGGAGGTAGCGCACCAGCTGCAGAGGTGTGTCCGAGCCGGGTGGCGCTTCGGGCACCGGATTTCCCTGCTGGGCGAGCACCTGTCCCACGACGTCCTGGACGGCCAGCACAACCACACTCATCGAATCTCCCCCGAAAACAGCCACACAGCAATCGATTACCGATCCAGTGTGCCGCATGTGGCCCGCTCGCCCACAGGTCCCCCAGCGAACGGCGGCGAACTCAGCCGATCGGGTTCGGGCCCGTCCATTGGCCGGCGGCGAGAGGGACCTGGAGGAGTTGGCCGGCGACGTGGGTGGTCAGGTGTTCGCGGGTGGTGGTGAATTCGCCGCGTAGCCAGGCGGCGACGAGTTCCAGGGTGCCGCTGACCACGATGTAGGCCGCCAGTTCGGCGTCGGCCGGGTCGGCGGTGAGATCGGGGCGTAGTTCGCGGTTCACGGTGCTCGCCGCGGTCGCGATGGCGTGCTGGGTGGCCACGCGTGCGGTGTAGAGCGATCCGGTGCTGTGGGCGTTGAGCAGCAGGGCCTGGCGGCGGGGATCGGCGAGCAGGAAGCCCAGGGCGGCGTCGGCGGCGGCGTAGACCTGGCTGTGCAGGTCGGGTGCCGCGGCGTGGGTCGCGGCGACCACCGCGCCGATGCCCTGGGTGGTGAGCTCCTCCGACAGCGCGGTGAGCAGGGCGTCACGGTCGGTGAACTGCTCGTAGAAGTACCGGTCGTTGAGCTGGGCACGGTGGCAGACCGCGCGCTTGGTGACCGCCTGTGCCCCCTCCTCGGCGAGCAGGTCGAGGGCGGCCTCGAGCAGGGCGGCGCGGCGCCGGGAACGCCGCTCGTCCGCGGCGACACCCCCGTAGGCGCGCGGTGTCGTCTTGACCATCACCCCATTCTGGTGCACCCTGACATCACACGCATTTCTGGTGTCGCACGGCACCAGAAATAGTGGAGTGAACAAAGGAGTTCAACGATGACCTGCCCCGTGCCGCACAAGGAACTGCGCGCTGTCGACACCGCCACCTGGGCCCCCGCCAGTTCCGCCACCGCTGCCGCCGTCGAGCGCTTCGAGCAGGTCGGCGGTTCGGTTCTGTTCGGCCTGTTCGGTGTCGCCCTGTTCGATCAGCCGATGCTGCCGCCGGTGTCGGCGGCGCTCGAGGCCACCGGCCGGTCGCGCTACGAGCCATGGGCGCGCGCGGTCCGCACCGCGGCCGCCGACCAGCTGATCTACCACGGCGAGGACGCCGACCGGGCCGCCGAGTCCGAGCGGTTGATGCTGCTGCACCGTGACGTCAAGGGCGTCGGTCCCGACGGTGAGCGCTATTCCGCGCTCAACCCGCGATCCTGGAACTGGATCCTGTACTCGACCTTCTTCGTGCAGCGCGGCGCCTACCTCACACTCACCGGCGACGAGCCGACCCCCGCGCAGAGCCAGGCGATCTGGGAGCACTACCTCTACAAGACCCGCGGCCTGCATCTCCCGGGCAGCTCCCGGCCCATCGCCGAATTCCCCGAACTCCTCGCCCATTACGACGAGATGATCGGCGAACTGCGCCGGACCACCGCGCTCGAGGGCGCCACCAGCACCGTCATGCGTTCGCCACGGCCCTACTTCCTGCCCGCGATCACCGAACCGCTGTGGCGACTCGGCGCGCCCACCTTCGGCCACATCGCGATGATCCTGGGCTGCGGCATCATGCACCCCGAGGTCCGCGCGCTGATGCCGATCACCTGGGGCCGCAGGCAGGAACGCGAATTCCGGGTGCTCACCACCGCTTTGCGGGTCGCCTACCAGCGCCTGCCCGCCGCGGTCACCGATTCACCGATGGCGCGCAACCGGCGCAAGTACGAGCGCCTCGTCGGCGGCTACCGCGACGTGGGCCTGACCGCGTTCACCCCGGACCCGGGCTTCCTCGCGAAGCACCGGTAGCATCCGCGCCGCTCAACCGACCGGCTCGGCGTCCCCGTAGACGACGAGCCAGATGGCGCGACCGAGCGAGGCGGCCAGTTCCTCGTCACCGATGCCGGTGTCGGCGGAGAAGGCGACGGTCAGGGTGCGCTCGACCATCGAGGTGAGGACCAGGGCGGTCGCGGCGGAGTCCAGGTGCGCGGCCACCCGGCCTGCCGCGCGCTCGGCCTCCAGCCGCGCGTGCACGAGCTCGGCGAAGCCGGCCACCCTGGTGCGCCAATAGTGGGCGACGGCACGGTCGTAGGCGGAGACCTCGCTCAGCGCCAGCAGCAGGTAGCGGTGCGCGCGGAACCCGCCGATCATCGCGCCGATCGCCGCCACCACACCGGCCTGCCGGTCGGTGTGGTCGGCGCGCCACCACATTTCGGCGGCGCCGAACAGGTCGACGGTGGCCAGCTCGGCCATCCGGATCAGCAGGCTGCTCTTGTCCGGGAAGTAGCGGTAGAAGGTCGAGCGGGCCGCGCCGGAGGCGGTCGCGATCTTCTGCACGGCGAGTTCGGTGTACGGGGTGCCCTCGGCGAGCAGGTCCTCGACCGCGCCCAGCACCCGGCGCTCGAATTCCACGCGCCGATCGTCGGAGGGTTTGCGCGCCGATCGCGGGACCCGCGTCAGCGAGGGCATCGGCACCCCGGACGCTGCTCGGTGGCGCCGTCGTGTTGTGGGGACATGTCCTCATTGTGCCCGCCGGACCCGCGAACCTCCGGTCGGCGGTGCAACCCCCCCTGGCAATCATGTTGTCGCCGTGTGGTATTGACTCTCGCCCCGGCGCACCTCATGATCGTGATCGGACACAGTGTCCGAGACTTGATGACCGAGGCGGTTCACAATGGCTGGTTCCCCCGTCCCCCGCGTCGAGTCGGCCGATGTCGTCGTGGTCGGCGCGCGCTGCGCCGGCTCCGCGACCGCGCTCACCCTGGCCGCGGCCGGGCGACGGGTGATCGTCCTCGACGCCGCCGCCCTGCCCTCGGACACCCTGTCGACCCATCTGCTCTGGCCCGCGGGGGTGGCCGAACTCCAGCGCCTCGGCGTGCTCGCCGAGGTGGCCGCGCTCGGCGCACCCCGGCTGACCCACGCCTATGCCGAGGGCGCGGGATTCGGTATCGGGTCGGTGTTTCCGCCGGTCGACGGCATCGACTACGCGATGTGCGTGCGGCGCACCGGTCTCGACGGGGTGCTCGTGCGGGCCGCGATCGCCGCGGGCGCCGACGTGCGCCAGCGCTGCCGGGTGGAGTCGGTGGTCTTCGACGGGAACCGGTGCGCCGGTGTGCGTTACACCGACAGCGCGGGTGCGGTCACCGAGATCCGGGCGGCGCTGGTGGTCGGCGCGGACGGGCGGCGCAGCACCGTGGCCCGCGCGGTCGGCGCCGACGACCCGTTCCTGACGGTACCCAGTGGCCGCGACTGCTATTTCGCCTACTGGCGCGACACCGCCGACGCACAGCGCCATATCGCCGCGCAGTGGCGCGTCGGCGCCGATCTGGGCACTGCGTTCCCCTGCGACGACGGCCTGGTGCTGAGCCTGGTGCAGCCGCCGCGCGCCGAGGGCAAGCTCGGGCCGGGCGAGGCCGAACGCCGCTACACCGCAGCGGTGCAGCGGATTCCGGCACTGGCCGATCGACTACACGGCTGCGAACGCGTCGGACGTGTCCGATCGGCCGTCGGCATCGCCTCGTATTTCCGCCGGTCCACCGGCCCGGGCTGGGCGCTGCCCGGCGACGCCGGTCACTTCAAGGATCCCGTCACCGCGCAGGGGATTCGCGATGCCCTGCACTACGGCCGCAGGCTGGCCGAGTCCGTCGCCGGCGTGCTCGACGATCCGGCGGTCCTCGATCTGGCGCTGGCGCGCTGGGAACGCACGCGGGTGATCGAGTGCCGCGACATCTTCCACTGGACCAATCGCCTGGCCCGGGGTGAGGCCATGCGCCCCTTGGAGATCGAGCTGTACCGCCGGGCCGAGGCCGACGCGGAACTCGCCGAGATCACCACCGGCATCTTTTCCCGCACCCGCAGGCCCGGCGAGCTCTACACCCCGGCCCGCGCACTGCGACTGGGCTGGGGCGCGCTGCGTCACCAGCGCGATCAGCTCCCCACCGTCCTCGCCGACATGGCACACGAGATCCGGGGCGCGATCGCCGAACGACACCTCACGCACACCACGTTGCGTGGCAATCCCCCTCGTGTGGCGCCGCCGACGCACACACTGCTCACCTCTGTGGCACCTGGAGCACAGCATGTCCGATAGCCCGCTCACCTTCTCCCGTCGCACCGCCCTGCGCGCCGGCCTGGCCGCCGGTGCCGCGCTGGCCGTCACCGCGCCCACGGCCGCCGCCGCCCCGGGGCCGCGCTCGCCCCTGCTACGGACCCCGGGCAAGTCGGTCGCGATCTTCGGCGGCGGGATGGCCGGGCTCAGCGCGGCGCACGAGCTGGCCGAACGCGGCTACGAGGTGACCGTCTACGAACCCGCCTACCTCGGCGGCAAGGCCCGCAGCCTCGGTGTGCCCGGCACCGCGGGCCCCGGCAGGCAGGATCTGCCCGGCGAGCACGGCTTCCGTTTCTTCCCCGGGTGTTACCGCAATGTCCCGGACACGATGAGCCGGATCCCGTTCCCCGGCAACCCGAACGGCGTGCTCGACAATCTCGTCCGGGTCGAGGGCACGGTCGCCGGTTTCGAGAACACCGCGCCGATCTTCCTGCCGGTCGAGGCGGGCGGCATCACCCAGCTCACCCCGCAGGTGATCCAGAACAACATCATCGGCGCCCTGCAGTTCATCCCCGGCCTGCCCGCCCACGAGCTGGCTTTCTTCGCCAAGCAGATGACCATGTGGTTCACCTCGAGCACCGAACGCCGTTTCGGGCAGTGGGAATACGTCACCTGGGAGCAGATCATGCGGGCCGAGGGCAAGTCGGCCGCCTACCGCAAGTACCTGGTCAACGCGCTGACCCGGATCACCGTCGCGGCCAAACCGCAGACGAGTTCGGCGCGCACGATCGGCACCATCGGCGAGGCACTGGTGCTGGCCGGTTCCGGGTTGGTCCCGGAGTTCTCCGGCGGGGTGGACCGCATCCTGAACCGGCCGACCAATGCCGCGTGGATCGATCCGTGGGTCGCCTACCTGCGGTCCCTCGGTGTCCGGTTCGTCATGGGACAGGGCGCGAGCTCACTGCGCCTGGCCGGTGGCCGCATCGAGTCGGCGACGGTGACGGGTAGCGCGGGCACGACGACGGTGACCGCCGATCACTACATCTGCGCGATCCCCGTCGACCGCGTCGTCGACCTGCTGAGCCCGGCGATCCTGGATGCCGACCCGCGCCTGGAGGGGATGCGCGACCTGGTCACCGACTGGATGGTCGGCATCCAGTATTTCCTGCGCCGCCCCACCGATATCCCCGAGGGCCATATTGCCGCGCTCGGTTCACCGTGGGCGATCACCGCGCTGCGCCAGGCCCCGATGTGGGTGGGCGATTTCGCCGCCACCTACGGGGACGGTTCGGTCGTGGAGTGCCTGTCGGTCGACATCTCCGACTGGGACACCCCCGGCATCGTCTACGGCCGCACCGCCAAGGAGTGCAGTGCCGAGGAAATCGCCGCGGAGGTGTGGGCGCAGCTGAAGACCTGGCTCAACACCGGTACCGGCTGGCTGCGCGACGAGGACATCCACTCCTGGCATCTGGACCCCGGCATCACCTGGTCGAGCGATGGCATCCACAACGCGACGCCGCTGCTGGTCAATACCGTCGGCTCCTACGACAACCGGCCCGACGCGCACTGCGCCATCCCGAATCTCTACTTCGGTGGCGACCACATCCGCAGCCATATCGACCTGGCGACAATGGAGGGCGCCAACGAATCCGGGCGCGCCGCGGCCAATGCGGTGCTCGATTCCGCCGGTGACCCGGGCAGCCGCGCGAGCTGTTTCACGCTGGTGGACCTGCCCGTGTTCGCCGGGGCCAAGGCCGTCGACGCCGACCGTTTCCGGGCCGGGCTGCCGCACCTGCTCGATATCTGATCCGGTCAGCGCACTCGCAGCCGCACCATCGGCAGGGTGTCGACCGGGGCGCCGGTGGCCTGTTCGATGGTGGCGCGCAACTGTTTCCACGCGCGCGGGTGCTGCCGGGCGTATCGGGCGAGCGCGTCGGCGGATTCCTGTTCGGTCATCGGCGTCGCGGTGGCGGGCAGGTTGCGGCGGAACCCGGTCGAGATCCGCACCGACGGATCCGCGACGACATTGCGATACCACTGCGACCGCACCCCGAAGCCGGACACGATCACATATTCGTCGGCGACCGGCTGCTCGACGACTTCGAGGACGACGAACCGACGCTCACCACTGACCCGTCCCCGGTGTTCGAGCATGAGCAGGCGTCGGCCGAGCAGGAACCCGAACCCCGCGCGGTACAGGGCGATCGGCGCGCGCACCAGCCAGCGGGTGCGCAGCGCCTTGGCCCCCAGGCCGGCGCCGACGGTGGAACGTCGCATCACATGCTCCTGTCCTCGCGCGGTCACTGCGTCCAGCCTACGACCCCCGCACCGGTGACGGCAGCAGTCCGAGCCCGACCAGATCGCTGACGTACTTGTCGATCAATGCCGCGTCCAGGTGCGGAATATCCTGGGCGGCACCGATTCCCGCCGCCCGCACCGCCGCACGGAAACCGTCGGCGGGCAGCGCCGCACCGGGCAGGGCCCGGCCGGGCCGCCGATAGGCGTGCAGCAGTGGCAGCAGCGAGTGTTTGCGTTGCGGTTCGGGTAGCGCCCGCAGCGCGGTCTCGAAACGGGTGAACCATTCGGTGTAGTCGGCGACGCGCGCGATGGGATGTCCGGCCGCGATCAGCCACTCGACGAAGGTGTCGAGGGAGATGCCGTCGTCGTGCGGGTTGAGCACGTCGTAGGTTCGGTAGCCGGCGTCGGCGACCGCGCCCAGTTCGGTCACCGCGGCGGCGACGAAGTCCGCGGGCAGTCCGTCGTAGTGCGCGCGCGGGCGGTCACCCCCTGATCCGGTGCGGTAGAACGATTCCGGGGCGATCCCGGTGATGAGCACGCTGAACAGCAGCCGGGTGAACACATCCGGCACGTTCAGCTGACCCGCATAGTCGCGGTGGGCCAGGATCATGTCCGAACGGAACACCGCGACCGGCAGGCCGAAGCGATCCGAGGCCTCCCGCAGCAGGACCTCACCGGCCCATTTGCTGTTGCCGTACCCGTTGGCGTAGCTGTCGTCGAGGCGGCGCACGGGACTCATCACGCGCACATCGCCGTCCTCGGCGAAGGACTCCCCCTGCGCCGCGACGGCCACCGTCGACAGGTAGCTCACCGGTTTGCGTTGCGTGGTGAGGGCGAGCCGGATGATCTCGGCGGTGCCGACGACATTGGGGCCGAACAGCTGACCGTAGGGCAGCACGTGATTGACCAGCGCGCCCGAGTGCACGATCAGATCCACTTCGCCGGCCAGCCGCTGCCACAGCGGCTGCGGCAGACCGAGATCGGGTTCGCCGAGGTCACCGGGGACCACCTCGAGTGTGCCGGTCGCGAGGTCGCGGAAGTGTTCGGCGAGGGTGGCGTCGCCGGTGTCGAAGGCTTCGTCGAGGCGGGCACGCGCGGCCGCGGTGTCACCGCCGCGCACCACGCACACGACCTTGCCACCCTGCGGGGCCAGTCGTTCCAGCCAGTTCAGCAGCAGGAAACGTCCGAGGTAGCCGTTGGCGCCGGTGATGAGCACGGTCCGCACCTGATCCGGAACCGGCAGATCGGCGGCGCCGTCGAGGTCGAGGAATTTCTCGAGGGTCAGGTCGGCGGCCCGGATCTCGGTCGGATCAGGGCCGTGGACGGCGGCGACATCGGTGGTGCGGGTGCCGCGCTCGAGGTAGGCGGCCAGTGCGGCCAGATCGCTGCCTGGTGCGAGCACCACATTCACCGGCACATCGACGCCGAGCAGTTCGCGCAGCAATGTCGACAACGACAGTGCCGCCAGGGAATCCCCGCCCAGGTCGGCGAAGCGAGCCTCCGGGCGCAGGTCGGCGGCATCGCAGCCGAGCACCGCGCGCGCCGCCCGCGCGACGGTCTCCGCAATCGGCAGGCCGGGGGCGTCGCGACGCAGCCGCGCGAGCTGGTCCTCCTGTTCCCGCGCCACGTCGGTGTAGAGCTGCTCGAGCTGGTCGCCATAGCGTTGCTTCAGCTTGGGCCGCAACAGTTTCGCGACACCGGACAGCAGCCCGTTGGCGACCGAGAAGGGCTCGGTCTCGATCAGGAAATCACGCGGAATCTCATACGGTTCGAGCCCGGCGGCGACCGCGGCCCGTTGCAGCGACGCGCCGATCGCGGCCCGCAACTCCCCCGCCGGACCTGAGAGCGCGGCCTCGGTGGGCACGACGACAGCCAGCAGATACGCGCGCTCACTGCTGCCGTAGACATAGATCTGGCGCACCAGATCGGCCCCGGCGAACACCGCCTCCAGTGTCGACACCGTCACGAATTCGCCCTGCGACAGTTTGAGCACATTGTTGCGGCGGTCGACATAGGCCAGCCGGTCGGGCGCGAGCTCGGCGACCACATCACCGGTGCGGCAGAAACCGTCCCTGTCGAACACCGCCGCGGTGACCTCGGGCCGCCGATAGTAACCGGCGATCATGGTGGTCGTCTTGAGCAGCAGTTCCCCCCGCGGATACGGCTTGTCGGTGGTGAAGTAGCCCAGTTCGGGCACGTCGACGAGCTTGTAGTCCAGCACCGGCGGCCGCATGACTTTCGTGTCGAAGATGACCCCGCCGCCGGTCTCGGTGGAACCGTACCCGTCGTGGATCCGCATCCGCAGCACCGATTCGACGAACGCGCGCAGGTCGGGGGCGATGGGCGCGCTGCCGCACAGCACCTGCAGCAACCGGCCACCCAGGAACCGTTCGCGCAGTTCGGTTTTCACCTCCTCGGCGAGCGCGTCGGCGTCCACATCCGGCCCGCCGCGCCGCGCCAGCTCACGCTGGTAGCGCTGCCAGAGCAGATCGCACACCCGGGGCACCAGGAAGATCTCGGTGGGCCGCGCGAGCGCGATGTCGTCGAACAGTGTCGACATGTCCGCCGCCGCGGCGAAATACGCGGTGCCGCCGCGCGCCAGCACCGAGGCCAGGGTCAAGCGGGCGGCGATATGGCTCAGCGGCAGGAAGTTCACGGTGATCGCCGACAGCGGCCGGGGCGGCTGCCAGCTCACCGCGACCAGCCGCTGGTTGTACATCGCGCCCTTGGGCGTGCCGGTGCTGCCGGAGGTGTAGATCAGCAGGGCGAGGGGGTCCTCGCCGGGCGCGGGCACGAACAGCGGTGCGGGCGGCAGGGCCCGGCCCCGGTCGACGACCTCGGCGAGGGTACGGAGGGTGACCGTCGAGTTCGCGGCGGTCAGGCGGGCCCGCGCGGCGGCGAGGGCGTCGCGGTGATCGTCGTCGTCGGCGTGATGGTCGAACACCACCACGGTGTGCGGCGTGGCGCCGGCGAGCACCGCGTCCACGGCGACGGCCAGATGCGCGGTGTCCACGGCGAACACCCGTGGCGCGGTCTCGTCCAGGATCGAGCGCAGCTGTTCCAGTCCGGCCCCACCCTGGAGCGGGACCGCGACCACACCGAGATGGATGGTGGCCAGGTCCAGGACCGTGTAGTCGGCACTGGTGAACCCCAGCAGGGCGACGAAATCGCCGGCGGCCAGACCCTCGGCGTGCCAGGCGGCGGCCACGCCGCGGGCGCGCTCCCACAGCTCCCGGTAGGTCAACAGGTCGAAGGCGGGCAGCAGGCGCCGGGTCACGCGCCCGGACACCGGGTCACCCACGAGCTCGGTGCGCCGGACACCCACGGCGGGGCGGTCCGCGTAGCCGGTCATGGCCGTCTCGACGATCCGGGCCAGTGGCGCACCGGGCCTGGTGATCTCGGCGTGGATGTCGTCGGCGGGTCTGGCCGCCTGGATCTGCGCGTCCTCGGCGTAGAGCGTCTTGATCCGCTGCGCCAAGGTGCCCGCGCCTGCCTCGACGGTCATGCCTCGTTCCGATCGGCGCGCGCGGCGACCACGACCCCGTGCCAGGCTTCCCGTCGGCCGGCCTCCGGGTCGATCAGCATGCGGGGCGGCTGGTCGATGACACAGGTCGCGCGGCGCTGCTCGGTGTAGGGCGACCAGGTCGGCAACGGACTGCCGGTGCGGGCGAAGTGCAGCCAGTTGTCCTGCATGAAGTCCTGCACGGCGAGGAACGCGCGGCGCCCGCCCGCCGCGGTCATCATCCGGCCGACCGGTCCGTCGACCCACCCGAACACCGGGACCAGATCCAGCGCGTGGGTCGCGCCCAGGCCCGCCACGCGTAGCGCGCGCGGCGCGAAATCGAAGCGGTAGGCGTAGCTGGGCGCGTAGCGGCTGTGGCCCTCCAGGACCGCCAGCGTCGGCCGCAGGAACATGAAGTCCCCGCCGATCCGTACCGCGGTGCGCGGCGCGGGATAGCCGTGATACCGGCTGATCACCTGCTTGCCGGTCCCCGGCGCGCACCGCCGGAACACCGAGTCCAGTTGCTGCGGGGTGTGCGGCACCGCTTTGCCGAAACGCTGGAACAGCGTCCCCTCGTCCAGATTCGTCCCGATGATCAGCGGGACCGGGTGCGCCCGGCCCGCCGCGATCGCGTCCAGGGGCGCTTCGGGCAGGAAGTCGCCGTCGGGCACCGGAGCGTAGGGGAAGCTGCCCGGTTCCTCGCGCAGCGCCCGGCCCAGCGCCTTGTCCGCGGCCCGGCACAGCTCCGTGGCGGGCACCGTGGTCAGGGTGCGCACCGCGTCGGCGGGATCGGCGCCGAGGCGTTCGAGGACGCGGCGGGCGAACCGGCGCGCCTGCTCGGGCCGCGCGACCCAGTCGGCCGGGGCGCTCTGCGCGATGGCCCGATGGAACAGCCCGCGCGCGGACGGCGTCGCCAGCAGCGAGACCACCGCGTGCGCGCCCGCCGACTCACCGAACACGGTCACCTTGCCGGGGTCGCCACCGAACGCGGCGATATTGCGCTGCACCCAGCCCAGCGCCGCGACCTGGTCGCGCAACCCCAGATTCGAGTCGAAAGGCCGTTCCGGAGTGGAGAATTCACTGAAGTCGACATAGCCGAGCCCGCCGAGCCGGTAGTTCACCGACACCACGATCACCTCGCCGCGCACCGCAAGACGCGCACCGGAGTACATGCTCGAGGTCCCGAAGAGGTAGCCGCCACCGTGGATGAACACCAGGACCGGGAGCGGGGTCTTAGACGGGGTGACCGGCGCGGTGACATTCAGCGTCAGGCAGTCCTCGCCGATCGGCTGCCAGGTGCGCGGCCCGGTTCGCGCGCCGTTGGGATGCTGGACGGCGGCGCGGCCGAACTCCATGGCCGGGCGCACCCCCGTCCACGGCCGCACCGGTTGGGGGGCACGCAGGCGCAGGTCACCGACCGGCGCCGCCGCATAGGGAACGGAACGCCAGCTGACGACATGACGGCCCACTCGACCGCGCACGACTCCGTCGGCGGTCACGATCTCAGTTGACACCATGCCAATACCGTACGTGGTACCGCCGGTACCGCGCGGCTAAACTTGTCGCCATGGTCGGCGACGTGAGTTGCGAACCCACCGAGATCAACCATCGCGGTCCCGAACAGGCGCCGTCGGCCGCCGGCGCGGCCCGGACCGTCGCCGAACTGGATTGCCTGGTCTCCTCCTGCTTCGCCTGCCCCCGGCTGGTCGCCTGGCGCGAGGAAGTCGCGCGGGTGAAACGGGCCGCCTTCCGCGATCAGGACTACTGGGCCCGGCCCGTCCCCGGATTCGGCCCCGACGACGCGTCGATCCTCGTCGTCGGGCTGGCGCCGGCGGCCAACGGCGGCAATCGCACGGGCCGGATGTTCACCGGCGACCAGAGCGGTGAGGTCCTGTTCGCGGCGCTGCACGCGGTCGGGTTGTCGACCGGCGCGCACCCGGTGGCCGTCGACGACGGCATCGAACTGCTCGGCACCCGCCTCACCGCCCCCGTGCACTGCGCCCCACCACAGAACAAGCCGACCGCCGAGGAACGGCACCGGTGCGCGCCGTTCCTGAGCCGCGAACTGGAATTGCTCGCCGATTCCCTGGCAGTGATCGTCGTCCTGGGCGCCTTCGGCTGGCAGGCCCTGTTCACGGTCCTGACCGAAGGCGGCTGGCGGGTGCCGCGGCCACGGCCACGCTTCGCCCACGGCGCGCGGGTGAGGCTGACCCATCCCGACGGCCGTGCCGTCACCGTGCTGGGCTGCTATCACGTCAGCCAGCACAACACCTTCACCGGCCGGCTCACCCCCGCCATGCTCGAGGACATCCTGCGGACAGCGAAAGGCATTGCCGCCGAACAGGAAGCGAGAAACCGATGACCCAGCGACCGAACGTCGTGGTGCGCCGCATCTACGACGACCCCGAACCCACCGACGGACAACGGGTACTCGTCGACCGGCTGTGGCCGCGCGGTGTCAGCAAGGAGCGCGCCGACCTGACCACCTGGTGCAAGGCGGCCGCGCCCTCCACCGACCTGCGCAAGTGGTACGACCACGACCCGGACCGGTTCGCCGAGTTCGCCCGCCGCTATCGCGCCGAACTCGACGACGCCGACCATGCCGACGCGCTCGCGGAATTGCGCACGATGGCCGCGCACGGACCCCTCACCCTGCTCACCGCGGCCCGCCGCGCCGATATCAGCGAGGCGACCGTGCTCGCCGACATCCTCGGCGCTCCCGCGAACTGACCCACACTCCCCGCGCCGGCGGAATTCATCTCGGCCGCTATAGATCCGCGGCAAATATTTGGCGACTATCCATGCGCGGTCATAGCCGAATGCGCAATCGTGCCGATAGAGTCGGGACCGATATCGCAATTACCACCGCATTCAGGGAAAGGCAATAGACGGCCGTTCAGCACGATGAAGGGATTGCGCGCAATGACCCGATCACATCGCGATGAGCACGAGGAACGATCTCGCACGCGCGCGATCGATCTGCATGTCTGGCGGGAAGTGACCAGAATCCGCACCGAATGGATCGTCGACCACCGCCTCACCCCCGCCCAGCGTCATGCCCTCATCGACGAGGAATCGGTCGACCTGACCGCCCGGATCACCGTCTTCGAATCGGTCGTGCTCGACGACCTGGTCGACCGCTGGAAAGCGGCCTACGGCTGGGCGATCCCCGACGACGCCATGCCGCTGGGCAAACTCACCGCCCTGGCCAGGGCCGATGCCCGTTCAGCGGTGCTGTGCGACAACCTCTACGCGCACATCCCGCCCGCGCTCATCGCCGAGCGGCACACGGCCACCGCCGCGGCGGCCACCCGCCGCCGCCGGCGCAGCGCACCCCCGCCGCAGCGCTGGCGCAGCCGTTCGGTGACCATCGCACCGGCGACGGAAATGGTCGTGATGCGCACCTGGGGCATCATCCGATCCTGCGATTTCACCGAACTCGCCTGCGCGCTCATCCAGGTACAGACCGATGACGGAATGCCCATTCCGGCGTCCCCGCTGGATCCACTGGCCGAGCAGATGTCCGCGGTCATCCACGACCAGCTCGTCGAAGAAGGCTTGCCACCCATTTAACAATCGGCAATTCTCCAGTTATCCGAATCGCCGGCTTCGTATGTCATTTCCGCCCGAACACAGCACGGCCGCAGGCAGATCCACGCACGCGCCGGCATGCGTAGGATGACGCCTGTCCGCAGGGAAGACCGGTGTGATTCCGGGGCTGTCCCGCAACTGTGAGGCTCGCGTGCGAGCCGAAGCCAGATACCTGCGGATGCAGTGCTGAACGGTCGTGATCACGTGGGTATTGATCGATACGCCGAACCGAGCCACCCCGGGTGGCTCGTTTCCGCATGTCTTCGTCGCGTGAGAACCAGACGCGATAGGAGCCACACATGCCGTCCTCGACGTTGCGTCGTCGGACCTTCCTGCTCGGTGGCGCGCTCGCCGCGGGCGCCGCCCTGACCGGGTGCAACCGGTCGCCGGCCGACGGCGAGGGTGCGGTCGACACCTTCACCGCCGCGTTCCAGGGTTCGGGTGCCGGCGAGGGCATCGACCCCGGCGTGAACACCCTGTTCATCGACGAGGCGAGAATGAAGTCGGTCTACGACGGCCTCTTCGAGATCGACGAGACGATGACGCCGATCCCCCGCCTGGCCACCGCCGCCGAGCCGAACGCCGACGGCACCCGCTGGCGGATCGCGCTGCGCGAGGCGCGCTGGCACGACGGCAAGGCCTTCACCGCCGACGATGTGCTGTACACGTTCGCGCGGGTACTCGGCCCGCCGCAGCGGCGGCCGTTCATCGGCGCCTCCGCGCTCGAGCACGTCGATCTCGCCCAGAGCCGGGCCGTCGACGCGCGCACGGTCGAGATCGCGCTGCGCGAGCCCTCCTTCGAATTCCTGATCGCGCTGTCGGCCTACGGGACCAAGATCGTGCAGAACGGCGCCACCGACTTCGACCACCCGGTCGGCACCGGCCCGTTCGTCTTCGAATCCTTCGAGGCGGGCAGGCAATTCGTCGCCACCGCCAACGACCACTACTGGGACGGCGCCCCGGCGATCCGCCGGTTGCGGATCGTCAGCGCCGAGTCCGATGCGCGGCTCTCGGCGGTGCAGAGCGGCGAGGTCGACTACGCCGACAACCTCACGCCCTCGGCGGCGCGCACCCTCCAGGGCCGGAGTGGGCTGAGCCTGACCGCGATACCGAACAGCGGTATCCACTTCTTCGCCATGAAGACCGATCGGGCACCGTTCGACAACCCCGACGTGCGCCGCGCGGTGATGCGGATGCTCGACCGCGACGAACTGGTGAAGATCGCCCTGGAAGGCCAGGGCGAGGTGTCCAACGACGTGTTCGGCAAGGGTTTCCAGCACTACGCCGAACTGCCGCAGCACACCTACGATCCCGACGAGGTGGGCAGGCTGCTGCGCCGCGCCGGTGTGCGCGACCTGTCGTTCGACCTGTTCACCGCGCCGGTGGCACACGGATTCGTCGAAGCGGCCCGGCTGTTCGCCGAGCACGCGCAACGCTGCGGGGTGCGGGTGAACGTGGTGCTCGGCGCCAAGGACACCTACTACACCGACGCACTGTCGACCGGGCACCTGACGATGGGACAGTCCGGGCCGCTGGCGATTCCGAATCATTTCGCGTCGCGCCTGCTCACCGGATCGCCGCAGAACCGCACGAAGTGGTCCGATCCGGAATTCGACGCCCTCTACGCGAAGGCCCAGGCCACCCCGGGTGTCGAGGATCGCACGGCGATCTATCGGACCATGCACGAGATTCTGCACGATCGAGGAGGATTCGTGTTCTTCGGGACCACCGCGTGGAACAGTGCCGCGCGCGACCGCTTCCAGCAGGTACCCACCGCCGTGCCGAACTCGCACGGCTGGGCCCGCTTCGACCGGGTGCGCGTCCGATGACCGCGCTGGACGCGGCCAGGGCCCGCTACTGGATCGACCGCTGGGATCGCCAGCAGGAGCACTACATGCCCGACCGTGAACAGCGGTTCGAGGTGATCGGCGATGTCCTCGACGAACTCCGCGAACGCGAGGACCTGCTCATCGTCGATCTGGGGGTCGGCCCCGGCACCCTGGCACAGCGACTGCTCGACCGCTTTCCCGCGGCGCGGGTGGTCGGCGTCGACGCCGATCCGCTGCTGCTGGGGCTGGCCGACCGCGCGCTCGGATCACCCCGGTTCCGTACCGTTTCCGCTGATCTGCGCCGCGAGGGCTGGCTCGATGCCCTCGCACTGGACCGGGTGCCCGACGCCTTCGTCAGCACGACGGCGCTGCACTGGATGAACCGCGATCCGCTGCGTGAGCTCATCCGCGCGTGCGCGGCGGCACTGAAACCCGGCGGGGTGTTCATCGACGGCGACCATCTCTACGAAGGTCCCGCCGGTCCGCGCCTGGACGCGCTCGGCAAGGCCATGACGGTCCGGCGCGCTACCCGCCGGGGCACCGCCGACGCCGAGGACTGGGCGCAGTGGTGGGACGCGGTGCACCGGGCGCCCGAACTCGCCGAACTGGTCCGCTTGCGCGACGGCGGTTTCGAGCACACCGTGCACGACCGGCCGACCGTCCACGACTACGTGTCCTTCGCCAGGGACGCCGGGTTCGCCGAAGCCGGCATCGTGTGGCAGTACGGCGACGACCGCGTCGTGGTCGGCATCCGGTAGCACCGGTGCGCGTGTCGACACCGTTCACCCGATTCCTGCTGCGGCGCACCGTGATCGGGGCCGGACAGCTGTTCGTGCTGGCGGTGCTGGTCTTCGTCCTCTCGCTGCTGCTGCCGGGCGACGCGGCCGATGTCCAGAACAACGATGTCCTCAGCGCGGAGCAGCGGGCGACCGCACGACAGCTGCTCGGCCTCGATGTCGCACCGCTGCAACGCTTCCTCGACTGGCTCGGTGGCGCGCTCACCGGCGACTTCGGCGTCTCCTACGCCAACGGCCACAGCGTGCTCAGCGTGATCGCCGACCCGTTCCTGACCACGGCGCTGCTGGCCGTGCTGGCGCTGGCGCTGCTGGTACCGGTGGCGGTCACCGCCGGGTTCGCCGCTGGGCTGTGGCCCGGTTCGTGGTGCGATCGCCTGGTCACCACGGTCGGGATCGCGCTGGACTCGATACCGGATTTCGTGCTGGCGGTGCTGCTGGTCAGCTATGTCGCCATCGATCTGGACCTGCTGCCCGCCACCTTCCTCGGCACCGATCTCGACACGCTGCTCGATCAACCGGAATATCTGGTGCTGCCGCTGGTGGTCATGGTCGCCCGCGTCGCCGCGCCGCTGGCCCGGCTGGTGCGCGCCGGTGTGGTCGATGTGCTCGATCAGCCCTATATCGCCCAGGCGCGCCGGCTCGGGGTGCGGCGATGGTCGCTGCTGGCGCGCCATGTCGCGCCCAACGCGCTCGCGCCCGCGATGCAGGAACTCGGCCGCACCGGTGACGGCCTGCTGTCCGGCGTGCTGATCGTGGAGGCGGTGTTCGTGGTGCCCGGTATCGCCTCGGCGTTGATCGGCGCCATCGGCAATCGCGACGACCCGGTCATCCTGGCGATCGTGGCGATCACCGGCGTGATCGCCATCGCCATCAACACCGTGATCGATATCGCCGGACAGCGCATGGTCCCGCGCTCGGCCGAAGGAGCGCTGCGATGACGGCGCGTCGCGCGGTGTATCTCGGCTGCGTCGTGATTCCGCTGCTGGTCGCCTTCGCCGGTCCGGTGTTCGCCCGGTGGGCGCCGCGGCATCGGCAGGCGCCGTTCGGGCCGTCGGACTGGTCGCCGTTCGGCACCGACCGGCTCGGTCGCGATGTCCTCGCGGCCGCGCTCACCGGCGGGCAGACCTTTCTGCTCGTCGCGGCCGGCACCGTGCTGATCGCCTACCTGGCCGGCGCGGTGATCGGGATCGCGGCGGCCGCGGCGCCACGGGCCTGGGTCGACGAGCTGCTCATGCGGCCGATGGACGTGCTGCTGTGTCTGCCGTCGCTGCTCATCATCATGGTGGCCGCATTGCGCACGCGCGGGTCGGCGGTCGCGATCGCCTGTGCGATCGGTTTCGCGCTGATCGCGCCGATCACCCGGTTCGTGCGGATGGCCGCGCGCGGAACCGTCCGCAGTCCGGTCATGGATGCCTTACGGATGCAAGGTGAGTCGCGGGCGCTCCGCTACGGGAACTACGCGGCGGGTGTGCTGGCCCGCCCGATCGCCGCCGATCTGTGCCTGCGGTTCACCGCCGCCGTCTACTTCCTGGCCTCGGCCAATTTCCTCGGCCTCGGCTTCGACACCACCTCCACCGATTGGGCGGTCTCGGTCGCGGCCAACAAGGACGCCTTGACCATCGCGCCGTGGTCGGTCGCGCTGCCGGCCGGGCTGATCGTGCTGCTGATCGTGGGGATCAATCTGCTCTGTGACGATCTGCTCGCCGACCCGCGCACCCTCGCCACCCGGCGCATGGCCCGGATGAGCCGCGATGACTGAGCCGCTGATCAGTGTGCGCGGACTCCGGGTCACCGCGGGCACGGCCGTGCTCATCGACGCCGCCGATCTCGAGATCGGGGCCGGCGAGATCGTGACGCTGTTCGGCCCGTCCGGAGCGGGCAAGACCACCCTCGCCACCGCACTCGCCGGGATACCGGTCACCGGCACCACCGTCACCGGGCAGGTGCGGCGCCGGGCCGCGATCCGGGTCGGGTATCTCCCACAGGACGCGGCCGCGACCCTGAATCCCGCGCGCCGGATCGGGACCGCGCTGGGCGAACTCGCCCGGCTGCGGGCACGCCGGCTCGGCCTGCCCCGCCCGGGCCGCGCGCAGCTGCGCCGCCGGCTGGCCGCGACCCTGGCCGCCGCCGCGTTCGACCTCGACGCGACCGATCTCGACGCGCTGGCGCGGAGGTATCCGTTCGAGTTCTCCGGCGGCGAACGTGCCCGCCTGGCCCTGGCCCAGGTCCTGACCTTCGACCCGGACGTGCTCGTCATGGACGAACCGACCGTCGGCCTCGACCCGATCGCCCGCGCGACCCTGCTCACCGGACTGACCGCCCTGCGCGATACGGGCACCGCCGTCGTGCTGGTCACGCACGACGCCGCCGCGGTCGAACAGGTCGGCGACCGAACGCTTTTCGTCCGCGACGGCCGCGTGCACACCACCGGTGACCTACCCGAGGTCCCCGCCATGGGGGAACGCGCACCGCGCCCACCGGCCACACCCGTCCTGCGCCTGCGCGAAGTCTCGGTGACCCATCGCGGCGCTCCGACACTGCACGGGATCGACCTCGAGCTGCACCCCGGTGAGCTGCTGGCCATGATCGGTGTCTCGGGCGCGGGCAAGTCGACGATCGGGCGCTGTATCGCCGGGCTCGTCACCCCCGCCGGCGGCGAGATCCAGCTCGACGCACAGCGTTTGCCGCCGTTGCGGCGGCGCGGCAAAGCCCAGATCGCGGCCGTGCAGTACGTCTGGCAGGAGTCGGCCGCCTCGTTCGATCCGCGCCGCACCGTCCTCGACCAGGTCGCCGCCACCGCGATCCGGCTGCGCGGCACCGATCGTGGCGCCGCGACGTCCCAGGCGATCACCCTGCTGACCGAACTGGGTATCGAGGAAACCCAGGCCCGGCGCTATCCGGCCGGGCTCTCGGGCGGACAGCTGCAACGAGCGGCGCTGGCCAGGGCGCTCGGCGCACAGCCTCGCGTGCTGGTCTGCGACGAGATCACCACCGCCCTGGATCAGCCACTGGCGCAACGGGTCCTGGACCATCTCGACGACTACCGGCACCGCCACGGCGCCGCGATTCTCTCGATCAGCCACGATCTGCGCGGTCAGCTCGACCGCGCCGACCGGGTCGCGGTCGTCGACGCCGGTCGTATCGTCGACCTCGGGACACCGGCCGAGCTGCGGTCCCGTCCGGCGGGCACGATCCCGGCCGGACTCCTCGCGGTCGATGCCCGCCCCACGCGGGCTGCTGGCAGGATCGAGGCGTGCATACCGCGAACCTGACCCGCTCCGAGACCGCCGCGCGATCGGCCGCGGTCACTGTCCGCGACTACCGGGTCGACCTGGACCTCTCGGCGGCCGCCGATCAGAGCGTGCCCAGCTTCGCGACCACGACAACCGTCACCTTCGATGCCACCGGCACGCGGACCTGGCTCGACTTTCTCGGTCTCGCGGTCGATTCGGTGACGGTGAACGGGCAGCAGGTGCCCGTCGACTACGACGGCGCCCGCCTGACACTGTCCGGGCTCGCCGCGTCGAATGTGGTCGTCGTGCGGGCCACCGGCGCCTACAGCCGCTCGGGTGAGGGGCTGCACCGTTTCCTCGACCCGGTCGACGGCAGCACCTACCTCTACACCCAGTACGAGCCCGCCGACGCGCGCCGCGTCTTCGCCTGCTTCGAACAACCGGATATGAAGGCACCGTTCACCTTCGCGGTGACCGCACCGGCCGGCTGGGAGGTCGTGTCGAACCGGCCCGCCGCCACGGTCGAGGCGCAGGGTGCGTCCCAGCGGGTCGAGTTCTCCCCCACCCTGCCGATCTCCACCTACCTCACCGCGATCGCCGCCGGCCCGTATCACCGGGTCGAATCCTCGTGGGCGCGTGACGAACTCACCGTGCCGCTGGGCGTGCTGTGCCGTGCCTCGCTGGCCGGCTACCTCGACGCCGACACGATTCTGACCGTGACCCGGCAGGGCCTGGACTTCTTCGCCGAGCACTTCGGCTACCCGTACCCGTGGGGCAAATACGACCAGGTGTTCGTGCCCGAATACAACCTGGGCGCCATGGAGAATCCCGGCCTGGTCACCTTCACCGAATCCTATGTGTTCCGGGGCGCGGCCACCGCGGCACAGTACGAGGCCCGCGCGAACACGATCCTGCACGAGATGGCGCACATGTGGTTCGGCGATCTGGTCACCATGGTGTGGTGGGACGACCTGTGGCTCAAGGAATCCTTCGCCGACTACATGGGCGCACTGGCCAGCGCCGAGGCCACCGAATGGACCGAGGCCTGGGTGGCCTTCGCCAATCGCCGTAAAGCATGGGCGTATTCGCAGGATCAACTGCCGACCACCCATCCGATCGTCGCCGACATCACCGATCTCGAGGCCGCCAAACTCAATTTCGACGGCATCACCTACGCCAAGGGCGCCAGCGTGCTCAAACAGCTGGTCGCCTATGTCGGCCGCGACGCCTTCTTCGCCGGTGCCCGCCGCTACTTCCGGACCCACGCGTTCGGCAACACGACCCTCGCCGACCTGCTCACCGAGCTGTCCACGGAATCGGGGCGCGACCTGGCGGGCTGGGCGCGAGCCTGGTTGCAGACCAGCGGCATGTCCACGCTGACGCTCGACGGCGCCGAACTCGTGCAGACCGATCCACGCCCGCACCGCCTCGCCATCGGCCTCTACGACTTCGACGACGCGGGCGAGCTGGTCCGCCGCGACCGGGTGGAACTCGACATCGTGGCCGAGCGCACCCCGGTCGACCTCGCGCCCGCCCCGTTGCGCCTGCTCAACGACGGCGACCTCACCTACGCGAAGGTCCGCCTCGACACCGAATCGCTCGACACGGTGCAGCGCAGCCTGGACCGGGTGACCGACTCGCTGGCCCGCGGCCTGATCTGGTCGGCGCTGTGGAACGCCACCCGCGACGGGGAACTCGCGGTGGACCGCTATCTGCGGATGGCCCGCGACTTCGCACCCTCGGAGCCGAACACCGCACTGCTGAGCGCCGTCCTGGCGAACGCGTCCTTCGCCATCGGCCACTATCTGCCCGACCAGGCGCGACAGCTGTGGCGCGGCGAGTGGCTCGAATCCTGCTGGACCACCCTGGCTTCCGCGGAACCCGGCTCCGGCGCGCAGCTGGCCTGGGCCCGCGCGACGGCCACCGCCGCCACCACCGACGCGGGCCGCGCCGGCGAGATCCGGGCGATCCTCGACGGCCGGGCGCCCGCGCCCGAGGGGCTGGCCCTGGACCCGGACCTGCGCTGGGCACTGTGGACGGCCCTGGCCGCCACCGGCCGCGCCGACGCTACCGAACTGGACGCCGAACTCGCCGGTGACGACACCGCCTCGGGCCGCACCGCCCACCGCCGCGCCCTCGCGGCTCGCCCCGACCCGCGGGTGAAGGCCGCGGCGTGGACGGCGGCACTCACCGACACCGCCCTCACCAACGATCACCTCGACGCCGTCATCGCCGGATTCCGGGCCGCCGAGCACCGCGAGCTGATCGCCCGTTTCGACGCGGAGTACTTCGCGAATCTGCGCACGGTCTGGGACCAGCGCAGTATCGAGCTGGCCCGCCGGATCGTGCTCGGGATGTTCCCCGCCGCCGACTCGCTCGACGACGTCGACCGGTGGCTCGCGGCGAACACCGACGCGCCGGGTGCGTTGCGCCGCTTGGTGATCGAGCAGCGTGATCACCTCGCGCGCGCACTGCGGGTGCGCGCGATCGGCCGGCGTGACGGATCGAGCCGGTAGCCGCGCGTATGCTGAACGCGATGACTTCCGGTTACCCGGCTCAGCGATCGCCACGACGAAAGTGACCCGATCATGAACGAGAACCACGCGGAGCAGGCAATCATCACCAGCGCCCTCCTGCATCGCCTGCTCAACACCACCGCCGCCGACGCGCGCCTGGTCCTGACCGCGGGCCACGTCGAGGTCAGGACCGGTCCCGATATCGGGGACGGCGGACTGGTGGTCATCACCCGCACCGATCTCGTCGACCAGGTCGGCGATCCCCCCGACGACCGCGCGCTCGCCGAACAGGCCGCGCTGCTCGACAGCAATATCGGCCTGATGGGCGCCTGAAGCGGCAGTTCAGGCGGGATAGGTGCGGATTTCGGTCGCTTTCACCGTCGCCCAGAGCCGCGCACCGGGCTCCAGGCGCAATTCGGCGACCGTGGCGGGCGTGACCTCGGCCAGCACCGACGGCGCGCCCACCAACCGCACCCGGGTGGTGTGCGCGTGCTGTTCGATGCCGGCCACCGTCGCCTGCCACGTGTTGCGTGGGCTGCCGTCCGGTCGCTGCCGGTACAGGCTCACCGCGTTCGGCGCGAAGGCGATATGCACCGCGCCCGTGGCGGGTTCGGCCACGGTGAAGTGCGCGCCGCCTCCGAGGTCGACGGTGGTGCCCGTGGCGATGCCCCGGTACAGGTTCAGGCCGACCAGGTCGGCGACATAGTCGGTGCGCGGGTGCCGGGCGACCTCGGACGGTGGCCCCTCCTGGACGATGCCGCCGTTCTCGATGATGATCAGGCGGTCGGCCAGCACCATCGCGTCGAGCGGATCGTGGGTGACCAGCACCGTGCGCCCCGGATAGTCACGCAGATGCCTGCCCAGTTCCGAGCGCACCTGCAATCTGGTGCCCGCGTCGAGGGCGGCCAGCGGTTCGTCCAGCAGCAGCAGCTCGGGGTCGGTCGCCAAGGCGCGCGCGAGCGCGACCCGCTGCGCCTGGCCACCGGAGAGGGCACGCGGCCTGGTGTGCAGGCGGGCGCCGAGATCGACCCGTTCGAGCCAGTGCGCGGCGCGCTCGCGGGCCACCCGGCGGTGCTGTCCGCGCGCCCGCAGCCCGAAGGCCACGTTCTCCTGCGCGCTCAGATGCGCGAAGAGCAGGTAGTCTTGGAAGACCACCCCGACCGAGCGGCGATCCGGCGGCACGAAGGTGCCCGGTGGTGCGTCCCAGGCGCGGTCGTCGAGCGCGATCCGGCCGCCGGTCAGCGGGGTCAGCCCGGCCAGCGCCCGCAGCGCGGTGGTCTTGCCCGCCCCGTTGGGTCCGAGCAGCGCGACCACCTCCCCCGGCGCGACTGCGCAGGCGATATCGAGGGTGAAGGCCGCACGGGCGACCCGGATCTCGGCGTGCAGGGTCACAGTGTCCCCTTCGTCCACCGGTCCCGCAGGGCGGCGAGCACCGCCACCGACACCGCCAGCAGCACGATACTGAGCACGATCGCGTCCTCCGGATCGGTTTCCAGGGCCAGGTACACCGCCAGCGGCATGGTGGTCGTGGTGCCGGGGAAGCTTCCCGCGAAGGTGATGGTGGCGCCGAACTCGCCCAGTGCCCGAGCCCAGCACAGCACCGCACCGGCGACGACCCCTGGCATGACCGAGGGCAGTGTGACGCGCCGGAAGGTCAGCCAGCGGGACGCGCCGAGGGTCGCGGCCGCCTCCTCGAAACGCGGGTCGGCGCTGCGCAGCGCGCCTTCGACCGAGATCACCAGAAACGGCATGGCGACAAAGGCTTCCGCGACGATCACCCCGGGCGTGGTGAACGGCAGCGAGAACCCGAACCACTCCTCGAGGTGCCTGCCCACGATGCCCCGCCTGCCCAGCACCAGCAGCAGCGCGACGCCGCCGACCACCGGCGGCAGGACCAGCGGCACCGTCACCAGAGCCCGCACCAGGCCGACACCGGGGAGGTCACCACGGGCCAGCAGCCAGGCCAACGGAATGCCGAGCACCAGGCAGACCACGGTCGCCGAGGTCGCGCAGACCAGCGAAAGCCGTAGCGCTTCCCCGACTTCGGCGCTGGTCAGCCGCTCGGGCAGGCTGCGCCACGGAGTCCGCAGCAGCAGTCCGACCATCGGCAGGACCAGGAAGATCAGCCCGCACACGGCGGGGAGCACGAGGATCAGCGGTCGCCGTCCTCGCGTCGCCCGCCGGCGCGCGACGCGGGTCACGGGGTGTCGAATCCCGCCTGGGCGAAGATCGCGCGGGCCGGCGCCGAGCCGACGAATTCGACGAAGGCCGCCGCGGCCGCCGCATTGGGCGCCTGCGCCAGCGGCGCGATCGGGTACTCGTTGACCGCCGTGTCGGCCTCGGGGAAGGCGATGCCCTCGACCTTGTCACCGGCGGCCTGGACATCGGTGCGGTAGACCAGGGCGGCGTCGACCTCGCCGAGGATCACCTTCGTCAGCACGGCTTTCACATCGGATTCCCTGGTGTCGGGCCGCGGGGTGACCCCGGCGGCGGCGAACACTGTCTGTGCCGCCGCACCGCAGGGCACCTGTTCGGCGCACACCGCGATCTTCGGCTCGGCCGCGCCGAAGTCGGCCAGCCCAGTGATGTGACCGGGGTTGCCCGCGGGGACCGCGATCGCGAGGCGGTTGCGCACGAACGTCACCGGCTGGGCGGTGATGTCGCCCGCGTCCAGCACCTGCTGCATGTTCTTGGGCGCCGCCGAGGCGAACACGTCCGCGGGTGCGCCCTGCTCGATCTGTTCGGCCAGTGCCGAACTGCCGGCGAAGCTGAACACCACTTTCGTGCCGGGGTGCGCGGCTTCGAACTGCTTACCCAGCTCGGTGAAGGTCTCGGTCAGCGAGGCCGCGGCGAACACGGTCACCGTCCCGGAGATCCCGTCCCCGGGCGCGGCCGTGTCCTCGGTTCCACAGCCGACCGCGGCCAGCGCCACCGCACCGGCCACGCACATCGTACGAATCATGTTCGCCCTCATCAGTTCTCCGGTATTTCGACCACGACATGTGTCGACTTGACCGAGGCCACCGCGATGCTGCCGACTTCCAGACCCAGTTCGTCGACGGACTCGCGGCTCATCAGCGACACCAGCCGGAACGGCCCGGCCTGCATCTCGACCTGGGCCATCACGGTGTCCTTCACGATCCGGGTGACGATCCCGCGCAGACGATTGCGCGCCGAGGTCGCGACCGTGACGCCCGGCTCGGGATGTTCCGCGCCGGCGTGCAGGAATTCCGCCAGCTCGCGTCCGTCCACCCCTTTGCGCCCGTTGTCCAGCTGCACCGCGGTCAACCGGCCCTGGTCGAGGTGACGACGCACGGTGTCATCGCTGACACCCATCAGGGCAGCGACTTCACTGATCCGCAAATACGACACAGAAGAAGTGTATTCCACGCATCTGCGGCACACCTAATGGAGAGTTACCGCAGCAGCGGAGCTGCCGAAGACAGCGACCCCGGCACCGGGGTCACCGGTACCGGGGTCGCTGGCTACAACGGGCAGGTCAGCCGAGGGTTTCGCCTGCCGCCGCCTTGGTACGCAGCGACTCCGGGACCTCGAAACGGTCACCGTAGGCGGCGCGCAGCTCGTCCGCGCGGGCCACGAATCCGGCCAGGCCACCCGCGTACTGGTTGATGTACTGGATGACACCGCCGGTCCAGGCCGGGAAACCGATACCGAAGATCGATCCGATATTCGCGTCCGGCACCGTGCGCAGCACACCCTCGTCGAAACACCGGACGGTGTCGAGGGATTCGGCGAACAGCATCCGTTCCTGCATGTCGATGAACGGGATGCCGTGGTCGGAGCGGGTGTACTTGCCGGCCAGCTCGGGCCACAGGCCCAGCTTCTTGCCGTCGGCGTCGTACTCGTAGAAGCCGCGGCCTTCCAAGCGGCCGGGGCGGTCGAAGTCGTCGACCATGGCGTCGACGAGCGGGTAGGCCTTGGACTCGGTCCAGCGCTTGCCCTCGGCGAGGAGGTTCTCCTTGAGACTGCGCCGGATCTTCTGCGCCAGCTTCATATTGATCTCGTCGGCCAGTGCCAGCGCGCCCACCGGGTAGCCGGCCTGGGTGGCGGCCTGCTCGACCGAGGCCGGGTGCACGCCCTCGGCGACCAGGGCGATGGCCTCGTCCATGAACTGGCCGATCACCCGGCTGGTGAAGAAGCCGCGGCTGTCGTTCACCACGATCGGGGTCTTCTTGATCGCCAGGGTGTAGTCGACGGCGCGGGCGATGGCCTCGTCGCTGGTCTGCTCGCCGACGATGATCTCGACCAGCGGCATCTTGTCGACCGGCGAGAAGAAGTGCAGGCCGATGAAGTCGGCCGGGCGCTGCACGCCGGTGGCCAGATCGGTGATGGGCAGGGTCGAGGTGTTGGAGCCGAGCAGGGCGTCCGGGTTCACCAGCGCCTCGATCTCGCCGAAGACCTTCTTCTTCAGGCCCGGGTCCTCGAAGACGGCTTCCACGACGAAATCGCAGCCCGCGGCGTCGGCCGGATCGGCGCTCGGGTGGATGCGCCCCAGGATCTCGTCGTACTTGTCCTGGGTGATCGCGCCCTTGCGCAGCGCCTTGTCGAGCAGCTTGCGCGAGTAGTCCTTGCCCCGCTCGGCCGCCTCGATGGTGACGTCCTTCAGGACGACCTGCATGCCGGCGCGGGCCTGCACATAGGCGATGCCCGCGCCCATCATGCCCGCGCCGAGCACGAGGACCTTCTCCGGCGTGCGCACGGGGAAGCCTTCCGGGCGGCTGCCGCCCTTGTTGATCGTCCCCAGATCGAAGAACAGGGACTTGATCATATTGGCCGAGACCTGACCGCAGATCAGGTTGGTGCAGTAGCGGGTCTCGATCGCGAAGGCGGTATCGATATCGACCTGCGCGCCCTCGACGGCGGTGGCCAGCACCGCGATCGGCGCCGGCATCGGCGCGCCCTTGAGCTGCTTGCGCACATTGGCGGGGAAGGCGGGCAGGTTCGCGGCCAGCGCCGGGCTCGACGGGGTGCCGCCGGGGATCTTGTAGCCCTTGACATCCCACGGCTGCGCGGCCTCGGGGTTGGCCGCGATCCAGGCGCGGGCCTTGTCGAACATCTCCTCGCGGGTCGCGGCGACCTCGTGCACGATCCCGACCTGCAACGCCTTCGCCGGCTTCATCCGCTGGCCCTGGCCGACCACGTTCAGCACCGCGGCGGTGATGCCGAGCAGCCGCACGGTCCGGGTGACACCGCCCGCACCGGGCAGCACACCGAAGGTGACCTCGGGCAGGCCGAGCAGGCTGCCCTTGGCATCGAGGGCGATGCGGTGGTGGGTGGCGAGGGCGACCTCGAAGCCGCCGCCGAGCGCGGTGCCGTTGATCGCGGCGACCACCGGCTTGCCGAGGGTCTCCAGCCGGCGGAAGGCCGCCTTGTAGGTGTCGAGACCGAGCGCGATCTGCGGTGCGTCGGCGGCGGTGGCGTTCATCAGCAGGTTCAGGTCACCGCCGGCGAAGAAGGTCGGCTTGCCCGAGGTGAGGATCACCCCGTCGAAGCTGTCCTTCTCGGCCTCGAGGCGGTCGACGGTGGCGGTGAGATCCCGCGCGAACGCCTCGGTCATGGTGTTCGTCGCCTGGCTCGGGTCGTCGATGGTGAGCACGAGCACCCGGTCGGCGCCCAGCTCCCAGGCAATCATGTTCTCGCTCATGGTCTTTCCTCTATCCGGGATCCGGCGCTCAGACGCGCTCGATGATGGTGGCGATGCCCATGCCGCCGCCGATGCACAGGGTGATCAGCGCACGCCGCGCGCCCCGGCGCTCGAGCTCGTCGACCATGGTGCCGGTGATCATGGCGCCGGTGGCGCCCAGCGGATGGCCCATGGCGATCGCGCCACCGTTGACGTTGATCTTCTCGTCGGGCACGTGCAGCTTCTTCTGGAAGTTGAGCACCACCGAGGCGAAGGCCTCGTTGAGTTCGAACAGGTCGATGTCGTCGACGGTGAGGCCGGCCAGCGCCAGCACCTTCTCGGTCGCCGGGACCGGGCCGGTCAGCATGATGGTGGAGTCCGCGCCGCTCACCGCGGCGGCGACGATCCGGGCCCGCGGGGTGAGACCGGCGGCCACACCGGCGGATTCGCTGCCGACCAGCACCAGTGCCGAGCCGTCCACGATCCCCGAGGAATTCCCCGCGTGGTGGACGTGGTCGATCTTCTCCACGTGGTGGTAGCGCTGGAGCGCGACCGCGTCGAAACCACCCATCTCGCCCATGGCCGCGAACGACGGGGCGAGCCCGGCCAGGCTCTCGACGGTGGTGTTCGGGCGCATGAACTCGTCGTGGTCGAGGATCACGGCGCCGTTGATGTCGGTGACCGGCACGATCGATTTGGCGAAGTAGCCGCCCGACCAGGCCGCCGCGGCCTTCTGCTGCGAGCGCACGGCGAAGGCGTCGACGTCCTCGCGGGTGAAGCCCTCGATGGTGGCGATCAGGTCGGCGCCGATGCCCTGCGGGACGAAGTAGCCCTGGTAGTTGGTCATCGGATCGAGGGCCATGGCGCCGCCGTCGGAACCCAGCGGCACCCGCGACATCGATTCCACGCCACCGGCGATCACCAGCTGCTCCCAGCCCGAACGCACCTTCTGGGCGGCGGTGTTGACCGCTTCGAGCCCGGAGCCGCAGAACCGGTTGAGCTGCACACCGGCGACGGTGTCGGGCAGGCCGGCGGCCAGGGCGGCGGTCTTGGCGATGTCGCCGCCCTGGTCGCCGACCGGGGAGACCACGCCGAGCACCACGTCGTCGATCGTGCGCGGGTCGAGTCCGGGATGACGGGCCTTGAGCTCGTCGATGAGCCCGACCACCAGGGCGAGCGGTTTCACGCCGTGCAGGGCGCCGTTCTTCTTGCCTCGACCGCGCGGGGTGCGGATCGCGTCGTAGATGAATGCCTCGGTCATGGTTCCTCGAAACTGTGTCGTGTGACAGGTCAGCGGTGGGTGAACTGTGCGGTCCGCTTGTCGACGAAGGCGCTCATGCCTTCCTTCTGGTCCTCGATCGCGAACAGTGAGTGGAAGACCCGGCGCTCGAAGCGGATGCCTTCGGCGAGGGTGGTCTCGAAGGAGCGGTTGACCGCTTCCTTGGCGATCATGGTGACCGGCAGCGATTTGGCCGCGATGGTCTCGGCGACCGCACCGGCGACCTCGAGGAGCTGGTCGGCGGACACGATCCGCGAGACCAGCCCGGCCCGCTCGGCTTCCTCGGCGCCCATGTTCCGGCCGGTCAGGATGAGATCCATCGCCTTGGCCTTGCCGACCGCGCGGGTCAGCCGCTGCGAACCGCCGATGCCCGGGATGACGCCGAGCTTGATCTCGGGCTGCCCGAACTGCGCGGTGTCGGCGGCGATGAGGATGTCGCACAGCATCGCCAGTTCGCAGCCACCACCGAGGGCATAGCCCGCGACGGCTGCCACGGTGGGTTTGCGGAACTGCGCCAGCCGGTCCCAGCGGGCGAAGAAGTCGTCCATGAACATGTCCATGTAGGACTTGGGCTGCATCTCCTTGATGTCGGCGCCCGCCGCGAAGGCCTTGGCCGAGCCGGTGATCACGACCGCGCCGATCTCGTCGTCGCGTTCGAGTTCGTCCAGGGCGGCGACGATGTCGTCGAGGACCTGGGTGTTGAGGGCGTTGAGGGCCTTGGGCCGGTTCAGCGTGATCCAGCCGACCCGGTTCTTGCGCTCGAGCAGGATCGTGTCGAACTCGCTCACGCGCCCGCCTCCCCGGACCGGTCCCGGATGTCGGTGACGATGGCCGAGAAGTCGCGGCCTGCGTCGGTCTGGTTGAACCGGGCGTAGATCGCGGCGGCGAGTTCGCCCAGCTGGCCGTCGATGCCGTTGGCGCGCAAGGCGTTCGCGGCCAGGGTGAGGTCCTTCGACATGAGCGCGGTGGCGAAACCGGGCTGGTAGTCGTTGTTGGCCGGGCTGGTCGGCACCGGACCGGGCACCGGGCAGTAGCTGGTCAGGGCCCAGCTCTGGCCCGAGGCGGTGGAGACCACGTCGAAGAAGGACTGGTGGCTCAGGCCGAGCTGCTCGCCCAGCACCAGCGCCTCGGACAGACCGATCATGGAGATGCCGAGCAGCATGTTGTTGCAGATCTTGGCGGCCTGGCCGACCCCGGCGGCACCGCAGTGCACCACCTTGCCGCCCATCACCTCGAGCACCGCGAGCGCGTCGGCGAAGTCGGCGGCCGCACCGCCCACCATGAAGGTGAGGGTGCCCGCGGCCGCGCCGGCGACACCACCGGAGACCGGCGCGTCCAGCGGCCGGTGCCCGGCCGAGACAGCCAGTGCGGCCGCGGCTTTCGCATCGGCCACGTCGATGGTGGAACAGTCGATGAACAGGGTGCCCGGTGCCGCGGCGGGCAGCAGTTCGGCGTAGACGTCGAGCACCAGCTTGCCGTTGGGCAGCATGGTGATCACCACGTCGCGGCCGGTGGCCGCCTCGGCGGCGGAGACGACCACGGTGGCGCCGTCGGCGCGGGCCTGGTCCTGGGCGGCGGGCACCGGGTCGTAGGCGAGCACGTCATGGCCCGCCGCGACCAGGTTGGCGGCCATGGGCGCACCCATGTGGCCGAGCCCGAGGAAACCGATCTTCTTGCTCATGCCTGTGCCTCCGGAGTGCTGAGACCGAGTTCGTTCGCGCCCAGGTCGGCGAAATAGGCCGCCACCTGCGCATCGGTGACCTCGGCCAGGGTCGCGGGCTGCCACCGCGGGTTGCGGTCCTTGTCGACGACCTGAGCGCGGATGCCCTCGACCAGATCGTGCGAGCCGAGCGAGGCGATCGAGACCCGGTACTCCTGGTTCAGCGTCGCTTCCAGACCCGGCAGTGCGCGGGCCGCGCGCAGGGCCCGCAGCGTGACCTTCAGCGCGACCGGCGATTTCGCGAGCAGATCCTCGGCGGCCTTGGCCGCTTCGGGGGACTCGTCGGCCCGCAGCGCGGCCACGATCTCCTCGACGGTGTCGGCGCGGTAGCAGGCATCGATCCAGCCGCGCTGGGCGGCCAGGTCCGAGGCGGGCGCCGCCTGGGCGAACTTCGCGATGGCGGCGTCGACGGTCTCGGTGCGCAGCGCGTCGAGCAGGTCCGGGAGCGCGGCCGAGGGCACGTGGTGGTCGGCGAACCCGGCGGCGATGGCGTCACCGGCGTTCATCCGCGCGGTGGTCAGCGCCACGTGGGTGCCGATCTCGCCCGGCGCCCGCGACAGCAGATAGGTGCCGCCGACATCGGGCACGAAACCGATCCCGACCTCGGGCATCCCGATCCGGGACCGCTCGGTGACGATGCGATGGCTGCCGTGCCCGGACAGGCCGACCCCGCCGCCCATCACGATGCCGTCCATGATCACCACATACGGCTTCGGGTAGCGGCCGATCAGCGCGTTGAGCACGTACTCGTCGCGCCAGAACACCCCGGTCGGCGAATCCGGGCCCGCCGTCCCGGTTTTCGCGTCGGCGTGGATGGCGACGATGTCACCGCCCGCGCACAGCCCACGCTCACCGGCGCCGGTGACAACCACGGCACGCACCGCGTCGTCGCCTGCCCACGCGCGCAGCGCCTCGGTGATGGCCTGGGCCATCGGATGATTGAGCGCGTTGATCGCCCTGGGCCGGTTCAGGGTGATCAGCCCGAGCCCGTCGGCGACGGTGATCAGCACTTCGGGTTCGTCGGTCATGCCGCTCCTGTCAGTGAACGGGCCACGACAACCCGCATGATTTCGTTGGTGCCCTCGAGGATCTGGTGTACCCGCAGGTCACGCACGATCTTCTCCAGGCCGTATTCGTGCAGGTAGCCGTAGCCACCGTGCAGTTGCAGTGCCTTGTTCGCCACGTCGAAGCCGACATCGGTGGCGAACCGCTTGGCCATCGCGCACAGTGCGACCTTGTCCGGCGCGTCCGCGTCGAGGGCGGCGGCGGCCCGCCACAGCAGTGTGCGCGCGGCCTCCAGTTCGGTTCGCATGTCCGCGAGTTCGAATTGCAAGGCCTCGTTGCGGATCAGCGATTTGCCGAAGGCGTGCCGTTCGGTGAGATAGCCGATGGTCTTGTCCAGCGCCGACTGGGCGCCGCCGAGCGAGCACGCCGCGATATTGAGCCGGCCGCCGTTGAGCCCGTTCATCGCGATCGAGAAGCCTTCGCCCTCGGCGCCGAGCAGATTGGCCACCGGTACCCGCGCCTCGTCCAGGATCACCTGACGGGTGGGCTGGGCGTTCCAGCCCATCTTGCGCTCGTTCGGCCCCACCGACAGACCGGGGGTGTCGGCGGGCACGATCAGCGCCGAGATCCCGCGCGGGCCGTCGCCGCCGGTGCGCACCATCATCACGTACACATCGTTGGCGCCCGCACCGGAGATGAACTGCTTGGCACCGGTGAGCACGTACTCGTCTCCGTCGCGCACGGCCTTGGTGGTCAGGGCCGCCGCGTCGGAGCCGACCCCGGGTTCGGTGAGGGCATAGCTGCCGAGCAGATCCATCGAGGCCATCCCCGGCACCCAGCGGTGACGCTGCTGTTCGGTGCCGTAGGTGTCGATCATCCAGGCGGCCATGTTGTGGATCGAGATGTAGGCCGCCACGGCCGGGCAGCCGGTCGAGAGCTGTTCGAAGATCCGGACGGCGTCGAGCCTGCGCAGCGCGGAGCCGCCGACGTCCTCGCGCACGTAGATCCCGCCGAATCCGACCGGGCCCGCCTTGCGCAGGACGTCGACCGGGAAGTGCTTGCGCTCGTCCCATTCCAGCGCGTCGGGCGCGAGGAACTCGTCGGCGAACTGGCGGGCGGTCTCGCCGATCGCCCGTTCGTCGGCATCGAGTGTGAACATCGGGTCAGTCCATCGTCGGGATGACGAACGCGTTGGATTCCTTCTGGCCTGCGGGCCAACGCTGGGTCACCGTCTTGGTCTTGGTGTAGAAACGGATCGAGTCGGGGCCGTGCTGGTTGAGATCACCGAAGCCCGAGCCCTTCCAGCCACCGAAGGTGAAGTAGGCGATCGGCACCGGGATCGGCACGTTCACGCCGACCATGCCGACCTGCACGCGCGAGGAGAAGTCGCGGGCGGTGTCACCGTCGCGGGTGAAGATGGCCACGCCGTTGCCGTACTGGTGGTCGTTCACCAGGCCGAGGGCTTGTTCGTAGTCGCCCGCGCGGACCACGGTGAGCACCGGGCCGAAGATCTCCTCCTGGTAGATCCGCATGTCGGCGGTGACCTTGTCGAACAGGCTGGCACCGACGAAGAAGCCGTCCTCGGCGCCGTCCACGGTGAGGCCGCGGCCGTCGACGACCAGTTCCGCGCCCTCGTCGACACCGATCTGGACGTAGCCGTTCACCCGGTCCACGCCGTCGGCGCCGACCAGCGGACCGAAGTCGGCGCCCGCGTCGTCGGAGCGGCCGACATTGAGCTTGTTGACCTTCTCGGTCAGCTTGCCGATCAGCCGATCGGCGGTCTCCTCCCCCACCGGCACGGCCACCGACAGCGCCATGCAGCGTTCACCGGCCGAGCCGTAGGCGGCGCCGATGAGCTGGTCGGCGACGTCGTCGAGGTCGGCGTCGGGCATCACGATCGCGTGGTTCTTCGCGCCACCGAAGCACTGGGCGCGCTTGCCGTTGGCGGTCGCGGTCTCGTAGATGTATTGGGCGATCGGGGTCGAACCGACGAAGCCGACCGCTTTGATCCGCGGGTCGCGCAGGATCGTGTCGACGGCTTCCTTGCCACCGTTGACCACGTTGAACACCCCCGGCGGCAGACCCGCCTCGAGGAACAGCTCGGCCAGCCGCAGCGGCACCGACGGATCGCGCTCGGACGGCTTGAGCACGAACGCGTTGCCACAGGCCAGCGCCGGACCGGCCTTCCACAGCGGGATCATGGCCGGGAAGTTGAACGGGGTGATACCGGCGACGACACCGAGCGGCTGACGCATCGAGTACACGTCGATGCCGGTGCCCGCGCTCTCGGTGTATTCGCCCTTGAGCAGGTGCGGGATACCGACGGCGAACTCGATGACCTCGAGGCCGCGCTGGATGTCGCCCTTGGCGTCGGCGATGGTCTTGCCGTGCTCCGAGGACAGCAGCGCCGCGAGGCTGTCCATCTCGTCGTTGACCAGGGTCAGGAACTTCATCAGCACCCTGGCGCGCTTCTGCGGGTTGAACGCGGCCCACACCGGCTGCGCGGCGGCGGCATCGGCGATCGCGGCCTCGACCTCGCCGGCGTTCGCCAGCGGCACCCGGGCCTGCACCCGGCCGAGATTCGGGTCGAAGACGTCACCGAAGGCGCCGGAGGTGCCGGAGACGTGCGCGCCGCCGATGAAATGAGTCAGTTCGCGAACCATGCCAGTCCTGTTCGTTGGGGGTGCGCCCGAGCGCATAGTTGGAGGTGATCCAATAGTTGGATGTCCAAGTACTTCATACCATGGCGGACTGTTGACAGATTGTCAACAAGTTCGGCATCGCTATGAAATCACTCTTCAGGGACTATTGACAGATCGCCAACAGGATGTCCACTCTGGTGCTGTCCATCCACAACGAGGAGAGAACTCGATGAGCACCGTCGACACCGACGCCGACGCGGAGCTGCAGGGCCTGGCCGAGCTGGCCCGCGCCTTCTTCACCGACACCGTCGCACCCCACCGCGAGGAATTCGCCGCCCAGGGATACCCCAGCCGTGAGGTCTACCGGCAGGCCGGTGAGCTGGGCCTGCTGTGCATGTCGGTGCCCGAGGAGTACGGCGGCGGTGGCGGCACCTTCGCCCACGAGGCCGTGCTGTTCAGCGAGCAGGTCAAGGGCGGCGATTCGTCCATGCAGCTGGGCGTGCACACCGGCATCGTCCCGCACTACCTGCTCGCCTACGCCACCGAGGAGAACAAGAAGCGCTGGCTGCCCAAGCTCGCCTCCGGCGAATGGATCGGCGCGATCGCGATGACCGAGCCCGGCACCGGCTCGGACCTGCAGAACATCGCCACCAAGGCGGTCAAGGACGGTGACGACTACCTGATCACCGGCGCCAAGACCTTCATCTCCAACGGCCGCAACTGCGACCTGCTGATCATCGCGGTCAAGACCGACCCGACCCAGGGCGCCAAGGGCGTGTCGCTGGTCGTGGCCGAGGTCTCCGACGACACCCCCGGCTTCGAACGCGGCCGGCTGCTCAAGAAGATCGGCCAGAAGGGCCAGGACACCACCGAGCTGTTCTTCGACGGACTGCGCGTACCGCAGGCCAACCTGCTCGGCACCGCCGAGGGCCAGGGCTTCATCCAGCTCATGCAGCAGCTCCCCCAGGAGCGGCTGATCTGTGGTGTCGCGGCCGCGGCGGCGATCGAGGCGGCGGTCGAGGAGACCCTCGCCTATGTCAAGCAGCGCAACGCTTTCGGTAAGCCGCTGTTCGCGATGCAGAACACCCGGTTCGAGCTGGCCGAGTGCGCGACCATCGCCGAGGTGGTGCGGACCTTCGTCGATTCCGCGGTCGAGAAGCACCTGCGCGGCGCGCTGGATGTGAAGACCGCCGCGATGGTCAAGTACTGGACCACCGATCAGCAGTCCCAGGTGATCGACCGCTGTGTGCAGCTGCACGGTGGCTACGGCTACATGGAGGAGTACCCGATCGCGCGGATGTGGGCGGACGGGCGCATCGCGCGGATCTACGCCGGTGCCAACGAGGTCATGAAGGACCTCATCGCCCGCTTCCTCTGATCCCCCACTGTGCCCCGCGCCCTCGGGTGCGGGGCACAGTCGTGCGGTCAGGGTGCGAAGCGGAGCGCGACGTCGTCGGAGGCCGGGCGGGTGCGGCAGGCCAGGACGTATCCGGCGGCGGTCTCCGCGTCGGTGATCGCCAGCAGTGGGTCCTCGTCCATCTCGATCTGCCCGGATTCCACGGTGGCGCGGCAGGTTCCGCAGGAACCGCCGAGGCAGGAGTACGGCAGGTCCTCGCGGCGGTCGAGGGCGGCGTCGAGGATGGACCGGTTCCTCGGCATGTCGAATTCCAGCGGCGGACCGTATCCGGTGACGGTGACGCGGCTGATCGGCGCGTCCCCGGCCGGCGCGCTCGGGGTGCCGGTCTCGAAGAGTTCGAACTGGATCCGGGAACGATCGACGCCGCGCTCGGTCAGCACCGTGACAGTCTGGGACACCAGCTCTTTCGGACCGCACAGGAACCAGTGGTCGGCGCCGGCGAGCGCGGCCGGATCGATCCGGCCGCGCCGGTAGATCACCTCCTGCGTCGATCGGGGCAGGGTGCTCGTGCCCTGTCGCGAGAGCTGATGGCGCACCCGCAGGCGCCCCGGGAAGCGATCCACGAGTTCGTGCAGCCGGTCGGCCAGCATGATGTCGGTGGCGACGCGGTTGCCGTAATACAGGACGAAGGTGCTGTGCGGTTCGGTGCCGAGCACCGCGGCGATGATGGCGGCGATCGGGGTGATCCCACTGCCCGCCGCGACCGCCGCGTAGCTACGGCGCGCCGTGGGATCGAGCACCGGGGTGAACGCGCCGGCGGGCTCGCCGACGTAGAGCGCCGACCCGGCGATCCTGCCGTCGACGACGTAGGTGGAGAACGCACCCGCGTCCTGGCGTTTCACGCCGATCCGCAGCCGGCCGGCACCGGGCGCATCACAGAGGGAGTAGCTACGCCGGATCGGTTCGCCGTCGCGGATGCCGCGCACGACGAGATGCTGGCCCGCGGCGTACCGGAAGTTGCCGGACAGTTCGGCGGGGACGGTGAACTCGACGATCGCGCTGTCGCGGGTGTCGCGCACGACCGAGCGGACGGTCAGCCGGTGGAAGCCGCGCGCCGGTCCGTACGGGAGCGGGTCGAACGAGGTGCTGTGCCGGGTCCGCAGCGGGGCAGTGAGCAGCTGCCGGGCCTGGTCGAGGCCGACGCCGCCGAGGGCGGTGGCGGTGTGCGCCAGCGTCTCCGGATGCAGGACCGCGGTCGGCCGGTCCAGCAGCCCGGCGATGCGCGCGACCGCGCGACCCACCCGCTCGTCGCGGGCCCCCGCCGCCAGCCCGATCCCGGCCAGGTGCCCGGCCAGCCGCATCCGGGTCTGTCCGCTCGCGTCGACGTGTGGCATGGCCAGGTCGAACAGTTTGGTGATCAGCCAGGCGTCGTCGATGGCCGTGGCCGCGGCCCGGAACCAGCGGCGGGGCAGCTCGTGGTTGCCGTCGGCCAGGACCGCGCGCAAGCGCAGAGCCTGCAACGCGGAGACCGTCATTCCCTGGCCGAAAGCGGGGCTGAAGCTGCACACGGCGTCACCGAGGACGAGGAGTCCGTCGGGGAACCGGGTCAGCCGCTCGTAGCGACGCCGCTGGTTGGCCAGGTAGCGGTAGGTGGCGATGTCGGTGAGCGGTTGGGCCTCCACCAGCGCCCGGCGCACATCCGGCGGGGCCACCGAGGCGGCGAAGCGCCAGTAGCCGTCGGGATCGGTCGGCGGGTGGTCGTTGCCGTAGCCGATCAGGGTGAGCAGATGCCTGCCGTCCTCGACCGCGAACATCGCCAGCCCGCGGGCCGGGTCCTGCTGGGAGACGATGATCTCCTTGCCGTCCACCGCGCCGGCGGGCAGCCGGACATTCCGGCTGGCGTACATCATGTCGATCCGCACGCCTTCCTCGGCCGGACGCTCGTAGCCCAGGTCGGCGAGCCAGTCCCCGATCGGCCCGTGCCGGCCCAGACAGCTGACGACCAGATCGGCCGAGAGCTCGCCCAGCCCGGCCACCCGAACGCCGCGCACCCGCCCGGCGGCCCGGTCGTAGTCCAGTCCTTCGACCGTGTGTCCGTCGAGCACCACGACGTTCGGCAGGGCGCGCACACGTTCGCGCACCCGCCATTCCAGGAAGGGCCTGCTCGCCTGCAGCACCGAGTACCCGCTGTCGGATCGGCGCAGCGTGTGGCCCGACAGCGACATCCGCATCTCGCTCAGCGCGCGGCACTCGACCGCACCGTCGGCCAGCAGTTGCCCGGTCAGCCCGGGAAACAGCTCCTCGAAGATCTGCGTTCCGCGCGCCAGCAGTGCGTGCACGTGCCTGCCCTGCGGCACCCCGCGCCGGTCCCCCGGCGCGGACAGATCGTCGCGCTCGACCACGGTGACCTGCGCGAAGCTCTCGCTCAGTATCCGCGCGGCCAGCAGCCCGGCCATGCTCGCGCCCAGCACCACCGCATGGGTTCGCTCTTGTGCCACTTCGCCCTCCGATATCGTTGTCCGGCGTCCGCACGACCGATTCGCCGCAGCACCACCGTGCGACTCTTCGGTAGATTAGTCTCAGCATGTAGCGGGGTGTCAAGAGATCCCCTGGCCCGATCGGAGTAGAAAGAGCCATGACCTCCTCGACCCGGTCCATCGACGAACTCCTCGACACCGCCGTGGACCTGATCGCCGAATCCGGCCTCGACGGGCTGACCCTGACCATGGTCGCCGAGCGGGCCGGCATCTCACGCGCCACGGCCTACCGTGAACTCGGCGACAAGAAGGCACTGATCTCCGCGCTCGGCCGCCACGAGATCGGGCGGATGGTCGCGGCCGCCTACGGCACACTCGACCTGTTCGAACCCGTTGCCGATATCGCCCGATCAGCGACCCTTTTCGCGCTCGAATACCTCCGCACGCACGCGGCATTCACCTACCTGCGCAACCACGAACCCGCCTGGCTGCTGACCATCGCGATCCGCCACGATCAGTCCGAGCGCAATCTCGTCGAGACCGTCGCCACCTTCGCCGAACCACTCGTGGCCGCACGCGGCGACACCGCGCTCGCGCTCCCCCCGCGCCAGGCCGCCGAGGTCATCGTCCGCACCGTCCTGTCCCACGCGCTCCTGCCCGACAGCAGTCTCAGCGACGAACAGGTCGCGGACACGGCCGCCCGGGCGATCACACGACCGTGAGATGAAATCACCAGAACGTCTCGCCATTCGGTCGCCAGGCACAATGGAGCTCGATGAAACCCTGGCAGCTGGACGACACGACCGACCTCGCTCCGCTCGGAAACGGCGAGCGGGTCGACGTCGACGATCTGTGGGCACTGCGTGAACAGTTCGTCGACTTCATGCTCGGCTACAAGTTCGCGATAGACGAGGTCACCACGAAGATCAATATCCTGCGCGAGGACTTCAACAACGCCCACGAGTACAACCCCATCGAGCACGTGCGGTCGCGGCTCAAATCGCCCGAGAGCGTGCTGGAGAAGGTGCAGCGCAAGAACTACGCGATGAACCTGGCCTCGATCCGGGCGAACGTCCTCGACATCGCCGGGGTGCGGGTGGTGTGCAGCTTCATCTCCGACATCGGGGTCATCAAGGACATGCTGGCCGGTCAGGAGGACATCACCGTCCTCGAGGAGCGCGACTACATCACCCACCGCAAACCCAACGGCTACCAGAGCCTGCACCTGATCGTGTCGATTCCGGTGTTCCGCTCCGACCGCACCGAACGGATCCCGGTGGAGATCCAGATCCGCACCATCGCGATGGACTTCTGGGCCAGCCTCGAGCACAAGATCTATTACAAGTACCGCGGCGAGGTACCGCCGAACCTGCGCACCGATCTCGCCCAGGCCGCCGAGGTCGCCACCCAGCTCGACGAGACCATGGAGGCCCTGCACCGCCAGGTCGACCGCGGTACGCAGGCCAGGAAGGCGACCCCCGACTCGCTCGACCTGAGCTTGCTGTACCACAACCTCACCGCCGACCAGTCCAGCCGGCGCCGTCCCGGCGATCCGCTCAGCTGATCCGGTCGTCGGCGCCGCGCGCGGCGATGTCGTCGACCGACTGCTGGAAGGCCTCGGCCGCGCGGTGGAAGTAGTCGAAGAGCAGCGCGCGCTGCTCCGGGGTATAGCTCGCCACGATGTCGGCGATGCGGCGGCGGGCCGGCGCCAGCACGGCGTCCAGATCGGCGGGCTGATCGACGGGTTCGACGATCACTTTGCGGCGATCGCCGGGGTCGGCGGCGCGCCGCACGTAGCCCGCCCGTTCGAGCCGATCCACCAGGCGGGTGGTCGGGCCCGTGGTCAGGCCGGCCCGCGTCCCCAATTCGCCGGGGGTCATCGCGCCACTGAGCTCGAGGATATTGAGCGCGTACAGGTCCGTCGCGCCGAGGTCGACGGCCTTGGCGCCCGCTTGCGCGTGCAGCACCACCGAACTCAGATACCGGCGGAAGATCGCGCCGGGATCGCTTCCGCGCCCAGATGTCGACAAGGATCCGTCTCCCTCACATGCACTCGGTACAGCAGATACTTCTCCGAAGAAGATAACCTTCCAGGGAAGAAGGGTGTAGCTGGCCACACCTTGGATTCGGTGGACAGCTCGATCGAGAACTCGACCCACGACGACAACCATGGAAGTCATGACCGAGAAACCCGCCGAGCCGACCCTGGTCCTCGACCCCAGTGGTGAACCGACCCTCGCACCGGCCGCCGTACAGCCCGCATCGAGCCCCGGCACGCGCGTGCCCGATGTGCTCGGCGCGATCCTGCGCGCCCCGTTCCAGGCCAGGACCTGGAAAGAATTCGCCTACCTGATCCTGTCGTTCGTCCTCGGCTGCGTGGCCGTGTGCTATCTGTTCTTCGGCTTCGGCGGCGCGCTGTATCTCTCGATCCTGCTCGTCGGTATTCCGCTGCTGGCACTGGTCCTGCTCGGCGGGCGGGTGTGGGGACGGGTCTATCGGGTCCTCGGCCGGGAACTGCTCGGCGCGACGGTCGAACCGCCACCGGACTTCGCGCCGCAGCAGGGGTTCTTCGGGTTCCTGAAGAGCGCGTTCACCGATCGGGCGAGCTGGCGGGCGACACTGTTCCTGGTCGCGCAGTCGGTGCTCGGCGTCGTGGTCGGCTATGTGCTGCTCACGGTGATCGCCGTCGTCGGATTCACCGCCGTCTCCCCCCTTCCGTGGGCGCTGCTGGATCCGGTCCAGGTGGACGAGAACGGCGTCGAACACCACAGCCTCGTCCAGTTCGGTTCGTTCTACGTCGACACCTGGCCGCGCGCACTGGCCATGTCCGCCGTCGGCATCATCGGGTGCTTCGCCCTGCCCTGGCTGATCCGCGCGGTGTGCTGGCTGCACCGGATGCACACCGTGCACCTGCTGGCCGCGACACCGCGCGATCATCAGCTCGCCGAACTGCGCGCCAGCCGCCGCGCCGCCGTGGACGACGCCGCCGCCACCCTGCGCCGGGTCGAACGCGACCTGCACGACGGCACCCAGGCGCGACTGGTCACCATCGCCATGGCACTGGGCCGCGCCGAGGAACGCCTGGCCGTCGGCGGTGACGCCCGCGATCTCCTCGCCGACGCGCACGCCTCGGCCAAGGAAGCCCTGACCGAGCTGCGCGAACTGGTCCGCGGCATCCATCCGCCCGCCCTCGAACTCGGCCTCGGCCCCGCGCTGGAGACGCTGACCGCACGCTGCGCTGTCCCGGTGACCCTGAAGGTGAATCTGCCGAAGCGCCCCAGCCCGGCCATCGAGGCGATCGCCTACTTCTCCGTCGCCGAACTGCTCACCAATGTGGTCAAGCACGCGCGGGCGAGCCGCGCCGAGGTGTCGGTGCTGCCCGACAGTATCCGCACCATCACGGTCACCGTGCGCGACAACGGCATCGGCGGCGCACCCCGCCCGGGGGCGGACACCACCGGCAGCGGCCTGACCGGGCTCGCCGCCCGTGCCCAGGCCGTCGACGGATCACTGAACGTGCACAGCCCGGCAGGCGGACCCACCGTGATCACCCTGCTGCTGCCGACGGCGGGCCCGCAGTGACCGCCGCGCACGACTCGCTGCGGGTGGTGATCGCCGAGGACAACGCCATCCTGCGCGACGGGCTGGCCGGGCTGCTCACCGAACGCGGCCACGAGGTGGTCGCCATGGTCGGCGACGCGACGACACTGAGCGAGGTGGTCGGCACCCACGCGCCCGATGTCGCGGTCGTGGACGTCCGGATGCCACCGACCTTCACCGACGAGGGCCTCCTAGCCGCCATCGAACTGCGCCGGAAGTACCCGCTGACCGGCGTGCTCGTGTTCTCCCAGTGGATCGAGACCCGGTACGCGACCGAGCTGCTCGCCGGTGGCGCCGGCGGTGTGGGCTATCTGCTCAAGGACCGGGTCGCCGATGTCCGCGATTTCGTCGACGCTCTGCACCGGGTCGCCACCGGCGGCACCGCCCTCGACCCCGAGGTGGTGAGCCAGCTGATGGGTGCCTCCCGCCAGCAGGATTCCCTCGCGCGGCTCACCCCGCGTGAGCGCGAAGTCCTCGAACTGATGGCGCAGGGCCTGACGAACAACGCCATCGCCGCGGCCCTCTCGGTCACCGAACGCGCGGTCGAGAAGCACATCGGCAATATCTTCACCAAGCTCGATCTGCCACCCTCGGACACCCGGCACCGCCGGGTGCTCGCGGTCCTGCGCCTCAAAGGGTGAACCGTCCCGCCTAGGGTGGGCCGCAACAGTGTTGTCGAATCGCGGAGGAGACGAGCATGGGCGCGTCGTCGAACGAGCGCACACCGAGCGGGTGGGAGGAACTCACCGCCGCCGATCCGAATCATTCGGCCTGGTACGTGCAGCGGTTCCGGACGCTGGCCGCGCAAGGCCAGGACATCGTCGGCGAGGCCCGGCTGATCGATGCGATGCTGGCGCGCGGCAGCCGGGTGCTCGACGCCGGCTGTGGACCCGGCCGGGTCGGTGGCTACCTGCACGCCGCCGGGCACACGGTGGTCGGCGTCGACATCGACCCGGTGCTGATCGAGGCGGCGCGCACGGACTATCCGGGACCCACCTGGCTGGTCGGCGACCTCGCCGAAGTGGACCTGCCCGATCCGGGTTTCGATGTCATCGTCAGCGCGGGCAATGTGCTGACCTTCGTCGCGCCGTCGACCCGGCCGGCGGTGCTGTCCGGCTTCGCCCGCCACCTCGCGCCCGGCGGCCGGGTGGTCACCGGCTTCGGCGCCGACCGCGGTTATCCGTTCCCCGAGTTCCTCGCCGATGCCGCGGCGGCCGGTCTGTCGGTCGATCTGCTGCTCTCGACCTGGGACCTGCGCCCGTTCACCGACGACGCGGACTTCCTGGTCGCGGTCTTCTCCCGCGGCCAGTGAGCACCCGCCGGCGATGATCGTGCGCGGGTCGGTACCGGGGTGCGGGACCGACCGGGGTGACACTGGGAGCCGTGGACACCGAATCCCCGGAGAACCCACCGCGCACGCGCGCCCGGATGCCGCCGTGGCTGCCGCGCGCGATGGCGCTCGGGCTGGTCTTCTTCGGTCTGTTCCTGCTGGCCGACTGGGCTTTTCATCGGCTGCTCGGTCTGCTGATCGTGCTGCTGGTGGCCTTCTTCATCGCCCTGGCCATGGAACCCGCCGTCGCGCTGCTGGTGCGCCGCGGGCTGCCGCGCGGCCTGGCCACCGCCCTGGTCTTCGTCGGCACCTTCGCCTGCGTGCTGGCCTTTCTCGCGGCGCTGGTCACCCTGCTGGTGGAGACGGTGACGAATCTGGCGCACGAGTCGCCGCGGCTGCTCGACGACGGCATCGGCTGGGTCAACCGCGCGTTCGGCCAGGACTTCACCCCGCACGACCTGAGTCAGCGGCTGCTGCGCGAGTCCGACCTGATCGAGGGCTACGCGCGCACCGCCGCCGACAATGCCTGGGGTGTGTCGACCACGGTGCTCGGCGGGCTGATCCAGCTCCTCACCATCGCCCTGTTCAGCGTCTATCTCACCGCGGGCGGGCCGAAGGTGCGGCGCACGGTGTGCTCGCTGCTGCCCCCGGACCGGCAACAGAGCTTCCTGCACGCCTGGGACCTGGCTATCGACAAGACCGGCGGCTACCTGTATTCGCGGGTGCTGCTGGCCATCGTCTCGGCCGTCGCGCACGGGGTGTTCCTGGCGATCCTCGGCATTCCGAACGCGATCGCGCTGGGCATCTGGTTCGGCGTGATCTCCGCGTTCATCCCGACCTTCGGCACCTACATCGCGGCGATCCTGCCGGTGTTCGTCGCCTTGACCGTCGACCCGCTCGACGCGGTCTGGATCATCGTCTTCGCGGTGCTCTACCAGTGGATCCAGGACTATCTGCTGCAACCGCGCATCACCGCGCGCACCGTCGATGTCCATGCCGCGATCGCGCTGCTGGCGGTGCTGGCCGGTGGCGCGCTGCTCGGCGCGGTCGGCGCGCTGCTCGCCATCCCGGCCACGGCGACCGTGCAGGCGTTCCTGTCCGAGTACGTGAAACACTATTCGGTGACCGAGGACCCGCGCATCGACCAGACGACCGCGCGCCGCAAGCGGCCACCGCCGGCGGCGGACTGAACCCGCGACCCCTGCCCATACCTTTTGGTAGGTTCAACTGTACGACCGAGTACGGTCTGTCCGCGATGCCGAGAGGAGACGACCATGACCGACGAACCCGGGAGCTCCCGGCCGGCGGCGCCGGTGTCCAAGCGCAAAGCGGCGGCGGCGCGCGGGGCGGCGCGCAGGCTCGGCGTCGAGGACTGGACCGCCGCGGCGCTGGGTGTGCTGCTGCGCGACGGTGTCGGGGCCATCACCATCGCCAAGGTCTGCGATGAGCTGGGGGTGACCAAGGGCAGCTTCTACTGGCATTTCGACGGCATCGATCAGCTGCTCGAGACCACGGCGCAGTTCTGGTGCGCCGATCAGAACGACGCGGCCCGCGGATTCCACGACCTCGACGACCTCCCCGTGCAGGAACGCCTGGACCGGATGGGCGGACTGCTCACCGGCGAACGAGTCTGGCAGGTCGAGCTCGCGGTTCGCGACTGGGCGCGCACCAACGCCAAGGTGGCCGACGCGGTGAAGGCCCTCGACCAGCGGATCTTCCACACGCTGTCCAAGACGCTCATCGAGATGGGGTTCTCGGCCGAGCAGGCGGAGATGCGGGCCGGTCTGATGTGTTTCGCCGGTATCGGTTTCGTGCACGGCAACCAGAACCTGCCGGTGCCGACCGCGGATCAGCGCCGCGAGTTCTTCCGGTTCATCACCAGTTCCGAGCCGCGCAGTTGACCGGCTGATCCGCGGCCCGCCACAACGAGTTCGGCACCGGTGAGCGCGACGATCATCACCGCTTCCCCGGCATTGCCCAATGGCGGACAGGCCACCGCCGCGCCGGAGGCGAGGATCAGCGCCACGATGCCGAACACCGGGAAACGCAGCCCTTCTGCCCGCCACAGCACCACACCCGCCGCCAGCAGCACCGCGGTCACCACGAGCGCCGGAATCGGCACCGCCGGATGCTCGCCCGCGTAGCGCACGGTGTCGGCGAAATGGCGCGGCACCAGCCGCAGGTGCACGAGTTCGCCGAGCACGCCCCACGCCACCAGCAGCACCGTCAGCACCACACCGGCACGGCGCCACCGGGTACTCGCGCCGACGCGATCGACCGCCCACAGCACCAGCAGCGGGGTGAGCAGGGCGTGGCCGGCGAATCGGCCGACGCTCAGCGCGTGCAGCAGTGACCCTTCACCGATCAGCGCGCCGAGGGCGAAGATCGCCGAGTCGTAGGCGATGCCGAGCCCGACCAGCCCGAGGATCAGAACGCGGGCTTCGCGGCGGGTGCGCGTCCACAACGCGACCACGCACACCAGCTCGATCCCCGCGACGACGAGCAATGCGGCCGACACCATGACTACCTCCAGATCCGCACCGAGACTACGACACCGGCACCCGGATCGCCGCGGTCATGTCAGCGCGACCAATTCGTGCAGCGTCGTTCCACCGCGCCGCTCGGTGCCGCTGCCGGTGTGCACGGTCAGCTCGAAGGTGGACTCGAACCGGAAGTAGCCGGGGTGCCCGACCAGCCGGTGCACCAGCGGCTTGGCCAGGCGCGAACGCACCACCGGCAGATCGTCGAGCAGGTCGTGGGCGTGGATGACCCGCTCCACGTCCAGGCGCAGTTCGAGCTGGTCCGGCACCCGCAGTTCGACCCATTCGGGGTAGGTGCGACCCGCCGTGGCGTCGAAACGCGCGGGACCCTCGGTGAGCAAGGTCTCGCCGGTGGAGAGCACGATGTCGGTGTGGTGGGCCAGCATCAGCGGGTTGATCTCGTGGCCGCCCTTGCTCTGCTGGGTCAGCACCGAGGCGAACAGCAGTGAGTAGTCCTCGACGTAGAGCCGCCCCCAATGCCAGCGCTCGATGATCTTCTTCATGTCGCCGACGCCCCAGTTGTGGTCGTGGTACCCACGCCCGGTGACCTCATGACGCACGCCGTCGAGCTCGATCGCGCCACTCACCCGCGCCCGCGGCGCGGCGACCATCCAGCCGAAGGAATCCTTGGCGCCGAAGCGGGTTTCGCCCTTGCCGGGCATCCAGCTGGGCACCTCGTTGTGGAACTGCAGGTCGAAGACCAGGCCGTCCTCGGCCATCCGCAGATGATGGGTCGGCAGGCCGTCGTCGCGGAATTCGGTGCGCGCAGTATTGGCACCGACCCGCACATCGCAGGCATCCGGCGAGAAGGAGGTCGCCGAATGCGGATACCGCTTCGACACCTGGCGGCGGGTGCCGTCGGGGGCGTACACCATCATCTCCACCCACGGCCGGGCCAGCGGCAGGTCTTCGGGGCGGCGCTTGGTGAGGAACCCGATCACCACGTGACCGGTGTCGAGGTGCGCGTCGAAGTACCAGTGTTCGAAGGCGAGCTTGCTCGGTGAGGCGTGTAACCCGTTGTGGCGCGGCTCGACCGGGGTCAGTTCGCCGTCGCTGCGGCCCGGCCCGTTCCATACTTCGACGATGTCTGCGGTGGTCATGGCTGCTTTCGGTGGGGTCATCGGCGCAGGGCGCCGCTGGCGTCGAAGGCCGCTTCGCGACCTTGCATCTGGGCTCGGTACCAGTTCTCGCGATGGGCCAGCATCAGTTTCTCGTGTGCCCGCGCGAACGGCGGGCAGAACCGGCGCACGAGCTCCATCACGGTGATCAGCGGGAACCGCAGCACCGGGATGAGGATCCACGGGAAGGCGGGCGGCATCGTGTAGTGGCGGCGGGTGCCGGGCGCCATGTACATCGCGGAGTACACCGAGTTGATCCGGAAGTTGTACTTCTCACGCAACCGGGCCAGGCCGCGGTGCCCGTCGCGAGGCGCGAAGGCCGCCGGATACGACTCGATCAGCTCGGTCCCGTGCTGACCGGCGTCGTAGGAGCGCGAGGCGATGGTCATCGCCAGCACGCGCAGGCCGTCGAGGACGGTGTCGGGATACCAGCGCAGCCGCACGCCGAGCAGATGGCCCATGTACTTCTGGAAGTGCAGCAGCGCACGGATTTCCGACGGGGTCGTCTGATAGCCCAGGGCCCACAGGCCGAGGCCGGGTGTCACGCTGCCGGCGAGCAGGGTCAGCATCTGGTAGGTCTGGCTGATCGGCAGGCCCCAGCGTTCGATATCCCATTCGGGATGGCCGCCGACCTTCGCCCGCACCGAGACATGCATCACCCGCACCTTCAGCGCGGTGGCCCGGCCCGCCGAGCCGGGAGTGAGCAGGGCGTCGCGCGCGGAGACGTCCATCCAGAACCGGCAGGTCTCCAGGAAGCGGCGCAGGGCACTGTCACCGGCGTAGCCACCGGCCAGCGACAGCGGTGTCGCGACCGCGGCCTCGGTGTACATCTCGAGAGTTTCGGCGCCGGCGAAGCTGAACAGCATGGTGCCCCAGCGCCGCCAGATCGCCGCGCCCTGTTCGACCAGTTCGGGGACGACCCAGTCGGGCACCGTCTCGAACTCGGCGAACAGCGCGCGCATGGATTCCGGCGCGTCCGGTACCGCGTCGATGCCCTCGGTCAGCGCCGTCTCCAGCATCGCCCGCCCGGCCTTCGGCCCGATCTCGCCGTGCATCACCTCGGCGACGAAGCGCTCGGCGACCGGGTCACCGCTGAACAGGTCCTCGCACAGGGCGATCGCCTGCTCGTCGGTGGGGAACAGCCGCTGCCTGGTCACGGTCTCGAAAACGCGCTCGACCCGGCGCACCAGCGGGGTGTCGCGCGCCTCCCAGTAGCGAAAGGCGGTGGGGCACTTCACCGGTGGCCCGGCGGGCTCGACCTGGCCTTTGACGGATTCGACCACTGCCGCCCTCCTGATGTGAGCATGTCCGTTCGCTGACTGCGATCGGCTCGACCATACTACGCCGAATAGTGTTCAGTACCTGAAAGTATGGAACCGTCACGGCACGATGCGGTACTTCAGCATCATGTCGTGGTCCTCGTGATCGAGCAGGTGGCAGTGCCAGACGTATCCGCGCAGGTCGTCGTGCTGATGACCAGCATGGTCGGTGGTCCGATGCCCGGTGTGCGTGTCCGCGCCCGCACGCTCGGTCACCGCCCGGCGCGGGAACGGCGCGTCCGGGTCGAAGCCCAGTTCCGCCGCGGTCGGGAACCGGACGATGATGCTGGTGACGGTGCCGCCGTCGACCCGCACGATGTCCTTGTGGCCCGCTTCCCACGGCTGCGGCGCCACCATCGGCCCGGCCAGGAACCCGTCCGCCGGCGGCGCCCACTTCTGCCCCACCGGCGGCTGCGGATGGGCCAGCTGGTAGTCGACGGTGCGCAGCGGCGTCCGGCCGAGAATCCGGAAGGTGACCAGGTGCAGGTGGATCGGATGCGGGTCGGGGGTGATGTTGACGATGTTCCACTGCTCGACGGTGCCCTGGCGCGGCAGCTCGATATCGGTGCTGGCGAAGGTGAGATTGTTCAGCGACATGATCGCCGGCGGCACCCGCAGCTCGTAGGGCTGACTCACGGTGACGGTGCGGATCACGGTCGGTGTCTCGATCGGCGGCAGCGGCGGCGGCAGTCCCGGCCCGCCGCGCAGACGTTCGGGCACCCCGCCGGCGAAGCCCGGCCGGTCCTCGACCCGGAACTGGCAGAAGCGCGGCATCGCGACCTCGCCGAGGATCGCGGCCTGGAAGACCGGCGCCTCGTCGTTGCGCAGTTCCACGGTCTCGCCCGGGGCCAGTTCGGCGAAGTCGACCAGCAGGTCGACCCGCTCCCCCGGTGAGAGCCGCAGTTCGTGCGCGGGGACCGGCGCGTCGAGCAGGCCGTGATCGTTGCCGATCACCCAGAACCGCATCCGGTTGCCGAAGAACAGATTCCACACACTGAACGACGCCGCATTGAGCACCCGGAACCGGTAGAGGCCGCGCGCGACGGGCAGATACGGCCAGATCTTGCCGTTGACCACGCCGATGTCACCGACGGCGCCACCCTCCCAGCTACCCTCGGGCACGATCGGGGTCGACCGGACCGACTGGTGCCCGTCGGCGGTGAACAGTTTCTCCTGCAGGACCAGCGGTACCTCGAACTCGCCGGCCGGCAATCCCAGGGGGTTGCCGGGTTCGCCGGTGTCGAATTCGTCGCGCAGCAACAGCATTCCGGCCAGACCCGCGTAGACGTTCACGCGGGTGATGCCCATCGCGTGGTCGTGGTACCAGAGGTGACCGGTGTCCTGGACCAGGGGGAAGTCGTGGTCGATGTCGCCACCGGGATAGACCAGCTGTTCGGGATGCCCGTCGCTGCCGGGTGGCGTCACGCCGCCGTGTAGGTGCAGCGACGAGGGCGGCTCGGTCCGGAAGCTCTCGGCGACGCCGTGCAGGCTGGTGTCCATGTCGGCGGCGAGCGGATGGGTGGTCATCCGGTTCGCGAATCGCAGGTGCAGCGGGGTGCCTGCCCGATGTTCGATGGTCGGGCCCAGATAGCTCATGCCGTTGTAGCCCAGCGAGGGCGAGGCAGGCAGGTCGCGGTGGAAGCGGTGGGTGGTGGACTCCGCGACGAGTTCCAGGCGCTCGCCCCGCGTCACGGGCAGGCGCGGCAGTTCGTCGACGAACGGCTCGACCGCCGGGGAGTGGAACAGCAGCGGGCTGCGTACACCCGGCGGCGTGGCCGGTGCCGCCGCGGCCTGCGATTCCCAGACCATCGCGCCGAGCAGTCCCGCCCCGGCCGCGCGCAGGAACCGGCGGCGTTCGATCGGATGTTCCATGTTCGAGAACCCTTCCCTGGCTGCGTCGTCGCAGGCACCGCGGGAGCGACCATACCACCGAGTACAGTTGCCAGTACTTCACTGGATGTCAGCGGGGATTCCGCTGGTCGACGCCAGGCGTACGATCAGCGGACAACATGAGGCGGGGGCTTCCACAGTGAGGTGATGTCGCATGTTCGAGACCGATGTGCTGATCGTCGGCGCGGGTCCGGTGGGTCTGGCCGCCGCGATCGAGGTGGTCCGGCGCGGGGTGCGCTGCCGGATCGTCGACGCGCTGACCGAACCACCGCACTACGCGAAAGCCGTCGGCATCCAGCCCCGCACGCTGGAACTGTTCGAGGCGATGGACATCCTGCGGGAGGTCTTCGACGCCGGGATCGTGCTGCGCGGGCAGATCGTGTACGTCAACGGGGCCGAGGCGGACCGGCTCGAGCTGGCCCTGCCCCCGGAGGTGCCGTTCGGGTTCCTCGGGCTCCCCCAATACGAGACCGAGCGGATTCTGCGGCAGCACCTGGCATCACTGGGGACGCGGGTCGAGCGCGGCGTGCGGTTGACCGGGTTCACCCAGGACGACGACGGCGTCGACGCCGTGCTCACCGGCCCGGACGGTGCGCACACCCTCCGCACCCGGTATCTGGTCGGCTGCGACGGTGCGCACAGCACCGTCCGCAAGACGCTCGGCTTGTCCTTCGAGGGCGCGGCCTTCGCCGAGCAGTACATGCTCGGCGATGTCGAGCTGGACTGGTCGCAGCCGCACGGCTACAACATCCGGTCGATGCATCGCACGGACGGCGTCACCGACGATGTCCTGGTGTGTATTCCGCTGCCCGGCAGGCAGCGCTACCGGGTGTCGATGCGGGTGCCGCCGGAACTCGAGACCTCCGGCGACGGAGACCGGATCGAGCACGGACTGGCCACCGGCCCGGGACCGTCGCTGCGCGATATCCAGTCGGTGCTCGACCGGCTGGCGCCCGAACCGACGACCGCCTCACATCTGCGCTGGTCCTCGCTGTTCCGGATCAGTCACCGCATCGTCGACTCCTACGGCCGCGGACGGGTTTTCGTCGCGGGCGATGCCGCCCACATCCACCCGCCCACCGGCGCTCAGGGCATGAACACCGGCATCCAGGACGCGCACAATCTCGCCTGGAAGCTGGCGCTGGCGGTCGCCGAGGTGGCCGCGCCGTCGCTGCTGGCGAGCTACGACGCCGAACGCAGACCGGTCGGTACGGAGGTGGTCGACCGCACCGTGCGCGACGCCGAGGAGGGCGTCGGCGCCGGCGAATCGGATCCCGAACGGGTGCTGCTGCGCGAGGCCCAGTTGCTGATCGACTACCGCGACAGCCCGATCGTCACCGAATCCCCCACCGGCGCGGCCGCTCCCACCGCGGGCAGCCGCGCGCCCGACGCGATCGGTCTCACCCGCGACGGTGTGGCGTCGGCCTTCCGGCTGTTCCCCCTGCTCGCCGGGCCCGACCACACGCTGCTCTGGTATGCCGGCGACACCTGTGACGCGGCTGCGCTCGGCGAGATCGAGCGCCATGTGACGCTGCTCGGCAAGCTCACCGACGACCACCTCGACACCTATCTCCTGGCCACGCCGGAAGCCGCTGTCGCACCGACGATCCTGCCGGTCATCCGCGACAGCGACGGTGACTTCGCCCGGCACTACCACTGCGCACCGGGCGCCGCCTACCTCGTCCGGCCCGACGGCTATCTCGGTTACGCGGCGTCGCCCGCCGCCGCGGACGACCTCGTCCGCCACCTCGGCGCGACCTTCGCCCCGGCGCCCGAAAGTGTCCTCGGTACGGCCTGATCCGGCCTATTCGATCAAGTTCTCGCTCTTCAGCCAGTCGAAGGCGACATCGGCGGGATCTTCCCCGTCGATGTCGACGCGGCCGTTGAGTTCCTGCATGAGTTCGTCGGTGAGGCGTTCGGAGATGGTGCCGAGAAGCTCGCGCAGTTCGGGGTGCGCCTCGATGACCTCCCCGCGCACGACCGCGGTCCCGCTGTAGGGGAGGAAGAACTTCTCGTCGTCGGCGAGGACGGTGAGATCCAGGTTCTTCACCCGGCCGTCGGTGGTGTAGACCATGCCGAAATTGCAGGGCTCGCTCTTGGCGGTGGCGGTGTAGACGACACCGGCGTCCATCCGGGTGACATTGTCGGAGGGCACGCCGTTCGGGTCGTTGTACGGGATCCCGTAGGTCTGCAGCATCGGGAGGAAACCGTCGGAGCGGCTGAAGAATTCGTCGTCGACGCAGAAGGTGCGATCGGCCACCGGCAAGGCGGCCACCTCCGACAGCGATGTCACCCCGAGCCGTTCGGCGGTGGGTGCCGAGGCGGCGAAGGCGTAGGTGTCGTTGAAGTTGGCCGGCGGCAGCCACTCGAGGTCGTGGTCGGCCTTCTCGACATCGTGGACGCGCTGCCACAACTCCTGCGGGTCGGCGATCGTCTCGGTCTCGTTGTGATAGTTGACCCAGCCGGTGCCGGTGTACTCCCAGAGCACATCGGCGTCGCCGTTGAGCTGGGCCTGGCGCGAGGACGCCGAACCCGGCGCGCCGGTCAGGTCGGTGACCGACGCGCCCGCCGCCGCCAGGTAGGTCGCGGTGATCTTGCCCAGCAGTACCCCCTCGGTGAAGCTCTTCGAGGTCACGACCAGGTCGGCACCGTCGAGTGGCCGGTCACCGCCGGGCAGGCTCGCGTCGTGGAAGGTACCCGAGGAACTCACCAGTCCGCAGCCGGCGGCCAGCGCGAACGCCGCGACCAGCCCGATCAGCCGTGCTCGTCTCATGAGACACCTCGGGGGGTCGCGGCCAGTTCGACGAGCCGGCCGAGCCAGTCGATGATCAATGCCAGCAGCCCGACCAGGACGGCGCCGGAGATGAGCAGCTTGGGCAGGAACAGGGTGACGCCCGTCGTGATCAGGGTGCCCAGGCTGGTCGCGCCGATGAAGGTGCTCAGCGTCGCGGTGCCGACCAGGATGACCAGGGCCGTACGCACACCGTTGAGGATCACCGGCACCGCCAGCGGCAGTTCGACCCGCACCAGTGTGCGCGCCGCCGAGAACCCGATGCCGCGCGCCGCCTCGATCGTGCGCTGATCCACCTGGCGCAGCCCGACGATGGTGTTCTGCAGGATCGGCAGGATCGCGTACACGACCAGGCCGACGATCGCGGTCCGGAATCCGGTGCCGAGCCAGAAGGTGAACAGCACCAGCAGGCCCACCGCGGGTGCGGCCTGACCGATATTGGCCACATTGACCGCGACCGGTTCCAGCCGTTTCAGCGCGGGCCGGGTGAGCGCGATACCGAGCGGGATCGCCACCACGACCACGATCAGGGTGGCGACCACGGTGAGCCGGATGTGTTCGCCGATCGTGGTCTGCAGGTTGTCCCAGCCCAGGGAGGCCTGCTCGGTCGCGGTGAACGTGGTCGACCGGTACCACAACAGGTAGCCCAGGCCGATCACCACGATGATCATCGGCTCGAACCACACGTCGATCGGGACGCGGCGCAGCCGGTTCACGACGGTTCGGCCGTTCCGGGTTCGTCGTCGGCGGCGACGACCGGGGTCGGTGTCGGGTCGGACCCGTCGACGTAGGTCTCGTAGGAGGATGCGGTGTCGGCGGCGTGCCCCTCGGCCAGCTTGGTCTGGATCACCTCGGTCACCGACCCGATACTCAGCGAGCCGACGACCGCGCCGCGCCCGTCGGTGACCAGGGTGGCGCCCTGGCTGGCGGCCAGCATGGCGTCGAGCGCGTCGTTGAGCGTGGAGGACTGGGCGACCACCGGCAGCCTGCGGTCCAGGTAGTCGGAGACTTCCGGCTTGCTCGCCACCTCGGTCAGCGACGGCCACGACCGCGGGCGGCCCGACTCGTCGACGACCACCACCCAGGTGTGCCCGGCGGCTTTCGCCCGCCCGATCACCGTCGGCGCCGCTTCCCCGATCCGGGCGGTGGTGACCGGGTCGTAGTCGACATCGCGGACCCGCGAGACCGTGAGATAGGCCAGTTTCGCGCCGGAGCCGACGAATTCCTCGACGAACGGGGTCGCCGGGTCGGTGAGGATCTCCTCCGGGCGCGCGTACTGCTCGATGTGCCCGCCCTCGGACAGGATGAGTACCTTGTCGCCGAGCTTGGTGGCTTCCTCGAAGTCGTGGGTGACGATGACGATGGTCTTGCCGAGTTCGTGCTGGATCGCGATCAGGCTGTCCTGCAAGCGAACCCGGGTGATCGGGTCGACCGCGCCGAACGGCTCGTCCATCAGCAGCACCGGTGGGTCGGCGGCGAGCGCGCGGGCAACACCGACGCGCTGCTGCTGGCCGCCGGACATGTCCTTGGGCAGCCGGTCGGCGAAGGTGGCCGGGTCCAGCCCGACCAGGTCCAGCAGGTATTCGGTGCGTTCGGCGATGCGCTGCTTGTCCCAACCGAGCACCCGCGGGATGGCGCCGATGTTCTTGGCGACCGACCAGTGCGGGAACAAACCACCGGACTGGATGACATAGCCGATCGACTGGCGCAGCTTGTCGGGGTCTTCCCGGGTGACATCGCGGCCGCCGATGAAGATCCGGCCCTCGGTCGGCTCGATCAGGCGGTTGATCATCTTCAGTGTGGTCGTCTTGCCGCAGCCGGACGGCCCGACGAACGCGACGATGTCGCCGGCCTCGATCTCCAGGTCGAGGCGTTCGACGGCGGGCTTGTCCTGGCCCTTGTACCGCTTGACGACTCCGTCGAGGGTGATCGCCGCACCGGTCACCGTGCGCTGCGGGGTCACCGGGGCGGGCTGGCTGGTCACATCGGTCATGACAGTCCTTCGGCGATGGTGAGTCGTCCGAGCAGGACGAGGAGCGCGTCGAACACCAACGCGATCGCGACGATGAGGATGGTGCCGGTCAGCGCCATCTCGAGAGCGTTGGCGCCGCCCAGGCGGGACAGGCCGTTGAAGATGAGCGAGCCGAGCCCGGGGCCGAGTACATAGGCGACGATGGCCGCGACACCGACGATCATCTGGGTCGAGACCCGGATGCCGGTGAGGATCACCGGCCAGGCGATCGGGAACTCGACGGTGAGCAGGATCCGCCCGCGCGACAAGCCGATTCCGCGCGCGGATTCGATCACCGAGGCCGGCACCGAGCGCAGGCCGACGATGGCGTTGCCGATCACCGGCAGCGCGGCGAAGAACGCCAGCATGATGAACGACGGGACGACACCGAGCCCGAACGGCACGAGCAGCAGCGCCAGCAACGCCAGCGACGGGATGGTCAGCGCGACCCGGCTGGAGGTGAGTGTGAGCGCCGAGGCCAGCGGCAGCCGGTAGACCGTGACCGCGATGAGGATCGCGACGACCGTCCCGACCAGCACTGTCTGGAAGGCCAGGGAGGCGTGCTGATAGGTCAGGAAGCTCAGCATCTCTCCCCGCCCCCGGACATAACTCCACAAATTCACGGGAATCCCCTCGTCGGGCCGGGCCGGTCGGGACCTGGGCGCGCGTGATCACCGGACGTGCGTGTCGACGAAGGGTAATCCATCCCGGGCACCGGTCCGGGGACCCGAGGCTCGGCAGGTGTTGCGGTGGTGGTCAATTCCTAGGCCGCACGCTGCCAGGGGGCCCGCACATAGGGCGCCGCGTCACCGGCGATCACCGTGCTGGAGGCGCCGTCGACACCGACGGGGATCTCCCCGGCCAGGGTGATGCGGGTCAGCCTGCGGTGTTCGCTGCCGTGCTATTCGTCTATACACGGATGCTCTGTCTCGAATTGACGGCCACTTCCCTGAAGGGGAGATTCCTACCAGCGCCCTCACAGGCGCTCTCGGTGGGTTCCTGTTTCACAGGGACGTGCCTTCCGCTAGGCGGCAGGACTTACAGTCCCTCCGCAGGCGTTTAGCCTCTCCGCCCGTCCGGCGGCGAGGATGTTCTTCGCGGCGTTCAGATCACGGTCGTGGACCACCCCACACGAGCAGGCCCATGTACGCACCGACAACGGTTTCGATCCGTCCACCCGCCCACAGTCCGAGCACATCTGAGTCGACGGGAAGAACCTGTCGACCTTCACCACCATCCGCCCGTACCGGGCAGCCTTCTCCAGCAACATCCGGGTGAACATGCCCCACCCAGCATCATGAACCGACTTCGCCAACCTAGTCCGCGCCAAACCCTTCACACACAAATCCTCGACATACACCGCTTGGTTCTCGCGGATCAGTGTCGTGGAATGTTTGTGTGCGAAATCGCGTCTGGCGTCGGCCACCCGCACGTGGGCCTTGGCGACACGAATACGTGCCTTGTTCTGATTCTTCGAACCTTTGTCCTTGCGGGACATAGCTTGTTGCGCTTTCCGCACACGCCGTTCGGCACGGCGAAAGAACTTCGGGGAGGTGATGGTCTTCCCGTCCGAGCAGACCGCGAACGTCGCGAGTCCGAGGTCGATACCGACTTCGGTGTCGGCCTCCGGCAACGGGGCCGGATCGACCTCGACAACGAACGAAGCGAAGTATCGTCCGGCCGCGTCCTTGACAACAGTCACACTCGACGGCTCCGACGGCAGCTCGCGAGACCAGCGGACTTTCACGTCGCCGATCTTCTGCAGGCGCAGCTTCCCGCCAGCGGTGACGGAGTGGGCGCCTCGGACGAACCGGATCGTCTGCCTATTGTCGCGACGCGACCTGAACCGGGGTGCCCCCAATTTGGGACCCTTGCGTTTGCCGGTGATCGAGGCGAAGAAGTTGCGGTAGGCGGTGTTCGCGTCAGCGAGAGCCTGTTGCAGCACCACCGACGATACTTCGGTCAGCCATGCACGCTCGGGTGTCTTCTTCACCGCGGTCAGGGCTTTCGACAGTTCGCCGTCCTTCGGGTACGGCAGTCCGTCCCGCCGGGCCTGCTTGCGTGTGGCGATCGCGTCATTGTAGACGACCCGCGCGCATCCGAACGCACGCGCCAGTGCCATCTGTTGCCCCGGGGTGGGGTTGAGGCGGTACTGGTATCGGAGGTACACACCATAAAGATAGCAATAGCCTATGGCTGACTGCAACCGTGTTTCGTACTGGTAGACACTGTGTTTCGTCCTCCGCGCTCGCCTGGTTCTTGTCACCGAGCATCGGCATCGCGTGTTCACCGGCGCGCACCTCGAACGCATGGTGAGGTGCCCGAAGTTCTTCGGACAGTGGCCCAAAGTAGAATTTGGGTAACTGAACGGAGTTGTTGTGGCACAGAAGAAGTCGCGTCAGTTCAGC